>JAHDBU010000043.1 GCA_020630275.1 Hellea sp.
TTCTCCAAGTGCCCGATAAACATCAAGTCGCAATTCAAAATGCGTGAAGACATGTTTAACCTGATCTTGCAGTTTTTCCCAGTTTCGTCTTACCGGCGCAAAACTCAACGCCTCGTCCGGCATCGTCAACTCCCAAGGTGTGCCGGGAAGTTCGAGCATCCCACCCAGCAAGCCTTTATCCGGACGTTTACGTAACAGAATTTTTCCATCATTAATGAGGGCGAAAACAGCCCCGTATTTCACAGGGCGGTCTTTCTTGATTTTCACAGGATAATCTTCCGGGTTGCCATCGGCCTTTGCCTGACAAGCAAAAGCCCAAACGCAGACATCGCAATTAGGTTTGCGCGGTGTACAGACGGTTGCGCCTAAATCCATCAGCGCCTGACCATAATCGCCAGGCCTGTCTGGATCAGCGATAGGTGCGGCCAACTGCGACAATAGTTTTTTCGATTTCGGCAACGGCGCATCTTCGGCGTGGAGTCGTGCAATCACCCGCTCCACATTGCCATCGACGATATTGGTGGCCTCATTAAAACATATCGCCGCCAGTGTTGCCGCTGTATAAGGTCCGATCCCCGGGAGTTTCAGGAGTTCTTTCTCAGTATCGGGAAAACACCCACCATACGCATCGCGGATGACTTGCGCGCATTTATGCAGGTTCCGGGCTCTGGCATAATAGCCCAGCCCCGCCCACGCCGCGAGCACATCGTCTTGTTTTGCATCGGCCAAATCAGACACGGTCGACCAATGCTTCAGAAATTTCTCCCAATAGGGTGTGGCGTGTGGCACGGTGGTTTGCTGCAACATAATCTCGGACAACCAGATGGCATAAGGATCAGCGACGATGCCCTTGGCCCGGTCTTCGGGACGGATGCGCCAGGGCAAACTGCGCCCCTGGGCGTCATACCAGACCAACAAGGATGCGCGCAGCTCCGGAATATGTGACTCGATTTTAACCACTGTTTATCTTTACCTTGTTCTCCGCTTAAGGCATTTAGACGTCCATGCAACCGGACAATTCCGATAAAAGCCGACGGGACAAGGCCGTCATCAATGCCTGGCTTAAACAAAGCCGTGGGCAGCGTGCTTACCGAGCCACGCCTCCGGCCGGACGGGCTGTGGCTAAAATCATGAAACCCTTGTCCGCAAAATTCGGAGCCGGCAAATCAGGTCTGACCGAACATTGGGAAGATATTGTTGGGCCTCGATTCGCCCGGATATCCACGCCGCTCAGATTTTTGGGTGGCCGCGAGGGTCGGACTTTACTGATCGCCGCCCCCGGCCCGGCCGCCGCCTTGATAACGGCCGCCGGTTCCGCCATTATCGATCGTGCCAATGGTTATCTGGGCCCAGATTATATACGTCATATTAAAGTCCAACAGACCCGTATGCGTGACGGCCAACTGGCTGGGGCCAAAGCCAACCGCACACAAGACCTCACTCCGCGCCAATCGGAGGAGCTGCAATTGTCACTGGAAAACGTTACTAACCCTGAATTAAGAAGCGCCCTGGAAAAGCTGGGTCGCCAAGCACTTACCCGCAAGAATTGAGAGATTGAGAATGCTTACGCCAAGAAATTTCCTGAGAACATGTTCCGTTTTATCCTTAGGCCTTTTGTTGTCCGCCTGCGGACCTGAAGAAAAGATCGATAAAACTCCAGAGTCCCATAACGCTGCCGCAGAAAAATCTCCGGAAAAAATACTAGCTTCAGCATCAGCTGATACACCGCAATCGACACCCATCCCAGCTTCGGACCCGCAAAAAGATCCTCATGCCGATCACGGTCACGCAGCACCGGACCCGGCTAAAATCGATATCGATCATGTCTTTGACTTTGCCCCAGATGACCATTTGGTGGGTTCTGATAGTGCCAAGGTCAAAATGATTGTTTATGCCTCAGTAACTTGCGGTCATTGCGGCAAGTGGTTCACCAATGAATGGCCAAGCATCAAGGCAAATTATATTGACACCGGAAAAGTACAGATGGCTTTTCGTGAAATTCCCACACCACCTCAAGATGTTTCTGTTCCAGGCTTCATATTCGCCAATTGCGCCCCCGAAGACCAATATATGGATATGATTGTTTATCAAATGAAGAGCCAGAAAGCGATATTCGAAGCGATTAACGCAAGAAACGGTCAGAAAGTTTTCGAAGACCTGGCGACACGGGCCGGATTGAAAACCAAAGAGGATATTGAGGCCTGCTTCAATGAGCCTGATCATATTCCCCGTATTGAACGTTCCAGCAAGCGTATGGCGGCGGCCGGTATGGCGGGAGTCCCCGGGATTATAATAAATGGTGACATCTTCAAACCTGACGACAAAAGTGCGGCAGCCCTGACACCAGTATTTGACGCACTCTTAGAATAAGGAACAGGGTGCAAACGCAGCCCATTTCCAGACTTTTCCCGTCGAATTAGGAATTTGTTAATAAATTAACAAAACCTTTACACTATTCTTGCCTTTGGTCCGAAAAAAGAGAGACTTAACTATGACCTCTGTTTTAAAAATCGATTCGTCTTTTTTGCGACACAGCCTCCTGGCCCTTTCTGCAGTCGCTTTAGCCGCTTGCGGTAGCCCGGGTGGTGACAGCGGCGGCAGTGGCGCCATGGCGCCAGGCGAAGCCGTTTCAAAATATGAATTTGACAATGACCATGCTATGGGCGCCAAAGATGCCTCTGTCGTTGTGGTCGAATACGCCTCTGTTGTTTGCCCAGCCTGCGCCAACTGGCACAATAATGTGTTCCCGGATTTCAAGAAAAAATATATTGAGACCGGGAAAGTCCGATTTATTTTCCGGGAATTCCCGACATCTCCTGAAATCTTGGCACAAACGGGCTTTGCGATTGCCAATTGCGTCGACGAATCCAAGTTTTTCTCGAATATTTCCGCTCAGTTTAAGCGGCAAGAAGCCATACTGCGCGCGCCAGACAAGGGTAAAGCCTACGAAGATTTGGCTAAGGCGTCTGGCTTGAGCCTTAAAAAATACGAAGAGTGCCGCAATGATCAGGAATGGCTGGCCGAATATAAAGCCAAAGTCAAAGCTGCCCGCGAAAAAGGGGTCAGATCCACACCGTCATTTTTCATCAATGACAAACTCCACAAAAACAGTTCCGGCAAGGGACTCTTTGTAATCGAGGATTTTGATGCCGTCCTCGGCCCACTTTTAGGTGAAAAAGTCGAGGAGCCTGCCGAGTAATCATGGGAAGCCTGACTTTCAATCAAATCCGCTTAGTCGGTTTTAAGTCCTTCGTGGACCCAACTGACTTTGTGATTGAACCAGGATTGACCGGCATTGTCGGCCCGAACGGTTGTGGGAAATCCAACCTGCTCGAAGCCATTCGCTGGGTGATGGGGGCTAATTCCGCCAAAGCCATGCGCGCCAAAGGCATGGAAGATGTCATCTTTAACGGAACCAAGCAAAGACCGGGGCGTAATCAAGCACACGTTACGTTGACTGTTGATAATTCGGCCCGGGTGGCGCCGCCGCAGTTTAATGAAGATGACATTCTCGAAGTCACACGGATAATCACCTCGGGCAAAGGCTCAAGCTATAAAATCAACAATAAAACCGTCCGTCAGAAAGACATTCAGCTCCTTTTTGCGGATGCCAGTACAGGTGCGAACTCTCCGGCTCTGGTTCGTCAAGGCCAGATTAGCGAGCTGATCGCAGCTAAACCGTCTAATCGTCGCCGCATTCTAGAAGAGGCCGCTGGTATTTCCGGACTTCACAATAGGCGTCACGAAGCGGAATTACGCTTGCGCGCTGCCGAGTCTAATCTAGACCGATTGGACGATATTATTCGCCAGATCGAAAGCCAATTGCTATCTCTGCGCCGTCAATCGCGTCAGGCAACCCGATATAAGCGCCTTGCCGGTGAAATACACGAGTATAAATCCCTACTCTGGCTCAAACGCTGGGAAAATGCGCTGGAAACCCTGGCGGCCTCCCAAGAATCTTTAAAAGCCTGTGAAACTCAGGTGCAAGATACGGCGGCTAGAGCTTCGGAGTTGACACGGAAGGCCGCTGAACTGGCCGAAACTTTGGAACCTAAGCGGGAAGAGCAAATTATCGCCGCTGCGGTCATGGCCCGACTAAACGCGGCCAAAGACAGTCTCGAACAGGATGAAACGGCCGCCAAAACAGAAATAATTAAGCTTGAACAGCAATTGGAGCAACTCGCCGCTGACATCTCCCGCGAACAGGGCATTGTTTCGGATGCGGAGACAGCCCAAGCCCGTCTCAATGCGGAATTCGAGCATTTGACGTCGCTCGCGGATACAACAGAAGCGCTAGCCGCAGCCGCTGAGGACGCTGAAATTGCCATTTCGACACGGAGCGCGCTGGAAACAGAGTATAATGAGCTGACCCGGCAATTGGCGGACAAATCCGCCCGCAGAGAATTGGCCGAACGGGAAATCACCCAATCTGAAAGTCGCTTGCAACGCCTGCAAGGCGAAAAAACCGATGCGGAAGCGAAATTACAGGACTTAGGCTCTCAAACAAATGACTCTGCTAATTTGTTCGGTGCAACGCTAAAAACCGCTTTGGAAGCCGTAGAGAAGGCAAAGTCCGAAGAGCGAGATTTGCAGGAACAACGCCAATCCGCTGAACAGGACAAACAGTCTGCCCGTGAAGCCTTGGCGGCAATCGAACGCGAAGTGTCATCGCTCGAAGCGGAGAAGTCCGCTATTGAAAAAATGGTGCGCCAGGATACGGGCACGAAACCCGTTTTGGAAAAGATCGACGTAGAAAAAGGCTATGAAGCGGCCTTGGCCGTGGCTCTAGGAGATGATTTGGAAGCCCCTATTGCTTCTGATGCCAGCATGAAGTGGACGGGCGCAAAAATCCCGGCCTTTACATTGCCTGCAACGGCGGACCCCTTGTCGGATTTTGTCACAGCGCCCAAGGAACTAGCCGCGCGCCTGTCTCAAATCGGTGTTGTTGATGAGCGAGCGATTACATTACTCAAAGATCAATTACGTCCTGGTCAAAGACTAGTCACGAAATCCGGTCATCTTATGCGCTGGGATGGTTTTGAAGTTGAAGCCGAGGCGGAAACACCCGCCGCGATCAGATTAGAACAAATGAACCGCCACGCGGATCTTGAAATACTGATCAGCCGTAAAGCAGACGGTGTTGAAGAAGCGCGTACCGCTTGGGAATCTGCCAAGGATGTGGCAGAGACCGTTATCGAAAGCCTGCGGGAAATAAGAAAATCCTTGCCAGAGCTTGAGCGGCAAGAGCGAGCGGCACAGGCTTCTCTCACACAATATGAAGCTGATATCGCTCGCGATACGGCCCGGAAAACTGCTTTGGAAGATCGTCTGGAACGTTTGAATCTGGAAATCCGAGATGTATCTGCGCAGCTTGAAGCAGCGCGCGAGATCAAGTCTCAGTTTAAAGATGAAGACAATTCAGAAGATCAAAAGTCTGAATTGTTTGGACGCCTGTCTGAAGCCAGGTCCAGTGCAGACGAAGCTAGCGCCGCTTACAGAACTTTAAAAAATGAAGCCGATGCCCGAAAGCAAAGGTTAGAAGCCGTGACTCAAGAGCGCGAAGCCTGGGAAAGCCGTGGTGCGACTGCCGCCGAACGGGTCGATACATTGACCGGTCGCCGAGAAGGTACACAATTGGCGCTGACCTCCGCCACCGACGGACCTGACCAATTTGAAGCCCGACGTAGCAAGCTCTTTGCGGAGTTGGAGGCAGCCGAAACCAGACGTGCCGCAGCCGGTGATGATCTGGCAACTGCTGAGACCGCTTTGCGAGAAGCTGAGGACGCAGCCCGAAATGCAGAAGCCTCTCACGGTAAAGCTCGCGAACAACGGGCCGCTGCTGAAGCTCGGGCAACCGCAGCATCTGAGCGTATTGAAGAAACTCAGGCCAGAATCGCTGAGACTTTGAATTGTGAACCTGATGGTTTGAAATCCCAGTTAGGAGAACTGTCTCCTGAGAGCAACCTGTCTGAACATGACATAGAGCGGAAGCTTGAGCGCTTACAGAAAGAGCGTGAGAAAATGGGCGGCGTTAACCTGCGCGCCGACGTTGAAGCCGAAGAGCAAGAAAAGCGCTTGGTCGCTATGAATGACGAGCGCGCCGACCTGATGGCGGCGATTGCCCGTTTGCGCGAAGGCATTGATGAGCTGAATTCCGAAGGAAGACAGCGATTGTTAAAAGCCTTTGATACGGTCAACGGCCATTTCCAAAGATTATTCGTCACCCTATTCGGCGGGGGCGAAGCGGCTCTTACGCTGACGGAGTCAGAAGACCCACTGGAAGCCGGTCTGGAGATTATGGTCAGCCCGCCAGGTAAAAAGCTTGGTTCTATGTCTCTGATGTCAGGTGGTGAGCAAGCTTTGACAGCAACAGCTCTGATATTTGCTGTTTTCTTATCCAATCCTGCTCCGATCTGTGTGCTCGACGAAGTGGATGCGCCGCTTGATGATGCCAATGTGGCCCGTTATTGTAACCTTCTTGATGAGATGACCAAGCAAACCAATACGAAATTCATCGCTATTACCCACAATGCAGTCACGATGAGCCGTATGAACCGTCTTTTTGGCGTAACTATGGCCGAACAAGGTGTCTCTCAACTGGTCTCAATGGAATTGGAATCAGCTGCTCGTCTTGTTGCTGCCGAATAAGGCTCTATTTTCCCACTTGCGCAGGATTGTCGCACCCATAAAAATGGGCGATTTATACAATATTTTCAAACACTTAACCCCTAATGCACTTCTGTTGACTTAAGTCCGCCTCAAGAGTAAGTTTCGCGCGCTTTCAGAGGGGGTCTTCTGAGAGCGAATTTTGGTGCTTATGTCAGAAGAGAAAAGGACATCCCAACCAACACAGTCATCTTCCGATTTGGACGATCTTGAGCGACGGCTAGAAGTAGCCAGAAATCGCCACAAAGAGCCCGATAAGGATGAGGATAATGGGGGTAGTTTGCTCGGAATGGCATGGCGCCTGAGTACAGAATTAGTGGTCGCAGTCCTTGTGGGCGCCGGTCTGGGTTACGGACTGGATTATCTGTTAGGAACGCGACCGTGGTTTTTATTGGTTGGACTTGGTTTCGGTTTCGCCGCCGGAGTAATGAGTGTGTTCAGAGTTGCCGGCAAAATGGATGCCGAAAACGCCCACATTCCCATAGGCGAAGACATGCCGGTGACTGACGACGACGAAATGGATTGAGGGAAACATGGCCAGCAACCCGATGGACCAGTTCAAGGTTGAGCCGATCTTTCAAGGCCCGAAAATCGGACCTTTTGATTTGACGTTTACCAACGCCTCCCTCTGGATGGTGATTACAGCTGCAGCAGTCATTCTGTTCATGGGCATGACCATGCGCGGTAAGCTTATCCCTGGTCGCTTGCAAAGTATGGGCGAGCTATCCTACGAATTTATTGCCGACATGCTCAAGGAAACAACCGGCCCCGAAGCCGTGAAATGGTTCCCTTATGTCTTTACGATTTTCTTTTTTATCCTGTTTGCCAATCTTATTGGAATGAACCCCTACGCATTTACAACAACGTCGCACATTGCGGTGACTGCAGCTCTGGCTGTATTTACAATCCTTGCCGTTATCGTTGCTGGTATTTGGAAGAATGGCCTAAAATGGTTCAAGATTTTCGCGCCTGCGGGTCTGCCTATAATCATGTATCCGATCATTATCCCGATCGAAATAATCTCTTTCCTGAGCCGCCCGGTTACACTGGCCGTACGACTGTTTGCCAATATGACGGCTGGACACGTTATGCTCAAACTTTTCGCCATCTTTATCGCCTATCTGGTGGGTAAAGGGGCTGTTACAGGCGTCGCCGCTATCGTCCCAATTTTGGGAACGGTGGGTATCGTCGCACTCGAATTCCTGGTCGCGGCACTGCAGGCCTTTGTGTTTGCCATCCTGACCTGTGTTTACCTCAACGATGTCTACCATGTGGATCATCACTAAGCATTCCATCATTCTAAGGAGACTATAAAATGGAAGCAGAAGCAGCAAAATATATTGGCGCAGGCCTGGCTGGAACAGCCCTGATCGGTGCGGGTATCGGTATCGGTTCTATCTTCGCAAATTACTTGGCAGGCGCGCTACGCAACCCATCTGCCGCCGCTGGTCAGCGGACCAACCTTCTGCTGGGCTTTGCGCTCTGCGAAGCGACGGGTTTGTTCGGCTTCGTTTTGGCAATGATCATCCTGTTCGCCGCTTAATCTGGACCTGACTTTAAGCTTATACGAGGATAGCCTCATGGCTGAAGAAAAACTTCCCGCCGGAGAAGCCGCCGCAGGTGGCATGCCACAGTTTGATTTCTCAACCTTTGCAAGCCAGATCACCTGGCTCATCATTACGTTCGGGATTTTATACTTCATTTTGGCAACGATGATTTTGCCGAAGATTGGTAATACGATTTCTAATCGTCATAACCGGATCGCCGATGACTTGGATACAGCATCACGTATGCAACGCGAGGCGGAAGAAGCAGAAGTTGCTTATGAGCGGGTTCTGGCTGACGCCAAAGCCAAGGCACACAACGTCGCAGAAAGCACTCGAGCTTCGATCAACGAAGAGATCGAGCGCGAAATCACTGCGGCTGATGCTGAGGCCGCTGCTCAGGCCCTCAAGTCGGAAGCGAAGATTGCAGATGTCCGTCGCGAAGCTTTGTCCAATATCGACGCGATTGCCAGAGACGCAGCGTCCGATATTGTGAAGAAGTTCATTGGCAAAGCACCTACAGCAGCCCAGCTCAAGAAAATCTTGGGCGGATAGGAGGCCTTATGTTGATCGCAGCAGCCGCCAAAGGCACACCTTTTTATTTAGACGCGACCTTTTGGGTCGCGGTTTGTGTTCTGGCATTTTTAGCTCTTCTCCTCTGGAAAGGGGCTTTCAAAGCCATGGGCAATGCTCTGGACGAACGCGCCAAAACAATCGAAACACAATTGGACGAGGCTCGACGTTTGCGCGAGGAGGCGCAAGCCTTGTTAGCGCAATATCAGCGAAAGCAAAAGGAAGCCGAAGAACAGGCCGAAGACATTGTGGCTCAGGCCCGTAAGGACGCCGAAGCCATGGCCGCCCGCTCTCGCGCTGATTTAAAAGAACGCCTTGATCGTCGCGCCGCGCAAGCGGAAGCCAAGATCGCCAATGCTGAGGCCAAGGCTCTCGCTGAAGTCCGCGCTCGCGCAGCAGAGCTGGCTGTCTCAGGTGCTGAAGGCATCTTGAAAGGCAACATGACCGCTGCTGACCATACAAATATGGTCAAAGAAGGCATTGCTGGTTTGGGTAAAGCTCTGAACTAAGACTGACTTTTCATCTAAATTCAAAGGGCCCTAACGGGCCCTTTTTTCTTGCCTGACATTCATCGTTTGATTTTCACACATCACTAGCCGGCTCAAGAGAGAGAGAGAGAGAGAGAGAAATGATTGGCCCTGCTTACTAAACCCGCTTCTTCCGTTCTAGCGTAGCGCCGCGGGATGGCTTTTTCTTACCTTTACCCGCTTTCGCCGCTCGTTTCGCGGCAGCGGCGAGCTTTTTCTTATGGGGTTTTTTGCCTTTTCTTACCTTGGGCTTTGGGCCATCATCATAGACCTTCATTTCGCTATCACCTTGGGCTGCGGCCCATTTGGCTTTTTCTTTTTTCGATAATTTGTGCGGGTTAAACCCTGGATCATCGTTATGATGACTGTCATATTTATCTAGAGATTTACCCTTATAGCCGGGCTGTTTAGGAATGTTGTCTTCGTTTTTAGCGCGGTCGCGTTTTTTATTTGGGTATTTGGATTTATCACGGGGTTTATATTCCGGGCGGTTATCTGGAGCGCTAAAGTCTGGCTCCCCATCAATACGGCTTGCTGTGATAGCTTTTTCAATTTTACCTTCGGGTCCGATATTCTCGATAAAGCGGGCAACACCCTCGGGCGCAACCTCGATAAAGGTACGAGTTTCGCTAATTTTGATAACGCCGATTTCGCGTTTTTGCAATCCGCCGGACTTACATAGCATGGGTAGTATCCAGCGTGGTTCAGCCTTTTGTTTGCGGCCAAGGTTGAGCGAAAACCAGACGCCATCTTCGAAATCATTACGTCCGCGAGGGCCCTTGTCGCCGCGGTCTTTGCGGCCTTTACTGGGCTTATCTGGATCATATGCCGGAACACCGAGCAACTCTTCGGGCGCGGCGCGATTGGCACGAAACTGGCGCAAAAACAGTGTCGCGATGGTTTCTGGCGTACTGGCCTTTAGGAGTTGCGTAACCATCTCGCGTTCGGCCTCTGTGACCTGATCTTCTAGGAATAGGGAACCGAGCAGCCGCTCGTTATCTTTGGCCAGAACATCGGCAGCAGACGGCGGAGGTCCCCATTCGGCTTCAACCTTGGCATCTCGCAGAATTCGTTCGGCTTTGCGGCGGCCATTGTGAGGCACAATCAACGCGCTGACGCCTTTTCGTCCGGCCCGCCCCGTACGTCCCGAGCGATGCAAAAGCGCTTCGCGGTTCTTTGGAATAGAAGCATGAACAACAAGCTCGAGATCCGGTAGATCAAGGCCCCGCGCGGCCACATCAGTGGCGACACAAACCCGGGCGCGACCATCGCGCAGGGCCTGTATGGCGGAGCTGCGTTCTTTTTGCGAAAACTCACCTGAAAGAGTCACCACGGAAAAACCACGATTGGTAAAACGCCGCGTCATTCGGTTGACTGAAACGCGGGTATCTCCAAAGACGATGGCATTTTTGGCGTCGTAATATTGCAACACATTAATGATCGCGTTTTCCTGATCGTTTTTATTCACGGTCAAAGCGCGATAGGTGATGTCGCTATGCTGCGGGGCCTCAGACACCGTATTAATACGGATGGCATCTGATTGATATTTTTCAGTCAGACGCGCAATTGATTTGGAGACAGTGGCCGAAAACATTAGCGAGCGGTGCTCTTTGGGCGCAGCGCCGAGGATAATATCCAGCTCTTCGCGGAAACCCATTTTCAACATTTCATCGGCCTCATCGAGCACAATGGCACGTATCTCATCCATGACCAAGGAACCCCGCTTGATGTGATCACATAAACGGCCCGGTGTACCAACGACAATATGCGCGCCGCGGCCCAGCGCACGCCGCTCGTCGCGCATATCCATACCGCCAACACAAGTGGCTAGCTTCGCGCCTGCTGGCCGGTAAAGCCATTCCAGTTCCTTTTTAACTTGAAGGGCGAGTTCGCGCGTCGGCGCAATCGCGACTGTGATCGGGTTATCAGCGGGAGGCAGGGCCAAGTCTTCACTTAGTATTGTCGACGCCAGCGCCAATCCAAAAGCAACCGTTTTGCCAGAGCCTGTCTGGGCAGAAACCAATAGATCATGATTTTCAAGCCCTGGTTCAGTCACCGCAATTTGTACCGGCGTCAAAGCTCTATAGCCGCGCGCGGCGATGGCATCGGCCAGCGCCGGATGAATGGATGTCATATCTGTCATATTATCTTTCGCGTGCAACATTCGCGGATGCGGTCCCGCACGGCTTAAAGTCTTCTGGCGCGCCCTTACGGGGCAATGGGCGGCCCGTCCAGTGTTTTCACTCATCCTTGAGAGATGAGCCTTTACATAGGCGATGGCCCCGTTAATCTAACGGCCTGATCTGGGTCGTTTATCCAGTCGCTAGATTCAATATGAGTAGATCTAAATTATCTCTACAATGATGAGCACAAAATCTTTGCCGCCCAAAGCCTCCATCATCATCGTCAATTATAATGGCGGGGACTTTATCACCCGTTGCGTCGAGGCCTTGCAAGGACAAAGCGAAACCCATTTCGAATGCTTCATTATGGATAATGGCTCGACGGATGGGTCTATTGAAGCCCTGCCCGCTTTGGATGGGCGGTTTAGTGTCGAATTACTCGGAGAGAATTTGGGCTTTGCCAAAGCCAATAATCTGGGCGCCAAAAAGGCCAAGGCCGAGTGGATCGCCTGTCTTAACCCGGACGCGTTTGCGCATGCCAACTGGCTCGAAGAACTCATGAAAACGCCCACAATGGCCGAGAATGTCACCATGGCTGGATCACGCCAGAACATGGCCCTAGAGCCTGGCGTGCTGGACGGAATTGGTGACTGCTATCACGCTTTTGGTTTGGCTTATCGGGCCGGGTGTGGACATGCGGATAACGCCTACCCCATCGAAGATGTCCGAGAAGTTTTTGGCCCGTGCGCGGCAGCGGCGCTTTATCACCGGGAAACATTCTTACGTCTTGGCGGATTTGATGAGCGGTTTTTCACCTATCATGAGGATGTAGATCTGGCCTATCGGATGCGTCGAGACGGCGGCATCTGCCTTCAAAACAACCTCGCCATAGTCGACCATGTTAGTTCAGGTATCGCCGGACGGGCTTCAGAATTCGCGGTCTACCACGGGACGCGCAATCGCACCTGGACGTTTTTGAAAAACACCCCGTTACTTCTCTTGTGCGTGCTGGGACCGGCACACATAGCAACTGCGATTTTCACACTTGTTTGGTCTATGTTCCGCAAAGGGCGCTTTAAACCTACTCTTACAGGAACGTTGCACGGATTCTTTCGATACCCATGGGGAGGCAAGGTTAAGCGCAAGATCCATTTGCATGACCTTATGCGCGTCATGACCTGGTCACCGCGAAAGGTTTATCGTCGACGCATTCCGTGATAGGGACCATTTCATGAATAATCACATCAAAGCCGCCCGTCGGGTCTTGGAGATCGAGACCAAAGCGCTCGAAACTCTTTCGGCCAATCTCTCCCACGACTTTTCAACCGTCGTCGAGACTTTGAAATCCCTGACCGGACGGATCGTTCTCACAGGCGTCGGCAAAAGCGGTCATGTGGCCCGCAAAATCGCAGCGACGTTGTCCTCCACGGGGAGTTCCGCCATTTATATTCACCCCACTGAGGCCAGCCACGGCGATATGGGCATGATCAGCGAGCAGGACGCTGTTATCGCGCTTTCCAGATCTGGCGAGACCACGGAGCTGGCTGACGTCATCGGATATTGCCGCCGGTTTTCTATTCCCCTGATTGCCATGACAGCCCAGAGTGACAGCGCATTGGGGCGCGCCGCAGATCACGTTTTGCTGTTACCAGATGCACCCGAGGCCTGCGCCGAGACCCGCGCACCCACCACATCCACAACCCTGCAGATTGCACTCGGTGACGCCCTCGCGGTCGCCCTATTAGAGGCTAAAGGCTTCACAGCATCTGACTTTAAAACCTATCACCCCGGCGGGGCTTTAGGCGCGTCTCTAGCCACAGTGGGTGATCTCATGCACAAAGGCGATGCTCTTCCCCTCGTTGATCAGGACGCCTCAATGGATGAGGTCTTGGCCGTTATGAGCGAGAAAGGCTTTGGTTGTGCCGGTATCACGCAAGGTGGTAAATTTGTCGGTATGATCACGGACGGTGATATCCGCCGTAATATGGATGCCCTGCCCGCGGCACCAACCGCAATGATCATGACCAAGGCCCCGCGAACCGCGCTGAGCGATGAACTGGCCGCCGATGTCCTCCGGCGCATGACCGGTGGAGACCAGAAAATTATGCAGATGTTTGTGGTCGAAAACGAGCGGGCGATCGGTCTTGTCCATCTGCACGACTTCTTGCGGGCGGGATTGATGTAGTCATTCATCCCTCGTTACCCGAATCCAGCTAAACCCGTCACAAATCTTTAAACCTTATGGTTTAGAAACCAGTCGAATTTTGAGGGAATTTTCGCATGTCCAAAAAACCTGCCGCAGGCATTAAGCCGAATACACTTGAATTTGAAAACCGCGCTGTCGTCAAACCGACGGGTTTTCGCGAATATGATGCCCGCTGGTGGTTTGGTATTCCCGGTCATGAAAAAGATCCGGAGATCAATCTTTATGGTATTCAGGCACTGGGCGAAGGCCTTGGCACCCTCATGCATGAGCGGGGCGTCGAGCCGAAAATCGTGGTCGGCCACGACTTCCGACACTACTCTCTTTCGATAAAACAGGCGCTGATTGTGGGCCTGATGAATGCGGGTGTGGAAGTTCTCGATATCGGAATGGCGTTATCGCCCATGGCCTATTTCGCACAATTTGCTCTGGACTGCCCGGGCGTAGCCATGGTCACGGCTTCGCACAACTCCAATGGCTGGACGGGCGTGAAAATGGGCATCGAAGCTCCGCTCACATTTGGCCCCGATGAAATGAGTCGTCTTAAGCAAATTGTGCTGAACGGCGAGTCCAAGCCCCGAGTTGGCGGCGGCTATCAATTCATCGATGGTGTTCGCGAACTTTACATGAATGACTTGGCCAAAGGTATTAAACTCAAGAAAAAGATCAAGGTCGTTGCTGCGTGCGGTAATGGCACAGCCGGTGCTTTTGCCCCGCACGTGCTCGACAAGATTGGCGCGGAGGTGATCCCGGTGCAATGTAATCTGGATTACACTTTCCCGGTCTACAACCCGAACCCGGAAGACATGAAGATGTTGCACGCCATGCGTGACGCGGTGCTGGAGCATGGGGCTGACCTGGCTGTCGGATTTGACGGCGACGGAGACCGCTGCGGCGTGGTTGACAATGAAGGTGAAGAAATCTTTGCCGACAAGGTCGGTGTGATGCTGGCGCGCGATTTGTCAGAGCTTTATCCTAATGCTCAATTTGTGGCCGATGTGAAGTCCACAGGGCTCTATTTGACCGATCCCGTCCTGGTTAAGAACGGCGCGCAAACCGATTACTATAAAACCGGACATAGCTATATTAAGCGCCGCTCCAAAGAAATCGGCGCCTTGGTTGGATTCGAGAAGTCAGGCCACTATTTCTTCAATAAGCCCATTGGCCGTGGCTATGATGACGGCATACTCTCAGCCATTGCGATCCTGCAAATGCTCGATCGTAGCCCGGATAAGACCATGGCCGATCTGCGTCGTGACCTGCCCAAGACCTGGGGTTCACCGACCATGTCACCTTATTGTGCTGATGAAGAAAAATACGGTGTCGTTGACCGTGTCATCAAAGAGTATGAAGACCTCAAAGCCTCTGGTGGAAAGATCATGGGACAGAACATCAAAGACCTTGTCACCGTCAATGGTGTCCGTGTTGTTCTGGAGGACGGCACATGGGGTCTGGTGCGCGCCAGTTCCAATACGCCGAATCTGGTTGTCGTGGTCGAAAGTCCGACCTCGGATGAAAACAAGACCGGTATGTTCCGCGAAATTGAGGCACGTCTCGATAAATATGAAGAGATCGGCGAATACGATCAAAAGATCTAATTCTCTCTCGACTTTACCTTTTTCCTGAGGCGCTTATAAGCGCCTCATGGACCCTAAAATTTCCAGACGCGCGGCCCTTGCCGCATTACTCGGCACCACGGCTGCCGCCTGTAAGCCCACACCCATTCCAACCCTGAATTCGACCCGGAATAAAATTGAAGGGCGCTTTCAACATGGCGTCGCCAGTGGCGATCCTTTGCATGACCGGGTCATCATCTGGACGCGGTTTACACGTCAAACAGAGGACAATCAATCCGCCCCTGATCTTATGATTGATTGGGAAGTGGCAGACGACGAGGCTTTTACTCAAATCGCGAAATCCGGCACAGCGATGGCCCGCTCGACGAAAGACTGGACCGTCAAGATCGATGTTACAGGCCTAAACTCAGGTCAGTGGTATTACTATCGCTTCAAATATAACGATAGCTACTCGCCGGTGGGCAGAACCAGAACGCTGCCACAGGGCAAGACAGAAGAAGCCCGTTTCGCGGTCGTTTCTTGTTCCAATTTGCAAGAGGGATTTTTCAACGTCTATGATCACATTGCCCGAGATGGCGGGTTTGACGCCTTGTTGCATCTGGGTGATTATTATTATGAATATGGGCCGGCAGGCGCCAATGAACCCATGCAAAAGGCCGGAAGAACCCATCAACCGCCCCATGAAATCGTTGAGCTCAATGATTACCGAGG
The DNA here is from genome assembly GCA_020630275.1 of Hellea sp. GTDB lineage: Bacteria > Pseudomonadota > Alphaproteobacteria > Caulobacterales > Maricaulaceae > JACOMS01. The sequence continues at coordinate 15,925 of JAHDBU010000043.1, forward strand.
CCGTCACGCCCAATACCGATCTGATCCTGCGCTTCAGGCCGTTACCGCATCTATGCCCCTCATTTCTATTTGGGACGATCATGAAAGTACTAATGACAGCTACAAAGACGGCGCTCAGAATCATCAAGCTGACGAAGGCGATTGGGATATCCGCAAGGAACGGGCCATGCGGGCCTATTACGAATGGATGCCGATCCGTGATCCTGAGCCTGCGCGTGGGCGGGAGTTTTTATATCGCAGTTTCGAATGGGGTGATCTGGCGACATTAGCGGCTGTTGAGACCCGTCTCCTAGCCCGCAGCCATACCTGGGAATTTGAGGACTATTACGAGCAAATTATGGATCCGGAAGGTTTTGAAAATTTCAAGGCTGAGAAATGGCATAATCCAAACCGGGAGATGATGGGGCAGATGCAGGTGGACTGGATTGCCCAGACATTTGGGCAGTCAAAAAAGGACGGTAA
>JAHDBU010000044.1 GCA_020630275.1 Hellea sp.
TCCAGGATTTCCCTGGCGAAAATTTCTTCGATTTCTACCATGGGAGGCTCCTTAAAATGAGGATGTTGAAAAAGACCTAATCTTTGGGCGGAAGTACCTGACGGCCCTTATACATTCCGGTCTTGAGGTCAATGTGGTGCTGACGACGCAGTTCACCGCTGTCCTGATCCTCAACATAGTTGGTGGCCTTCAGGCGGTCATGAGCGCGGCGCATACCACGTCGTGAGTTGGAAATTTTACTCTTAGGGACAGCCATCGGGGCCTCCGTTCTTATAATAAAAGCGCCCGAGCATGAACTCGGGCTGTAAATTCGGCGCGTCCATAACTGATTTATGCCTGCGCTTCAAGCCTTTTTAGAGCTATTCGTCACCGCTTTGCACTTTACGCCGACTAACCTTGATAGCGCTCCGTTTTGACTTCTTATCAAGGCGTTTTTTAACAGAAGAGCGGGTTGGTCTGGTCTTCTTGCGAGCTTTTGGGACGTAAGTCGCCTTGAGGATCATATGTTTAAGGCGGTCCAGGGCTTCGTCTTTGTTGCGCTTTTGGGATTTATGGGCCCCTGATTTGATAACAATGATTCCCAAAGCATTCAGACGTCGATCTGAAATGGCAAATAAACGGGATTTAACCTGCTCGGACAAAGAAGAGCGGGCAACAGAAAACCTCAACTCAATAGCAGTGCTGGTTTTGTTGACACTCTGACCACCCGGACCGGAAGCCCGGATAGCTGAAAACTCTATCTCACTAAGCGGGACGGAGACCTGCTCAGTGACAAACAGGCTAGATTGGGTTGCCATCCTCATCCAGTTCAACAATGGGATAAGGAAGCTCTTTGAGGCCTTCCAATACCACCTCACGGTCTCCGACCACGACCATGATCATTTCATCCAGATTAAGATGTTTGGCCGCCAGTTTATCAATTTCGGCTTTGGTCATGTTCTTGAGAATATCGTTTTGCTCATCAACAAAAGATGTCTCCAAACCATAGGTCATCATATTGGACAAAAAGCCCAGTTTTTGACGGGGAGTCTCATAGGTCCGCGCATCCCGTTGGCCGATCGCATTTTTGGTAAATGCCAATTCTTCTTCGGTAATGCCGTTTTTCTGGAACTCGCTGATCTCTTTCACAAACTGCACAATCGAATCTTGTGTTGAGTCGGAGCGCACACCTGCGCCGGCACGATAATAACCACGGTCCTCGCTGCCGCTAAAGAACGAACGGGCGCCGTAGGAGTAACCTTTGTCTTCGCGCAGGTTTAGATTGATCCGGCTATTAAAGGCGCCGCCCAACGTGTAGTTCATCAAGCCTGCCCGGTAATATTCTCCGGTCGCATCATAAGGCAAGGCGCGTTTACCGATACGAATTTCAGACTGAGCCGCCTTATCCTTATGCACAAAGTATAATGTACCAGCTTTGAGCTCTGGGAACGCGTTGACTATGGCACGCTCAACCTCACCGCCTTCCCAAGTCGAAAACGGTTTGAGAGCCGAAACAAGCTTGCGCTCTCCTAGATCACTCACGGCCACGATCGACGCTATGTTGGGAGAGTAATTTGCCGCGTAGAAGGCTTTGACATCATCGACCGTTAGTCCTTGTATGGACTCGATCGTACCCGACCCGCCCCAGGCAAAACTGTTATTATCGCCGTATAATGTCCGGTTAAATATTTCGGTTGCAACGCCCGCAGGTTGTTTCTTCGAAGACTTGATGCCTTCGATAAACTGTGCCTGCAAGCGTTTGAAATCTGCGTCATCAAATTTTGGCTTGAAGAATTTCTCGGCTGCAATCTCCACGGTTTCATCCAAATTCTTTGTCAGGCTTCGAATGTAAATCGTTGTGAAATTGTCACCCGCACTAATGCTGACGGAGGACCCTAGCTTGTCCAACCGGTTGGAAAGTTCTTCCACAGTCGACTCCGTCGTTGACTCGCCTAGCATAGACGCCGTCATGCTTGCCAGACCGAGCTTACTTACGGGCTCTTGTCCCTGCCCCGATTTAATCCGAATACTGACCGTTGATGTCGGCGTTTCCGAATTCTTCGCCCCCAAGACTTCGATACCGTTCGAAAGCTTGGCTTTATAAACTGGTGGTACTTTTACCGATGGATTGGGACCAGCCGGCGGGATAATGCTACGGTCAAAATCGTCTTCAGGAAGACTCCAATTCACAACTGCGGGCTCGCTCGCAGGAATAGTTCGTTCATAGCGTTCCCAAGTGTCGGCCTTTGCGATCAATTCCGGTTTACCTTTGGGCACAATACTCATGATGACGGCTGGCTTGCCTTTGACATATTTTTCGTAAACCCGCATGACGTCGGCCTTGGTGACGTTTTCATATCGGGCTATGTCTTCGCTGATGCCATTGGGATTGTCACGGAAGGTTTCGTAATAAGCCAGCTGGCTAACCTTGCCTGAGACACTTTCAAGGCCGTAAATCATGCCGGAGACAATACCGGATTTAACCCGCAGCAAATCGTCGTCTTCAACGCCTCGCTCTTCGAACTCCGTCAGGGCTTCTCGTAATTTAACTTCCATGTCAGCCAGATTCGGCGCCATGGGACTCGGCAGCGCTAGCATCGTAAACTGGCAGCTCAACTCACGACAGGAATGTCCTGCACCAACATTGACGGCCAAGCCTGGCTTTTCGAGGTTTTTGTAGAGGATAGAGGTTTTGCCTTCGCCCATAATGGACATCAAAACATCTAGGGGGGCTTCATCCGGGTGATTGGCGTAAACAGTTGGCCAAGCCATATACAAAAGTGGAATAGCCACATTGTCCTCGAGCGAGATGTAACGGTCTTTATCGAGAGTCACTTCTTCGTAAACTGGGTCTCCATTTTCAGGCCCCTTTGGAATTGGACCAAAATATTTCTTTACCATAGACAGAGCTTCGGACTCGTCGAAATCACCCCCGATCGTGATAACGGCATTATTGGGTCCATACCATTGCAGGAAAAACTTCTTAAGATCATCGAGCGTGGCCCGGTCCAGATCTTCGAGGTAGCCGATGGTTGACCATGAGTATGGGTGTCCTTCCCGGAACATGGCTTCACCGACGCGCTCCCACAACAGACCGTAGGGACGGTTATCCACCCGTTGGCCCCTTTCGTTCTTGACAGTTTCGCGTTGAACTTCGAACTTCTCCTGCGTCACGGCATTTAGAAAATACCCCATTCGGTCAGCTTCCAGCCACAACATTTTCTCTAGCTGATTATTGGGAACCGTCTCGAAATAGTTTGTTCGGTCCGAATTGGTCGTCCCATTCAGCGTACCGCCGGCTTCGGAGATAATCTTGAAATGTTGTTCATCTTCTACATTCTCCGAACCTTGAAACATCATATGCTCGAAGAAGTGCGCAAAACCTGACTTACCAATGTCTTCGCGGCCAGAGCCAACGTGGTAAGTAACATCGACGTGGACCAGAGGATCGGACTTATCCTGATGGAGGACGACTGTTAGACCATTGTCGAGCTTGTATTTTTTGTAAGGGATGACAATGTCGCTACCTTTTTGACGGACGGTTTCCACATGAGAAATCCCGTCTGGCATGACCACTTCTTTGACTTTTTCAACGACGGTTTCGCCGGACGAAGTTTCATTGGTCCCACCAGAGCAGGCTGCGAGTAGAATGGCCGTACAGGCAGATAGAAAAAGCTGTTTCGTCATGTGCGACGTCTCCCTTATTGTTTTTCAATAAGGTGTATAAATTTAAAGAATTAGGATGTCTAGAAATAAACTAGCGTGGCCACCATGGATTACGGCGAATTCTTTGATTATCAAGGCTTGGGGGTTTCTCATCCAATTTGCGTTCTCGGCGATAGCGGCTTTCTGTATTTTCCCGACCGCCTGCAAATTTAACCAGTGCCTCAATCCGTTTTTCTATGGGCGGGTGTGTGGCGAACATACCCGAGAAACCGGTGCGAGGATTTTCAAAAGCCATCTCCCGGATTTCGGCGGGCACATCCCGGAGTTCCGCTTGCCCCGATATTTTTTTGAGAACACGGATCATGGCGTCCGGATTTTTGGTGAGTTCGACCGCGGCAGCATCGGCCATATATTCGCGTTTTCGCGACAAGGCAAAGCGGGTCATCAAGGCAAAAAAGTAGGAAATAGCGATAATAATCAATCCAAAAATAACCAGCGCGCCGGCCTGAGATCCCCGGCTTCTGCGGTGGTGATCATTGCGAGGTAGGTTAGTGCGCATTAAACCTCGAAACACGCCCTCACCCACAAAGGCGAAAATACCTACAAAAATCACGGCGATAATCAACAGGCGTACATCCCGGTTTTTGATATGGCTAAGTTCATGAGCGATGACGGCTTCTAATTCTTCGTCGTCTAGGTTGTTGATCAGACCAGTGGTCAAGGTGATTGTATAATTCTTATCCCGGACACCGCTTGCGAAAGCATTCATGGCATCCGTCTGAATAATGCTGAGTTTTGGAACGGTGATTCCTCTCGATATACAGAGGTTTTCCAACATCTTGTAGGGCCGAGGCGCTTGGGATTTAGTCACCGATTGTGACTTGGTCGCCATTTCTATCATTTTTTGATGGCCTAAAAACGCTACAGCAAACCAGGCTCCGGAAACTCCAAGAACAGCCGGGGCCACGGCTGGCATTGCGTTGAGCGCTTGCGCCAACCCCAGTTGCGGTGCGGCATCAGATGTCACACCGGTCCAGATAAGAGAAAAGGCGAGCGCTAAAGCGAGTAGCAATAAGGGGAAGAAAACCAGCAGAAGAATACTCCGCAGGTTATTGTTCCAGATATGTGATTTTAGGCCATAGGCCCGAAACATGGCTCAGCTCATCCTAGCTAAAGTCAACCTCGACAGGAGATTCGAGAGCTTCGCGACCTTCGAGCGCTTCGAAATATTCGCGAGGTTCAAAGTTAAACGTTCCTGCGATAAGGTTAGCCGGGAACTGCTCACGACCCGTATTATATTCTTGAGCGGAATTATTGTAGAAACGACGTGCGGCAGCAATCTTGTTTTCAACGTCCGCTAACTGGTCCTGCAGTTGCAAGAAGTTTTCATTGGCTTTCAGATCAGGATAGGCTTCTGCCAGGGCAAACAGTTTCCCGAGCGCCTGTGTCAGCATACCTTCAGCCATGGCTTGTGTGTTGGGTGAGTTCGCGGCAACAGCCGTATTCCGGGCAGCAACTACCTCATTCAGGGTCTCTTTTTCATGAGCAGCATACCCTTTTACGGTATTGACCAATTGGGGTACCAAATCTTGTCGCTGTTTGAGCTGTACTTCAATATCTGACCAGGCCTGATTTACGGTTTGACGCAATCCAACAAGGCGGTTGTAAATGGCAATAATCGCTAATACTAAAGCACCGATCGCGCCCAAAATAATCCAGATAGCACCCATGGAAGTCTCCACTAAATTTGTTCAATTCCTATTTGGGCCGCTTTGGAAATTTTTTCAAGGTATATCCTGATTAGAGGTTTTTACCCGGATCGAAGCTATTTACTCGAGAGAAACCCCGTGGTGCCATACGCCCTGCACCCGCTCTCTTGCCTTCATGAAGGTGCCAGTCTTTTACGGCATTCGTGCGTCCAGCACTATCCTTGAATGTCAGACCTTCATCCGGATTAAAGGTCGTGACATCTGCTAAACCGCCATCTTTGTATTTTTGCAAACGGACGCCTTTTCCCCGCCCCATGACAGGCAATTCTTCGAGATCGAAAATTAGGATTTTTCGGTTCTCGCCGATACAGGCAATTTTATCTCCGTTGACCTCGACACACCGGATCGCTTCAGCGTCGCCTTTGACGTTCAAGACCTGCTTGCCCCCTCGTGTAGACGCAATGACATCCTTTTCTGGAACGCGAAACCCATACCCGTCATTACTAGCGACCATAAGCTCCCGGTTTTCATTGTGAACGAATAGTCCGACTGGAATATGATCGTCTTGCAAATCAATCATAAGCCTCACGGGCTCACCGTTACCGCGGCCACCCGGCAATTTATCAGCGGAAATGGTGTAAAATTTGCCATTTGATCCAAATAATATGACCTTATCGGTTGTTTCTGCTGGTACGATAAATGCCGCTTTATCTCCTTCTTTGAATTTCAATGTCGAGACATCATCGACCTTGCCTTTCATGGCGCGAATCCAGCCTTTTTCAGATAAAACCACAGTAACAGGCTCTTTGGTTATAAAGGCCGTTGCCAGATCAATTTCCACATCCGGTTCGTCAGCAAATGTTGTCCGTCTCGCACCGAGTTCGGTTTTGTTGGAATATGTTTCCCGAGTGTTCTTGATCTCTTCTGAAATTGCAGCCCATTGCTTGTTTTCGGATTTTAACAGACTTTTGATAGCCTTGGCTTCTTCCGCGAGCTTGTCATATTCTTCTTGGATTTCGATTTCCTGAAGCTTGTTTAAAGCCCGCAATCGCATATTCAGAATAGCGTCGGCTTGGCGCTCCGATAGCTTGAACGCTTTCATCAACTCAGCTTTGGGTTCGTCTTCGAACCGGATAATGCGGATCACTTCGTCAATGTTGAGATAGGCAATCCGGTAGCCCTCCAGGACTTCCATCCGATCTTCGATTTTACCTAGGCGCTGTTGTGAGCGGCGCTGTAAGACTACCCGTCTATGGTCCAAAAACGCCTGTATGACCTCACGGAGATTCATCACTCTTGGTGTGCGGGTCGCATCGAGCACATTCATGTTCATCGAGACCCTGCTTTCAAGTGACGACATCTTGAACAGACTCTCCATAAGGAGTTCAGCCTCGATGTTCTTACTTTTAGGCTCCAGGACGATGCGAATATCTTCCGCTGACTCGTCTCGAACATCCGCCAGCCAGGGCACCTTCTTAGTTTCGATCAGCTCTGCCAGCTTTTCAATCAGACGGGATTTCTGAACTTGATATGGAATTTCTGTTACGATGACTTGATATTGTCCCCGACCTAAATCCTCAACATGCCAGCGCGCCCGGACTTTAAACCCGCCTTTACCAGTTTTATAGGCTTCCAACATACTGCCCTGTGGCTCGATAATGATGCCACCTGTAGGCAGATCAGGGCCTTTGATATAGCCCATAAGCGTTTCAATTCGGGCATTTGGTTTTTTGATCAAATGCAGGGCAGCATCGCAAATCTCATGGACGTTATGCGGCGGAATGGATGTTGCCATGCCCACGGCGATGCCCGTCGATCCATTAGCCAGCAAATTCGGGAAGCCGGCCGGTAAAACCTGTGGCTCTTCATCTTCCTCGTTATAAGTTGCGATGAAATCAACGGCGTCTTCGTCAATACCAGCAAGGAGCGCAACACCGGCAGCCGTCATCTTGGCTTCCGTGTAGCGCATGGCCGCGGCGCTGTCGCCGTCAATATTGCCGAAATTGCCCTGCCCGTCGACAAGCGGATAACGGGCCGAAAAACTCTGAGACAGCTTGACAAGAGCATCGTAAATGGATTGGTCGCCATGGGGGTGATATTGACCCATTACATCCCCGACAATTCTCGCGCATTTTTTATGCGCCCCTTCCGGGTTCAATTTGAGTTGTCGCATCGCGTAGAGAATACGTCTGTGGACCGGCTTGAGGCCGTCGCGCACATCCGGCAGGGCCCGCATGGTAATCGTCGAGAGCGCATAGGCCAGATATCGAGAGCTCAACGCATCATCAATATGCTCCTCAATAATAGCATTACTCGGCAAGCCGTTGGGCGTTTCGGTGTCGGACATGTCTTCTCGGTGATTTTTATTTTTTGATTCGTGCGCGGCAATATGTATGAGTCGGGTCAACAAAGAAAGAAAGGTTTGAGATCGTGCGAATTCTGAAGGTGATTTTTTTCGGTCTTTTCCTTTTCGCCTGTACGTCAGCTCCAAAGGATGAAACGACGTCGAACCATCCTATAACCAAGGGCGAGTTGATTATGGGTGCAATTGTCTATGGCCCGGAGCGGACTGTTTTTAAGCCCTGTGGAAACACTGAATTTTATTGGCTCAACAATGCAAAGGATAGTTACATCGAAAACCCGGACACAGCGATTGGGTGGCATGACGTGGAAGCAGAACTCGAAAGCCAACCTTCATGTACTTTGAAAAGCATGCCTTGTGAATCGCAGGCCGTTTATGTGCAAGGGCGCGCAATCGTGAACCGAGATAGGGCCCAACAGGAACAAGAGTTCTGGATTAAACAAGGATTTGGCCATGACGGCTATCCTGCAGAAATTCGGTTTACGTCAATAGAACTGATATCGAAAGATAGCTGTCATACCTCTCAATAACAGTATTTCACCGGACAGTAGACTCCCATTCTGGCCCGTTAACCATTTCTGGCACGCTTCTTGCCTCAAGGGAATCAGCAAAACATTCCTGTCGTAAAAAGAGAAGCCTGAGGAGCCGGACATGACTATACTTAACAAGATTAGCTCAACAGTGAAACTTGCCGTTCTATCCATGTTGTCGACAAGTTTAATCCCGCAAATTGCCAATGCTCAAGATCATGAGCCTCTATCGGCCCAACAAAACCTCGTTGTCGGCAAATCCTATACCGTCAAAGGGAAAACCTATACCCCCAAATATGACCCGAATTACGACAAGGCAGGCACCGCCTCTTGGTATGGGGCGAGATTTCATGGAAAACCCACGGCCAGCGGGGAGAATTTCGATCGTTTCGCGTTAACAGCCGCCCACAAAACATTACCTTTTAACAGTGTTGTTGCCGTGACTAACCTTAAAAACGGTCAATCGGTCATGGTCCGGATCAATGACCGTGGACCATTTATTGGTGAGCACGAAATAGATTTATCAGAAGCGGCTGCCAAAGCCATTGGAATGGATCATATAGGGGCCGTTAGAGTCAGTGTGGTCACAACTAAACCAGCGACCAAAACGGTGCCGATCCCGAAATCTCCGTCAGCAAAAAAATATAACAATGGAGATCCTGTGATCATTATTAGCGGCAAACTACATGCCGCCTAGATCAAAACAGTTAGATCAGGAAATCAGTAAGGCCGTCATGCGCTCCCGCGCCTCCGGCAAAGTCCGATTAACCCCCCATTGCAGACGGGTTTCGAGAAAATAGCCCGTGAGCGCCAGGCCGTTTTGAACGTCTTCAGGTAAAAGCGATTTGTCATTACGGCGGCTATCAGGCTGCATAAAACTAGGTAACGCGTAAAGCTTATCCGAATAAGGTTCGGCGGCCTCAGCGCAGACGGCGCGCCCAGATCGCGGTGAAACATGAGTGAGGTTTTCGTTCACGCCCGTTGCCGCACAGCGAGATAAATCAAGGCCATAACCCATTGATGACAGCAACCCAGCCTCCCATTGAATATAGAGAGCCGGCCAGATATCCTTGTCGTGGAGGTTTTCCAGAAGCACTTCGAAAGCATCATAGACATCGGCGTGAACTTCCCGTTCTGGGAGTGCTTCGCGGGCCATAGCGCAGGCAGCGTTCAGCCCCGCAAGAGACAAGCGATCAGACATGAGCTGGGCGGCGCGGCTATTGATGGCTTCGACTGTAAAATATCCCAGATGCTCTTCCAGTCTGGCACGCCATTCTACTTTGACTTTATTGCCAGGTTGCAAAACAGGTCGGAGCTTACGGCCGACACCCCCGCGCACCAGGCCAAGATGACGACCTCGATCTCGAGTAAAAAGCTCGAGAATAGAAGAGGTTTCACCGTGCTTTTTAACGGACAAAACATATCCCTCACTGGACCAGTCCATTAAACGAATAACTTCCTACACATCGAACTCAAGGCCCGACTGTTGATAGCGCGCAGGGTCATCCACCCATTTTTCACGCACTTTCACAAATAAGAACAAATGAACCTTACAACCCAGCCAGTCCTGCATCTCCAGGCGAGCCTTCGCACCTATGTCTTTGATCGTTTTACCGTTCTTACCCAAAACTATTGGCTTCTGGCTCGGGCGCTTGACATAGATAACTTGATCGATGCGGATGTCCCCGTTTTTTTGACGGGTCCACTTTTCAGTCTCGACCGTCGAAGCATAAGGCAGCTCTTGATGCAATCGCAGGAAAAGCTTTTCTCGCGTGATTTCTGCGGCCATCAAGCGTGACGGGATATCAGCGGCCTGATCTGGCGGATAAAGATAAGGTCCCTTGGGTAAAGCCTTGACCAATTCAGTGGCCAAATCATCCACACCGTCTCTGTTGATCGCCGAAATCAAAAATGTCTGGTCAAAGACTTCCGTGGCTTGGAAATAGGCGATGACTTCTAGCAAGGCCTCTCGTTCTACCTCATCAATTTTGTTAAGCGCCAGAAACACATTCTTTCGATCCCGTAGCTTTAAGCCCTTTATGACACGCTCAGTATCTTCGGTGGCCAACCGATCTTGACCGCCACCCTCACCATTTTGCTGCCGGATAAAGGCCGGGGCATCGACCACATGGACGATGGCATCCGCATCATCTGCGCCCGTCCAGGCCGCATGGACCATAGATCGGGATAAACGGTCTTTTTCTTTGGGTTGGAAAATACCCGGTGTATCCACGAGTACCATTTGGGCGTCATCCAGCATGGCTATGCCCCGGATTTGAAACCGTGTGGTCTGAACCTTATGAGTGACAATAGAAACTTTTTCACCGACAAGCGCATTCACAAGCGTCGACTTGCCTGCATTTGGCGCGCCAATAATGGCGACAAATCCGGCTCTGGTTTCACTCATTTCCATTGATCCAGAAGATCTTGAGCAGCCTGCCGTTCTGCATCTTTTTTGCTGGGGCCTGAACCCATACCAGTAAAATCGTCGACAGTGACTTTCATCACAAAGCTAGGGCGGTGATCTGGCCCTGTTTGCTCGATCACCTCATATAACGGACTGTCATGTTTTCGAGCCGCAGCTCGCTCTTGTAATTCAGTCTTGGGGTCTTTGAGCGACTGATTGAGCACATCAAACATGCGTCCATGCCAGTAGCGCTCATAAAAATCCTTGGCGGCCTCGTATCCGCCGTCTAAGTAGATGGCACCGAGAACAGCTTCTGACGCATCCCCCAGGATAGAGACACGTTCGCGTCCACCTTGTTTTTCGGTCGCCTTGGACATGCGGACAATTTCGCCCAGTTCCAATTCCTTGGCCACTTCGGCGCAGGTTTCTTTACGGACGAGGGCATTGAGTTTTCGGGCCAAGCCGCCCTCATCCGCCTCGCTTTTCAGATATAGTATTCCAGCTGTAAACAGCCCCAACACACGATCACCCAAGAATTCCAAACGTTGATAATTGTCAATTTTTCGGCGGCCGTCTCCATAGGAGCCATGAGTCAAAGCTTGGACGAGTAATTCCCTGTCCGAAAATTGATACCCCAATCTGCCTTCCAATGCCGATAGCCGGCGTTCCAAACTCACCTTATCCCCTTAAAAAAACGGTCGCCCCTCACATTGTTCCAAGTCCAAGGGCGAATGATAGAAAATTCGTCCCGCGCTGATAACAAGATAAACTCTGCTTTACCAACAATATTCTCGGCCGGGACAAACCCTATCCCCTGAGGTTGTAAGAACCGACTGTCGCCTGAATTATCCCGATTATCGCCAATCATAAAATAATGGCCGTCGGGTACGATGTAGATACCGGTATTATCGTTTGGGTGATTGACCACATCGTCAAACGTAAAGTGACCTTTGCGACCGGCTATCGTTTCAATTTTGACCATAGCCCCTCGATCTTTCGCATCTTTTGGTCCTTCCAGGTCCGTTGAAACCAGTGGGCTTGGCTCATTATTTATGTAGAGAATGCCGTCGATCATTTGAATCCTGTCACCAGGTACACCGACCAAGCGCTTAATATAATGTTGTTTAATATCTTTAGGCTTGAAAACGATCACATCACCTCGTTTGGGTTCTCGTTCGAGAAGGCGTCCATTGCGCACTGGAAATGGCAGCGGATCAGCCGCATATTTGCCATATCCAACCGAATATTTCGACGTGATGATGTAGTCTCCGCGAATGAGATTGGGCTCCATGGACTCAGATGGAATCGTGAACGGTTGGAAGATAAATACTCGTAGGAAAAAGGCGATAAACAAGGCCCATAGGATTGTTAAAAACAAACTCTTGAAATTGTCTTTTTCTTCTTTTCCGTCTTGCGCCGCCTCAGACATTAATCACTCTTGGTCACAACAGCCTCGAAAACAGCATAGGCTTGGGCGTAGGGATAGTCGTCAGACAGACTTAAGAATATTTTACCCGTAAAACCGTCCGGCGTTCTTGAATTCATCCGTCGTCGGGCACCGCGATAGAGGTTCACGCTTGGTCGACCTGAGGGCTTATTGACAATTTCAACATCCTGCCAAGACAGACTTTTTGTACGGGGGCCGGCCAAAGCTTTGGCAACAGCTTCCTTGGCCGCCCAGCGTTTCGCGTAATAGCTGGCGGCTCCGGATTTGCTTTCGCAATACGCGCGCTCTTGTTCAGTAAATATCTTATCTTTAAACCGATCACCAAATTTTTCAATGGACTGCTCGATACGCCGGATATCGCAGATATCTGTGCCGATGCCGATGATCACTCAACACCTCTGGCATCATCCATGCAGCGGCGCATTTCAGTCATAGCCTTATCAAGCCCCATAAATATGGCCTCGCCGATGATGAAATGTCCGATATTGAGCTCCACTACTTCTGGGATAGCGGCAATATCGCTGACATTGTCAAAAGTGATGCCATGGCCGGCATGAACTTCCAGTCCCAATGAATGGGCTAGACTAGCGCCGTTTTTCATAGCCGCCAAAATCTTGTCTGCTTTCCTCTGATCGCCTTCATCCAGCGCATGGGCATAGGCCCCTGTGTGAATTTCAATAACCGGTGCACCAGATGAGGCCGCCGCTCTGATCTGCGTTTCATCAGCCTCGATAAAGAGCGAAACGCGAGCACCGTTCTCTGTAAGTTCCCTGATCAGAGGCGTGATTGTATTGTGAAGTCCGGCCACATCTAAGCCGCCTTCAGTCGTGCGTTCTTCTCTGCGTTCCGGTACGAGGCATACGGCATGAGGCTTAATGCGTTTGGCGATCTCCACCATGTCGCGCACAGCTGCCATTTCGAAATTCAACGGGATGTTTTCTGCAAGACAGAGCTGCTGCAAACGCTCCATATCATCGTCCGTGATGTGCCTGCGGTCTTCACGCAAATGCGCGGTAATTCCATCTGCGCCAGCTCGAATGGCTTCATAAGCACCGGCGACCGGATCAGGGTGTTCGCCGCCACGAGCATTTCTGATGGTGGCGATATGATCAATATTCACCCCGAGCCTTAGCTTGCCGAGATATTGGCTTTCGCTCACTTAAGACCCCGACTACCAGGTTTGATGGCGGGAGTGTTTTGCAATTCCGCTGGCAAATTATCGGCTTCATAGGCCGGAAATCTCCGAGCAGCCAAGCTTACCAAAGGCACGCCGATATCCGCAACTCCACCAGAGCGATCAAAGATACAGGCTCCAGCTATGACTTTCGCCCCTGTTTTTTCGATAGAGGCAATACATTCGCGAGACGACAGACCTGTGGTGACGATATCTTCGACCATCAAAACCTTCTGGCCCTCCTCCAGAGCGAAACCTCGGCGAAGCGTAAATTCACCATTTTCGCGCTCGGTAAAAATAGACTCAAGCTCCATATGGCGGGCGGTTTCATAGCCCGGGATTACACCGCCCATAGCTGGGGCAACGATAATATCTGGCTGCACATCTAACGTTACCTTTATCTTTTCGGCCAATGCTTTGCACAAAATTGATGTTAGGCGCGGGTTTTTGAAAATTAGTGCCTTTTGCAAAAAGACTGGGCTGCGTAGTCCAGACGACAAAATGAAATGTCCCTCAAGCAGAGCTCCGGCCTCTCTGAAGACGTCGAGAACTTCATCCGTATTCATGCGCAATCTTTCTATTTTATTCAGCAGCGGCGTAGTCGCCTGTTAATCTCTGGGCCGCTACCACATAAGCACTCGCACGCAAAGCCGCAATAATCTGCATTAGGTGCCGATTATCGCTTACTTCCACGTCAAATATCATGTCAAAGAATGTCGGACTGCGTTGGACCGTATTGATATTGATCAGATTGCCGCCTGCCTCACCGATAATTTTGGTCACGTCGGCCAGCGCGCCCGGCACATGTTCAACGGTCGCTGTGACCCTGGCCGTAGAAGTGGCATGAGCAGCTGCCCGCCGCCATCCAATATCGAGCCAGTCTCCCATTTCTTCGGAGTCCGCGAGTACATTGCAATCAATGGTGTGAATGACCACGCCTTTACCGGATCTTTGCACACCAACGATCCGGTCGCCCGGAATAGGTGAGCAGCAATCGGACAAATGCATACTCACGCCTGCCGTAAGGCCATCACCTTTAACGTATAGCTTGGCAGTCGAGTCCGTAATAAATTCCCGGTTGGCATATTCTTCTATCGCCTTAGTGCTTTCCCGGCCTGGGAAAACAGCTTGCATGAACTTTTTGATAGAAAGATCGCCTTTTCCAAGGGCCTCATAAAGCTCCTCCGGATCTTTGAAGCCTAGCCGTTTCAGCGTGTCACCAATAGAACTTTCACTGAAATCTTTGTCTTCGCGGGCGAAGGCATGATCAGCGAGCATAGCCCCTATTCTCTGCCATTCCTGCGCCTCGCGGTCCCGGGTTAATCGGCGCAAAGATGACCTGGCCCGACCTGTTATGACCATATTTTCCCAACCGGCTTGTGGTTCCGGTTCGCCGCCCCGAATGATTTTGATCACATCACCGTTTTGCAAACGGGTACGTAAAGGTTTTTCTCGATTGTTGATCAAAGCTCCAATGCAGGTATCCCCAACTTCCGTGTGAACAGCATAAGCAAAATCAATGGGTGTTGCGCCACGGGGCAAGGAGATTAGGTCGCCCTTGGGCGTGAAGGTAAATACCTGATCAGCAAACATTTCCAGCTTGGCGTGTTCAAGGAATTCGTCTGCATCACCGCTCTGTTCCATCATCTCTACGAGAGGCCGGATTCGCTTGAGCGGATCACCACCAGAGGCCAGGGCTTTCTCAGGGTCATAAGCATAGGATTCGTTTTTATAGGCCCAGTGAGCCGCCACGCCGCGCTCGGCTACGTCTTCCATGCGTTCGGTTCTGATCTGAATTTCCAACCGTCGGTTCTCTGGGCCTAATATGGTCGTGTGGAGCGACTGGTAGCCATTAGGCTTGGGCACTGAAATGAAATCTCTGAAACGGGCCGGCACACAACGATAGTGCGTGTGCAACATGCCCAGGACACGGTAGCATGTCTCAGGCTTATCAACGAGAATGCGGAAGGCGTAAATATCGGCCACATCTTCGAAAGCAATTCCTTGCCGTTGGAGTTTGCGCCAAATCGCGTAGGCGCGTTTTTCACGACCATACATACGGGCATCAACCCCCTCGGCATCCAATAGGTCTCGTAGGGCAACGGACATTTGTGAAATCGCAGCCTTCTGGTCAGCACGCCAGTCTTCTAATCTCTTGGTGATGCTCTCATAGGCAGAAGGATTGAGGAATTTAAACGATAGGTCCTCAAGCTCCGAACAGATCCGGTCAACGCCAATCCGACGAGCCAGCGGCGCATAGATATCCAAAGTCTCCCTCGAGATTCGCTCGCGGCTTTCCTGTTTGGGATGGAATTGTAGTGTTCGCATATTATGCAATCGGTCACACAATTTGACGATCAAAACGCGCACATCCCGGCTCATGGCCAGGACAAATTTCTGAAAATTCTCCGCCTGTCGCCTCTGGCGTGACGGATTGGGGACGGACAGCTCTACCTGCCCCAACTTGGTCACGCCATCGACGAGCTGTGCGATCTCTTCCCCAAACAAGCCTGAGACATCTTCGAACGTGGCCTCTGTGTCCTCTAGAACATCATGCAGTAACCCCGTGCAAATACTCTGAACATCCATGTGTAGGCCGGCCAGAATACCGGCTACCTGAATGGGATGGGCATAATAAGGATCCCCCGAATGACGCATCTGCGCGCCGTGGGCCTTGGTTGCGTAGACATAGGCCTTGTTGAGCAGGTTCTCGTCCACGGACGGATCATACTCGCGCACGAGATCCACCAGCTCATACTGGCGCAGATAGGTGGCTTT
>JAHDBU010000045.1 GCA_020630275.1 Hellea sp.
CAGATCAAAGTCGGCATGAAAGCCGACATCAATGTGATTGATTATGACAAACTTGACCTCGGCGTTCCGGAATTGGTCAAAGATCTTCCGGCAGGCGGGCAAAGATTATTACAACCCGTATCGGGTTACAAAGCGACATTCGTTAGCGGCGAACAAGTCATAGATAATGACCAGGTGACGCCTGCGCGACCTGGCAGATTAGTAAGGGGATAATCATGTATAATCTTCACCTGAAAGAGAGTTTTTTTCCTGCCCAAAATGGTGGAGCATGGGAGCCTCTGACGATCCCGGAAATGCTCGAGAATTGTGTTCAACAATGGGGTGACGTGAAAGCCCTACGGGAGTTGGGTTATGACGGCTCCATCGGAAGAGAGTGGACATATGCGGAGCTGCAAAGAGATGCTAAAAAGCTTTCAAACGCCTTAGCTTCCCGACACCCGCAAGGGGCGAAAGTCGCTGTCTACGCCAACAACATACCGGAATGGGTGATCTTTGAATACGCCGCTGCCATGGCCGGGCTCGTCCTCGTCACGGTCAATCCATCCTATCAGGTGGCAGAGCTGCAATATGTGCTCGAGCAATCGGGCTCGGAAGCCATCTATTATGTCGAGGATTATCGCGGCAACCCTATGGGGGATATCGTTCGCAAGGCGACCGAAAACATGCCCGCCGTCAAACACAAGATCGAAATGACCAATGTTGCGGCCATGTATGACGGTTCTGATAAAATTCATAATAGGCTCGTCAAACATGATGATGCGGTCCAAATACAATATACAAGTGGCACGACAGGCTTCCCCAAAGGTGCCCTGCTCCATCACAATGGCTTGATCAAAAACGGCGTCGATTGCCTGGGTCGGCTGGGGTGTAATCCCGGGGATCAAATCGTTCACTTTATGCCTATGTTCCATACAACAGGCTGCGCCATGATGGTTTTGGGCGGCATGTCGACAGGCCATACCGTGAACCTAGCACCGATCTTTGATCCGGTGATGTTGGTCGACGTCATAGAGCGCGAAAAACCGCGCATGGTGTTCGGTGTGCCGACTATGCTGATGGCCCTGATTCAAGTGGTCAAAGCCACCGGCAAAGACTTGTCCTTTGTTGAGCGTTTATGCTCTGGCGGCTCTATGGTGTCACCGGAACTCTGCCGGGAAGTGCGCGAGATTTTTGATGCGCCGCTAAACATTGTTTACGGCCAGACCGAAGCCTCACCTGTTATCACTCAGACCTATGTAGATGACGCGTTTGAGGATCTCACCCAAACCATTGGTCAGCCCCTTCCCGATATGGATGTCGCTATTTTAAACGCCTCAACCAATGAGATTATGCCGCTGGGCGAACAAGGCGAGATATGTTCCCGGGGATATAACGTCATGCATGGCTATAACGATAATCCTGAAGCGACAGCTGCGGCGATAGACGGTGATGGTTGGCTCCATACGGGCGATCTGGGCACGATGGATTCGCGCGGTTACCTCAAGATCACAGGCCGCGTCAAAGAGATGATCATTCGCGGCGGCGAAAACCTTTTTCCGGTCGAGATCGAAAACGCCATTCAGGAACATCCGGATGTGGCCGAGATTGCTGTCGTCGGCGTCTCCGATGCACGAATGGGCGAAGAAGTCGCCTGCTTTATGAAAAGCGGCACCGGCCAACAGCCGGACAATGCGGACATGAAAGCCTTTGTCAGAGAGCGTTTATCACCACAAAAAACACCAAAATACTGGTTCTGGGTGGAGGACTGGCCGCTAACAGGATCAGGCAAAATCCAGAAATTTAAACTGGCGGAAATGTTTGAGGCGGGTGAGTTTAAAAAATGAGGAAGAAAATGGCGATAGCGGAGATAGAGTAGCCAACAGCGCATAAAAATTTTCTTTCCATGCGTTCAAATCTGTCTTCCGCCGTTGAATAGTAAATGATGAAGTGCCACAAGCCAGCGCCCGACAACATCGTCACTATGTACCAAAGCTGCAGAAAATTGAGTCCCACGCTTAGTCTATCTGAAAAAGACATATTTGAGGTTTCGGAAAACGAATTAATTACGCCCGTTGTGATTATTAACGTGGCAAAAATGAACGGCACTACCAAGCCTATACGGAAACTTTTCCAATGTAATTCTTTGAAGCCTTCAAGCATGGAGGCCTAGTTTCCCAATAATATCAAGGGTTTGGACGTCGATCTTGCCGTCGATTTTTGAGGGTCGGTAACGGCGTTGGAAGGCCTCGATCAAGGCAATCGTTTTTTCATCCATCACGCCGGTTACCTCTGCCCCGTAACCCATGTTAGCCAGGCCCATTTGCGCCGCGGATATACCCCGGTCGCGGTCGCCAGATTCAAATAAAATCCGTTGATCCTCAGACGGTTCATTTGGCCAAAGACCAATCCCCTCAGCGGCCAGCAAATGCCAGGGAAATTTCTCCCCGGGATCGATTTTACGCCCGGGCGCCACGTCGCTGTGACCGACAACATTGTGGGCTTTGATATCATGACGTTTCATGATCTCTTGGCTCAGCCAGAGAACGGCGCCAATCTGTTCTTCTGGAAAATCCGGCAGATCAAAGTCGTGCCCACGATTGACTATCTCAATACCGATGCTGGCCGAGTTCACATCGGTGATGCCGTTCCAGCTGGAAACCCCGGCATGCCAGGCCCGGTCTTCTTCATTGACCATTTGAATAATGCCGCCATCTTCCTCGACCACATAATGGGCGCTGACTTTGGCCTCAGGGTCGCGTAATCGATCGATGGCGACCTGCCCCGTTCCCATACCCGTATAATGTAAAACCAGGATTGAGACGGGTAGTTTACGCGCATCGAAATTCGGACTGGCGAGGAATTTGATCCGGCTATCAGGCATCAAGCGGGTATCTTTCTGCCATAATATCCAGACCCTTTTGCATAATCTCTTTCAAGACCTCTGTATCCACATCAGAAAGGCGTTTAATATAGAGACAGGACTTGCCCATTTTATGATTGCCCAAGCGCGATAGCTCGTCAGAAAAATCCTCATACCCCGGCATAATGTAGATAGTGATATTCTGAGCGCGGGACGAATAACCGAGGCGGAAGAAATCCCCTTCCCGACCACTATCATATTTATAATGATAATCGCCAAAGCCAACGATGGACTTACCCCACATTTTAGGCTCCCATCCGGTCATATCGGCCATCATGTCATTGATCGCTTGAATATCTCTGCGCCGGTCTTCTTTCGCAATAGAGCCGATATAGCCTTCTACGGAACCGTCATTTTTGGTGGTTTTATTTTGGGCTTTTGCCACGTATCACTCTCCCTATCTAGAGGTGAACCTAGCAATAATTTTCAATGATGAAAACTAGTCTTCTACCGACCAGCCATCAGGGGTTTGCTGCGCGTCAAGCACAGGCCCGTCACCAACGCTCTCACGATAAGCGTTAAATTGGGCTTCCATATCCTCACGGGCTTTCTCGAATTGCGCTTTGGGGCCGAAAGGCTTGCCGGTAATTTTGGCTTTTGCCCAAAAGAACGAAAACGCGGCCACAACCAGCATGACAATGCCTGCCAGTAAGAAAAACGCGACCACAGCGCCCGTGATCAACAGGAAGATACTCCCGATCGCCGCAACGGCCAGAAAAATCGTACGGGCCAATGTACTTAATGGGCCTGTTGAACCAGTGATATGCTTGGTCTGAGTCATACGCCTAATGTCTGCATTAATCGGGCCAAGGTCAAGGGGCGGCTTCGTTGAATATCTGTAATATTTCTATTGTTATTGAATTTTAAGAGAAATGTGGTTTGGTTTGACCTATGCAATCCTGGCTTGTCACATTGTTTTTGGCTTTCGCTTTCGTGCCATTTGGCCTGATGATGCTACCTTTGGTCTTTCCAGACATCCATCAAAACAAATATTACCGCTTGGCAGACAGAGTGCCTTGGCGACTTTCTATTCTAGGCATCGTTATACTTATTCTCGGATACTACCTATTGCCGCTCAAAGGCTTATTTGGCGGCACGTAGTTCTTTGATCTCCGCATAGGCTTTGTTGACCATGGCCATTTTGTGGTTGGCGAGTCCTAACAACTCTTTAGGAAGACCGCGGGCCATGAGCCTGTCCGGATGGTTGGCAGCGGCCATGCGACGATAGGCTTTCTTGAGGTCGGCATCTGAAATATCCTCATCGACACCGAGTATCAGATAAGGGTCATCTGAGGCGCGTCCCATATGGGCAATCCGAACCCGTTCAAATTCTCTTTGTGAGAATCCAAAAATTTCGGCTGTGCGCTTCAAGAATTCCATTTCATCGTCGCTGACGACGCCGTCCGCCAGAGCGATATGGAACAATCCATCCAAAACATCTTCTAAGGCAGCAGGTTGTGCCCTATATTTGCGAGCGATAATTTGGGCATATTTCTCAAACCCCAGCGTGGTTTGCCGGGCTAGGTCGAAAAACCGACCGATCTCTTTTTCATTTTCTGGGGAAGCTCGAAATACCGTCTTAAAGGCCACAACTTCGTCAAGCGTGACGACGCCATCAGATTTGGCCATTTTGGCCCCAAGCGCAATCAGCGCAGCCGTAACGCCTGCCGGTTCAATCCGGCTGGGTTGGCCGTCGGTATCGATGGCTGGCGGCGGGCCAAAGAGGCGCGCGGCCGCGGTCATTATGCGATCCCACAAACTCATTCTCGCGCCCTTATCAGAGTCGCGGTCTATTCGTAAACGACATCCGCTTCGGTTTTTGAACGAATTTCATCGACCGTGACATCCGGTGCCATCTCTTTGAGGCGGAAACGGCGTTGCGCCCCTTCCCGCGCAAAGACGCCTAGGTCAGTGATAACCATATCAATACAGTTTTGCCCCGTGAGCGGCAACGTGCAAGCTTTGAGGAATTTAGGCTCGCCGCGTTTATTGGTATGATCAAACACGGCAATGCAACGTTTCACACCCGCAACCAGATCCATAGCACCGCCCATGCCTTTGACCATTTTTCCTGGTATCATCCAATTGGCGATATCGCCGTTCTCGGCCACTTCCATGGCGCCCAGAATGGACAGGTCGATGTGGCCGCCTCGGATCATGGCAAAGCTCGTGGCGCTATCGAAAAATGAAGACTTGTCCAGAGTTGTGATCGTTTGCTTCCCCGCATTGATCAGATCCGGATCTTCGTCTCCGGGATATGGAAATGGCCCCATACCGAGCATACCGTTCTCACTTTGCAGGGTGACGTCCATACCGTCGGGAATATGGTTCGCGACAAGGGTCGGAATACCGATCCCTAGATTGACGTAAAAACCATCTTCTAATTCTCGGGCCGCGCGGGCAGCCATTTGATTGCGATCCCATCCTCGCTTTTCTTGGGCCATTATGCGCTCCTTTCACGAGTGGTCAGCTGTTCAATGCGTTTTTCGCACTTGGCTTCGACGATGCGCTGTACGAATATACCGGGAACATGGATAAAGTTTGGATCAAGCCCGCCCGGCGCACACAGTTCATCGACTTCGGCCACGGTGACTTTTCCAGCCATGGCCATCATTGGGTTAAAGTTTTTGGCGGTTGCCTTGAAGATCAAATTGCCTTCTGTGTCGCCCCGCCAGGCTTTAACAATAGACAGATCAGATGTCAGCCCGGTTTCCATGATATAGGTTTCGCCGTCGAACTCCTGATGAGGTTTCCCTTCGGCGATGACAGTACCCACACCGGTTTTGGTATAAAATCCGGGGATGCCAGCACCGCCAGCACGAATACGTTCCGCCAGAGTTCCTTGCGGGTTAAATTCCAATTCTAACTCGCCCGCCAGGTATTGACGTTCAAACTCTTTGTTCTCGCCCACATAAGAACTCATCATCTTTTTGATTTGGCGGGTCTCGAGCAACAACCCCAGACCAAATCCGTCAACTCCGGCATTGTTTGAAATGGCCGTAATATCTTTAACCCCGCTATCTCGCAGGGCGGCAATCAGGTTTTCCGGAATGCCACATAATCCGAAACCGCCGGACATGACGGTCATGCCGTCAAAGGTCAGACCTTCGAGCGCATCATGCGCGTTATTGTAAACTTTTTTCGACATCTTGTTCCCTTGCTCGAACCTCTATCTGAACGCTCACCGGATAACCGACATATTTATCGTCCATGAATGAGCCTGTTCCGACCCGGTAATCTAGGCGATTCATATCGAATCTGGCCATAGCTATCGCGTCGCGGCCATTATGCGTAATCGAGAAAGGCAAAACAATTGCCTTACGGATATCTTTCAAGGATAATTCACCTCGGGCTTCATAGCTCCCATCGGGCAAACGCACGATGTCCTCTGAATGAAAGCGAGCGACCGGGTGCTCGCGGACATAAAACATCTCTGAGTCGCGCAGGACCTTGTTTCGATCATCAGTTCCTGCATCAACAGAGACCAAATCAATCAAAGCCGTGATTTGGCCCGAAGTCGGATCCTCCAGATTCAGATTTATAGCGATTTCAAATCGGTCAAATTTTCCTTCGAATGACTGACCCTTCTCTAAGAATTCAAAGGTGATTTTGGAGTTGGTTGTGTCGACGTCCCAGACATGACCTCCTGCCAAAGGCGAAATTTTGAGGTCGGTCACAGGATAAGTCGGCTCTGAGGGCGGGTCCTTCGCGCATGCTGAAAAAAGGAGCAAGCCGGCAAGAATGAGCTTTTTCAACTAACTCGTCCGCGCAAAAAGCAATCTGTACACGGCGACGGACCCGATCAAACCGGCAAGAAAGTAGAGAATATTCGGACCACCAAATGTGGATAAAGAAATCGCCGGTCCCGGACATAGTCCAGATAACCCCCAGCCGATACCAAATAGGGCTGCCCCGCTAATAAGACGACCGTCAATATTCTTTGAGGTCGGTAAATAGAATTTCGTCTCAAATGCAGGGGCGTTTTTGCCCAGCACCAATCTATACCCAAAAAATGTTATTAGTAGAGCCCCGCCCATGACAAAGGCTAGGCTTGGGTCCCAATTTCCAAATATATCCAGAAAAGCGATGACTTTGGCCGGATTGGTCATCTGGGAAATAACCAAGCCTGCCCCGAACAAACCGCCCGCAAAGAAACTGACAATCGCGCGCTGCATCAGTAAAGCCCTAAATATTTCGATACGAAGACCGTACCAATGCCTGTTGCCATGAATATTATGGTCGCAACGATAGAGCGTTCTGATAGACGCGCATTGCCGCAAACACCATGCCCACTCGTACAGCCATTACCCAACTGAGTGCCAATGCCGACAATGATGCCTGCAATCAGCAAAGTCCATTTATGGGTTCGGAAAATGGCGACATCAAATTCCGGGCGCAATGAAACAATCAAAAACGGAATGACAATGAGACCTGCCAAGAACGGTAAGCGCCATCCCCAGTCTTTGCGGCCATTGAAAACACCACCCAGAATGCCGCTAATCCCGGCAATCCGCCCATTACCATACATCAACAGGACGGCCGACAAGCCGATCAAAATGCCACCTATGGTGGCTGATATAGGTGTAAAACTTCCCACATCTCTTCCTAAACTTTGAAAGGAGATTGTCCAGATTAGCTCTGCTAAATAAGCGTTCCAACATATTTCATTGCGGCGACATCATCTTGTTCCAGTCGAGCGATGAAATGCAATATAGGAAGCCCTGAAACCGGATCGGTCCATTCCGGGTTAAGTTGATCCAACGGAAATAGGACAAATCCGCGTTCAAGCATTCGTGGATGAGGTAACGTTAAACGCCCGGATTTATGAATTTCTCCTTTGAAATCGAGAATATCCAGATCGAGCGTTCGCGGCGCATTGCGCTCGGCCCTCTCACGGCCCAAAACGGCCTCAACATCCATCAAAATGGTCAGGAGTTCTTTGGCCGAACCGTCAAATTCTACCTCCGCAGCGCCATTGAGGTAATCAGGATGGCCCTGACCCGGTGGCCAAGACGGACTTTGCCAGAGTCCGGAAACCCGTTTCACCGATACCGCACGGTTTTCCAACAGGCTCAAGGCAGCCTTGAAGGTTTCTTTTGGGTTGGACAAGTTCGCCCCAAGCGCAATATAGATGCGAGTCATAATCCCCCTATATCCTAGCAGGAAAACCAGACAAGTGTTTCAAGAACCAGATCGAGATTGCGATAAATGCCCCAGACTGCGCTCATTTCTCTTGGAGCTGCGCGAATCCCTGCCGGATTACTTTAATGCCCCCGTCCCCAGCTTCGGGGATCCGGCCCCGGAATTGCTGATTGTCGGCCTTGCACCGGGCATGCATGGGGCCAATCGGACGGGACGGCCCTTTACGGGCGACTGGGCTGGCGACTTGCTCTACGCGGCTATTGATAAATACGGATTTTCCGAAGGGTCTTATCAGGCCTCGCCAGATGATGGGCTGGTACTCAAGGGGGCGATGATCACCAATGCTGTACGATGCCTCCCGCCACAAAATAAACCGATAGGGTCCGAGGCCGCCAATTGCCGGCCCTTCCTGGCTGATCAACTGGCCGCCTATCCCTCACTGAGAGCAGTCCTGACACTCGGCAAGATATCGCACGACAACACCATTCGGGCTTTGGGGTTAAAGCTAAAAGACCACCCGTTTGGCCACCATAAAATCTATAATATTCAAAGAGATATCCGCATTTACTCAAGCTATCATTGCTCGCGTTACAACACGAACACCAAACGATTGACAGAAAAAATGTTCTTTGATGTCTTTGCTGACATCAGAAAATTTGTAGACACCTAACCTTTTTCACGCATCAAGCGGGCTTTTTGTTTCTGCCAGTCTTTCTTCTTCTGGGTTTCGCGCTTATCGACGGATTTTTTACCAATTCCGATCCCGATGAGAAGCTTGATCAGGCCCTTTTTAGTAAAGTATAATTTCATGGGCACGATAGTGCGACCTTTGCGCTGCGTTTCGCCCATCAACTTATTGAGCTCCCGACGTTTTAAAAGGAGCTTCCGAGGCCGCTTGGGCTCATGATTAAACTGGCTGGCGGGTGCATAAATCGGAATATTGGCATTGATAAGAAAAGCTTCATTACCCTCTATAGCTGCGTAGCTCTCAGCAATATTGGCTTTGCCTTCGCGAAGGGCTTTGACCTCTGTTCCGACCAGCTGAATTCCAGCCTCAAAGGTTTCTTCGATTTCAAAATCGAAGCGAGCCCGACGGTTTTCGGCAATTAACTTGCTCTGAGAGCTTTCCTTTTTCTTTGATTTTTTTTGGGCCATGACATGCCTACCAAGCCACGCCTGCGCGTTTCATGGCGTTTTTGACGGCCATTTCAGTCTCAGAACGACAAGGTGTGATGGGCAATCGCACATCAGATGTCATTTTACCAAGAAGAGACAGTCCATATTTGGTTGGTGCCGGGCTAGGATCAAGGAATAGGTCTTTATGCAAACGGTCCAATTTGTCGTGTAATTCAGCGGCTTCGGCAAAATTTCCAGCCAGACAAGCATTATGGAAGGCCGCATATTCTGCCGGTGCAATATTAGACCCAACAGAAATAGCGCCTTTACCGCCGTGGACAGCGTGACCGAGCGCTGTCGGATCGTCGCCAGAGAGCTGGATGAAATCTTCCCCGCACAAATCTTTGAGTGTGGTTACGCGGGATATATCGCCTGTCGCGTCCTTGCATCCGACCACATTTGACAAACCAGCCAGACGGCCCATGGTCTCGTTTGTAATATCGACAACGGACCGACCAGGAATGTTATAGACGATAATTGGGATATCAACCGCATCGGAAATGGCTTTGAAGTGTTGAAAAATGCCTTCTTGGCTCGGCTTGTTGTAGTAAGGCGTCACTACAAGCACCGCATCCGCGCCCTCTTCTTTGGCGTGTTTGGAATAATCAATAGCGACCCGCGTTTCATTAGAGCCCGCCCCGGCTATCACAGGCACGCGGCCATTAGCGGCTTCTACACACAACGCCACGACCCGGCGGTGTTCGGCATCGCTGAGCGTAGGCGACTCGCCTGTTGTCCCACAAGGCACAAGGCAATGCGTCCCGCTATCGATTTGCCATTCGATAAAGTCCTGAAATGCTTTCTCGTCCACCTTCCCATCACGAAAAGGTGTAACTAAAGCTGTAATTGATCCTTTAATCATATTGCTCTTTCGCCTTTAAAATGCATTTTGTTGCAGTGCTTCGGCATGTGATTTGCGTGCGTTTAATCGTTTTTAACATCTGCGTGCAAGTCGATTCCTATAAATTGATTGTCATATGGGCCTTTAATGACACTTAGACCATTTCATTTGTTGATTGTCTTTCTGGCAGCATTATGTCTTGCCGTGGGCAATAGCTGGGCAGATGTCCCGACGCCCCGGATCAAACCGGCGCCGCCCAAGCTTAATTCTTTGCTGGATAAGAACGACGCCAAGAATTTCAAATCTGCTTTATCCGCGTCTGACCGTCGACGATGGAGTTCATTTACGTCCTACAGAAACAAGGTCAAAGATCCGGTGGCGCGGGATATTTTGTTCTGGTTACAGGCCACGCGCGACACGAATATGAGCCAGCAAGACTTGAGCTATGTGGTCACGAACCTTTCAGACTGGCCGCGAATGACAGCGATCCAGGCCCGCGCTGAGTCCAATATGTTTGATAAACCTCGTCCCGCCCGGGAAACACTCTCCTGGTTTGCAGGTAAAGAACCCGTCTCTGGTGAAGGTCGTATTGCTTTGGCTAACGCATATTACGCAGTTGGCGACATCGCCAGTGGTGATCAATGGCTGAAACTTGGTTGGCGTGAGTCCAAACTGACGCGCGACCGACAAAAGAAGACCTATAGCCAACACAAAGCCCGCCTGACGCCAGAGGATCATGCTGCACGGGCGGATCATCTCATTTGGGAGGGCACAGCGCATTTCCCCAAGGTTGAAGGCTTGATGTCCCTTATGCCTAAGGCTGACCGGGCATTATCCGATGCCCGAATGCGGGTTTTGCGAAATCGTTCCGGCATGGACGGTGCCATTAAGCGCGTCCCTAGTTCTCTTCAAAATCACCCCGGACTTTTATATGCGCGCGGCAAGTGGCGACGGCAAAAAAGCAGTAAAGAAAGGGCCTTAGAGCCATTTCTTCAGATCGTCGATCCGGCGTCCTCCGAAAAGGGTAAAGAAAGATTATGGCGTGAACGTAAAATCATGACCTATTGGGCCATCGAAGAAGGTAAATATTCTGAGGCCTATCGACTTACTCGCAACCACGGTATGAACCGTGGCACGGGTTTTGCCGAAGCTGAGTTTCTAGGAGGATGGTTAGCTCTCACTAAACTTAACAAACCTGCTTTGGCCGAACAGCATTTCCAAACCTTACGAAATGGCGTCACTACGCCTGTATCTATCGCCCGAGGCAGTTATTGGTTGGGACGGGCTCATGAGGCGCAGAACAGCCCTGAAGCTCAAACGCATTATGTAG
The DNA here is from genome assembly GCA_020630275.1 of Hellea sp. GTDB lineage: Bacteria > Pseudomonadota > Alphaproteobacteria > Caulobacterales > Maricaulaceae > JACOMS01. The sequence continues at coordinate 11,389 of JAHDBU010000045.1, forward strand.
ATGCGGCGCGTTTTTCAAACACATATTACGGATTTCTTGCGGCTGATAGAATGTCGCCTAATTCGTCCATGGTCATATTACCCGAGGAACCCATGCTTCCGCTTGAATTTTCGGAAATGTCCAGAGACCGGCGTATCAAAGCCATGGAACTGCTGGCTGAGTCCGGTGAAGAACGCTTACTGACCCAATTCTCGTTTCATCTGGATGATGTCGTCGATGATTTAGAAGATCTTTCATTCCTATCGCGCTTTTCCAAAAAATACGGCTATATGCGGCCATCCGTGAGAGCGGCCAAACAGGCGTCCCGCTTCCAGTCCATGTTGACTGAGTCCGGTTACCCCATGCCACGCTCTATCATGAACTTATCTGACAAGTTTGATAAAGCCTTTGTGCTTTCAATTGCCCGTCAGGAAAGTGAGTTTAATAATAGCGCCGTCAGCTCGGCCCGCGCCTATGGTATGATGCAGATGATCAACGCGACGGCGGCATCAACGGCCCGCAAGCACCGTATTCCCTACAGTAAAAGCAGGCTGACGACCGATATCGACTATTCCGCCCGGCTCGGCGCCCTGCACCTGCATGACCTTCTGCGCCAGTTTGATGGTTCTTATATTCTGGCTGCTGTCGGTTATAATGCTGGTCCGCATCGCGCCAAACAATGGATTCGCGAATATGGAGATCCTCGCAAACCAGGGGTCGACGTTATCGACTGGATCGAGAATATTCCATTTTCAGAAACCCGCAATTATGTTCAACGAGTTATGGAGAACATGCAGGTCTACCGGGCGCGCCTCAACGGCAATACAGGCCAGAACAAAATTCTAAGCGACATTAAAAAAGGTGCCTTCTAGCCTCTAAAGTAATTGATGGCCAAGTCTTCAATGTCCGGATCGACATTGCCGCCAGATAGCACCACACATATGGAATTGATGTTTGCGCCTGCCATTTGCTTGTCCAGAATAGCAGCCAAACCGACAACACCCCCAGGTTCGACGGTGATGCCCAATTCCTTTTTGATAATGGCCATGGACAAAAGACAGGCCTTGTCCCCTACCGCATAGACATCTGACAAGTTTTTGTGATTGATCGGAAAAGTCAGCTCCCCAGGAATGGGGGTCATAATCGCATCGCACAAAGTCGGCGGAGGATTTTTATAGGCCGTTCGCTGGCCAGACCTGATCGACAATTGATGATCATTGTAACCGACGGGTTCAGCTCCAAATATTTCGATATCTGGCATCAGCTCTTTTGCGGCAATACCCGTTCCAGCGCAAAGACCACCGCCCCCCAAAGGCATGATAATGGCGTCCAGCTGAATACCCCGCTGCCGTGCCTCCCCAACGATTTCCAGACCCGTCGTGCCTTGCCCTGCAATGATGTAGGGGTCATCATAAGATGGTACCACAATTCGGCCATCGCGCTGCGCAATTTCTTCGGCGATCTGTTCCCGGCTCTCGGTATTTCGATCATAGGAGATAATCTCAGCACCGTCTCTGATAACGCCGTCTACTTTAATCTTAGGCGCGTCTGACGGCATAACGATAATGGCCGATATACCGAGCTCTTTCGCGGCTCTGGCGACGCCTTGTGCGTGATTGCCGGAGGAAAAGGCCACAACACCCTGCTCCCGCTCTTTCCCGCTCATTGTACTTAAACGGTTGTACGCGCCGCGATATTTAAATGCCCCGACCTTTTGCGAACATTCCGGTTTGAACCAGACATCTTTTCCTGTCATCAAATCGATCACAGGGCTTTTGACGAGCGGAGTGGGAAGCGTTTTACCTTTTATCCGGTCCGCCGCATGCAATATGTCATCAAAGGATATAGCCAGGTTCGATCCAGTGATTGAATTGAGGGTAGACATGGGAAATACTTTCAATTGTCAGACTTGCGATATTGACCCGACTGTCAAAGTTTGGAAAGAGGATTTCAAAGAATAATTTAGAATGCCCGGGAGAACGCCATGGAAGGCTTGATGATGAAGCAGGAGCTGATGATCAGCGACTTGCTAGAACACGCAGCGAAAGTCCACAAGGACCGAGAAATTTACACGCTCAATACAGACTTGTCTGAGCATAGATATACATGGGCGGATGTCGCTGTTCGCACGAAAAAGCTAGCTAATGCGCTTATAGCCGCCGGGATCAAGAAAGGTGATCGGATCGCCACCATCGCCTGGAACAATTACCGTCACATCGAGATTTACTATGCCGTTTCATCCATCGGTGCTGTGGTCCATACGATCAACCCGCGCCTGGACCCTCAGCAAATTGTCTGGATGGTCAATCATGCCGAAGATACGATGTTGTTCTTTGATACAACTTTCGGTCCAATTATCGAAGGCATTCATCAGCATTGTCCGAGCGTGAAAAAATGGGTGTCCATGTGCGATACGGGCAAGATGCCGGATTATACGGCGCCTGTAACTTGTTATGAAAGCTTCATTGCGGACGCTTCCGATGAAATCGAATGGGAACGTTTTGATGAAAATACAGCCTGTACCCTTTGCTACACATCCGGCACGACTGGTGATCCCAAAGGTGTCCTATACTCACACCGTTCAACTGTTCTGCACGCTATGGCCGGTGCCTTTAACGACGTGATTGGCGGCGGGTCAGCCGATACGATCTTGGCTGTTGTGCCTATGTTCCATGTAAGCGCCTGGGGGCTTGTTTATTCGGCCGCTATGGTCGGCGCAAAACTGGTCATGCCTGGCCCAGGATTGGACGGAGCCAATCTTACCAAGATGATCAATCAGGAAAAAGTTACATTGATGGCCGGTGTTCCGACCGTCTGGCTAGGCATTTACAACCATGTCAAATCGACGGGTGAGAGCCTTCCGACGGTGAAGAAGGCCTTGGTCGGCGGGTCAGCCCTGCCAGAGAGCCTGTTAAGAGCCTATGAGCTGGATTTGGGCATCCCCATGCAACAGGGCTGGGGTATGACAGAAACCAGTCCACTGGGTACGACTTATGCTCCTCTTCCAGATATGGTTGATGCGGATTTCGATGATCTGGTGCCATACAAATTGTTCGCAGGTCGCCGTATATTCGGTGTCGACATGCGGATCGTCGATGACGAAGGCAATGTCCTGCCGGAAAATGGTGAGGTCTCCGGTCACTTGCATGTTCGTGGGCCTTGGGTTGCCAGTGGCTATTACAAAGGTGCCGGGGCTGACGCCTTCACCAATGATGGTTGGTTCAAAACCGGCGACGTTGCCGCAATCCACCCCACCGGCTATTTGGAAATCACGGACCGTTCTAAGGACGTGATCAAATCTGGCGGTGAGTGGGTCAGCTCCATCGAAGTTGAAAACGCTGCCATGGACCACCCTGAAGTCGCTATGGCCGCCTGTATCGGCCTGCGCCATGAAAAATGGCAGGAACGCCCATTCCTGATTGTTCAGCCTATGGAAGGCTGTGAGCCGAATATTGATGAGATCAAGAAATGTATTTCGGATAAATGCGCCAAATGGTGGATGCCCGATGAGATCGTCTTCAAAGAGGCGCTGCCATTGGGCGCCACGGGCAAAGTCCTCAAAAGAAAACTCAAAGAAGAATATAAAGATCATAAGCTTGGATAACAAAAAGGCCCCCAAAATTGGGGGCTTTCGTTTTTACGTGTTTAAAACCCTTCTTTCAAAACCGAGTTACGGACAGGCCGTCGCCCTCGTCATATTAGGCGGTGCCTTGCTCTCAATTTTGGGCTTGGTCGACCGTGCCAAAGATGCGGCCACCGGACCACAGATCGTCTTTTACCGGGCCTTGGGACAAGCGGCTTTTTTCTCCGTTATATTCTTCGCGAGCCGGAAGCTCCCTTTAAAAGATGAGTTCAAAAACCTGACCTGGCGCGGCTGGTTGGCCGCACTCTTCATGGCACTCTCCGGGACGTTTCTGGTCATGTCTTTTCAATACACGAAAGTGGCCAATTCCGTTTTTATTATTTCGCTAACGCCGCTCATTGCTGCCGTTATGGCATGGGTCGTTATCAGAGAAGCCATTTCTCGGCAGACCCTGATCGCTATGATGATCGCTTTGATTGGCGTGGCCATTATATTTGGATCTAGCCTCAGCGGTGATGGCTTGTTTGGGATGTTCCTCGCTCTGATCATGACCATATTTTACGCGGCGGTTATCGTTACCATGCGCACCATTCCTCAGGCCAATGTCATCCTGCTCTGCGCCCTTACGGGCATATTGTTATTGCCTATGATGGTCCCGTTTATGGATAGCTATGTC
>JAHDBU010000046.1 GCA_020630275.1 Hellea sp.
GTCTATTATGTCTCTATGACCGGTGTGACCGGCGCGGCCATGAACAAGCCTGGAGCTATCAAAGATCAGGTGGCCAAGGTCCGCGAGGCGTCAGGCCTACCAGTGGTAGTCGGCTTTGGCGTCAAAACGCCGGAACGGGCCAGAGAGATAGCCGCCGATGCAGACGGCGTTGTTGTTGGAACGGCGATTGTCAAAACCATGCATAAAGAGGGCGTTGACGCCGCCTTGGCGCTGATCCGCTCATTGGCGGATGCGGCGCATAGCTAAGTTTTACCGGCCAAAGCGGCCTTTAACGTCTCTATCTTGGCATGCGCCGTGTCGATATCATCACGCGGCGCTGCTATACGTAGATCCCGCAAATGGGTGAGCGTATTCATGAGCTCATCAAGCGGCGGACCGCTGGCGGTAATCTGCTTGAGATGTTGGCTTTCCATGTTGACTGCGGGCCTTTTGATGTATTTTTCCACTAACATGTTCTGGTGTTGCGCGGCGGTGCGGCCATGCGCCGTGCAAACCTCTAGGAACAGCTTACAGTTTTCTTGGAACCAGGCCGTGTCGGCGTATTTGTCTGCGGATTCAACAAACCCTTCCATGAGCGGCTGAATACGCAGTGTTCTTTGCACATCACGTTGATCCTCTGGCCGCATATATTGCATTTTTTCCGCGAGTATATTCCCGTAGAAAAGGTCATCGCCACTGCAGAGCCCCAGTAATAAATCGATCTGGTTGATGCCGGCGAAATCCCCTGCATTGGCACCGCGAAAATTAATCTTGCCCACTCGGTGGGATTTGAAATAAGGGCGGACGCTATAGAAAAACCGGTCAACATCAAGCTTGTCGAACAAGGTTTTGTTGTAAAGGGCGACCTGTTCCAAAGCATATTTGGCTTCCTTGAGCATGAGCGCCGTCGCAGAAGCAGATACCCCCAATTCCGGGATATGAACCAAGGCTTCAGCGGCTCTCTTATAATAGAGAATGCTGTAGAGATTATAGTCGTGGAAGATGGTCTCGTCGGGCAGGTTTGTGAAAGCCTTTTGAACCCCGTTCACTGCATAATTATTGGCCGATAAATGCGGCGACACAAATCGCGGCGCGACACCCAGAGAGGACGCGATCCGCAGACATAAAGCCGAACAGCGTTTAAAGGGGGATTCTGTTTCCTTGTCTGGATTGGTCAGCTCATGGCGACGCAAAGCGGCCATAAATAATCCCAGATTTCCTAACGTATTAAACGCTGTATCGAAGGGTTGATGGGTGTCGCCCTCAGCGAGCAAAGCTTCAACATGCGCTTCCCCGACGGAGACGAGTTTCGATTTAAGATCTTCGCCAACACCGATGACGGCGGCGCGGTCTTCTTGCGCAAAATAGATCTCTTCCAAATCCGTATTGATTTGTCGAAAATCCGTTCGGGTCCAGTGGTCGAACTCATCTGAAGCGATCGTGCTCACGCGGCGTCCTTTGCGAATAGTTGAAACGTTAGTTGGCATTTTGCTATTTATCTTGCAACACTTATAGAGGCCTTATGAACCAGCACTTTATTATTCCCCAAGGCGGGCCCTATCTCCTGACCCATTCCATCGGACCTATAACGGTAAAGGGACGGGAATATCTGGAGGCTCATTATCTGGCGCCTTGGGCCGATCAAGGCGGGCATGCCTGGCCCTATTGGTTGACCTTGATGGACAGGTTTAACGGAGCGCTAGCCAAACTCCTAGGCGGTCGTGAAGATGAATTTTCGCACCAACCCAATCTTTCTACGGGATTGTCGAAATATCTCTTATCTTTGCCTCGAAAAAACGGCCCCACAAAAATTCTCATGCACGCCAATGCTTTCCCGTCCATGGGATTTGTTGTGACCGCGTTAAAGGCCGAGCAATTTGAACTGGTCCTGATCCCAGAAGATAAGCCACCCCATGACCCACAGGTCTGGGTTGATCATCTCAGCGACGATATTGACATAATTCTGATCACCCATGCACATTCTATGACCGGGGTTTTATCCCCTGTAGGTGAGATCGCCCGTTTGGCCAAATCCAGAGGTAAACGTGTTCTGGTGGATGTGGCCCAGAGCGTTGGTGTCATTCCAATTCATATTCCGAACTGGGAAGTGGACGCCATCTTCGGGTCCTGTGTTAAATGGCTGTGCGGCGGGCCCGGCGCAGGCTGGATGTGGGTGAAGTCAGATGACCTACCCAGACTCAATCCAATTTCCGTCGGCTGGTTTTCCCACGTCAATCCCTTTGAATTTGACATTCGCAATTTTGAATTTTCGGAAACTGCTAAGAAGTTCTGGGACGGAACGCCTTCGGTGGCGCCGTATGCTATGGCGTTGGGCGGAATTGAAACAACTCTCGATCTGGGCGTCGACAATATTCGCGCTCGAAATCTGGAGCTCCTTCAAATTGCGCGTCCAGAATTCGACTTTACCCAAAACGGCGGGACGATTTGCTATGATGCGGGCGAGCGAGTCGATGATTTGGATAATGCACTTAAAAAAAAGAGAGCCTATTTCGACCGCAGGGGACAAACTATTCGTGTTTCATTTCACGTCGCAAATTCGCAGAAAGACGCTCAATTGGTTCATTCTTTAATATACTCTTCAAAATCAGTTGAATTTTAATCTCTTTCTGTTATTCTACAAATATGTGGAATGATGGTAAGCACATAAATATCTCAAGAAGAGCCGTCCTCACCAGTCTGGGTGCGGGCGCTCTGCCAGCCCATTTCTCAATTGCACAGGCACCAGGCGAAACAGACGTTTCCGCTGATAACGCCTTCCGGCCGGTCCCTCGCCCTGGCGCTCCGATCAATTGGGTGATCAACGCCATCAGCGCGAAATCAGAAACGCCAGAACTGGAAATACCAGGCACCCATACTTTGGACGACAAGGCCATGTTCAAGGCCTTGAGCGTACCGAATATCGCCCCAGGCGGCTTTGGTGGTCGAGAACTGAAATTTATCATAACGGACGTCCACAAAAATGCGCCACAATTGCATCTGATGAACACGCAGCGTTTTGCTTATCACTACAGCTTTGTCGTGGAGGCGCTTAAGATCAAGACAAGCATTGAAGCGTTTAACCGGGCGACTTATTTTTCTAAAAACCGCATGTTTCTAGCCGGATCTATTCTCGAGCATGGGAGTTATGGTCCGGACGGCGTCTATGCGCTCCAGTTCTGGCCGGTGGACCCGGTATCTTTTGAGCATGTGCGCCTGACCTATGATCTGGCCCGCAAGGCTTTACCGTCTGATATGAAACTGGTCTTTACGCCATTAGGCGCCGCGCAGGAGGCCATGGCGCTTAAACATATGCAGGACTTTCATGCTCAAGGCATTGACCTCGTCATGAACGCAGATTTGATCCGGGACGTGAAATTTCTGCCGTTGAATACGGGGCAGTCGGTCGGGCGGCTTAAAATAATGAAGCCAGGGAAAAATCCTAGATTGGCTCAAAGTGATATCCCGGTCTTTACACAATTACCCAATGATCTCACCCATGTGGCGGGGGTCATCAGTACGGTTCCCCAGACGCCATTATCGCATGTGAATTTGCGGGCCCGGCAAAACGGCATTCCCAATGCCTATCTAAAAGGTGCTACAGAGAACCCGGATATTCTGTCATTGGATGGACAGCCCATTCGGTTCTCCGTCAGTAAGGACGGATATGAGATACAAAAAATAACCGAATCGGATCTAGCGCTTTACGCGACAGTCAATCAGCCAAATGCTGTAAATTTGTCCCGAGATCTGAATGTCAAACAAATCGCACCCTTAAAACCCCTTCGTCACAAAGACAAAAATGCTTACGGAGCGAAAGCGGCCAATGTGGCGGAACTTAAGAGAGCTTTAGGCCGTTACGCGCCTGACGGTTTCGCGGTACCTTACGCGCATTATGATGGTTTCATGCGACAGACCGGGCTTTACGATAAAATCAAAGCCGCCATGTCAACTGCAGCGTTTCAATCCAGTCCAGACCAGCGCGCCAAGACACTCAAAGCCTTTCGCAGGGAACTCAAACAGACGGAATTACCTCCGGATATTTTCGAGCAAATTTCAAGATTGCAAAAGGCCTTTCCGGCTCATGTAACCCCACGCTGCCGGTCCAGTGCTAATAGCGAAGATATGGCCGGCTTTACCGGTGCCGGACTATATGACTCCTTCACCCATAAAGCCGACGAGGGACATTTGGGCAAATCCATCAAACAGGTCTGGGCCAGCCTTTGGAATTACAGGGCTTTTGAGGAACGGGATTTCTATGGGATTGATCATTTCCAGGCGGCTATGGGCGTTTTGGTCCATCCCAATTTCAAGAATGAAAAAGTCAACGGGGTGGCCGTAACCCGGAACATCTATTTCGACAATTTCCGTGGATTTTATCTCAACTCACAGATCGGCGAGGTTAGCGTCACCAACCCCATTAAAAATGCCCGCGCCGAAGAAATGCTGATCCTGAGTGATACATCCCAGTTTAGCGATAACAAGTATGAAAAGATCGTTCTGCAACCTTCCAGCCTGGCCAATGGCCCTGTTATGGAAAGCAAACATCTGGATAAACTGATTTTACTGATGGAGAAAATCCATCTCCACTTCATGCATATCTATCAGCCAAAAGAGGTGGGCAAATTTGCCATGGATATCGAATTTAAAGTGACGGCTGAAAACAAGTTGGTCGTCAAACAAGCCCGCCCCTGGGTGTAAACTTGACCCGGCGATTCAGCCAGAGTGTCAATAGAACGACCATGATGATTGCAAATACATCCGTAAGTGTTCCCATAAAATCGATTTCAGGTTTTCCGGTGTTCCACACTGCGATATTTGGAAAATCTGGATCTTCATAGCCGAAGAGCGAAAACGCAAAGATATTATTGGCGATGTGAAAGCCAATTGCGCTCTCCAACCCGCCTTCATAATAAAGCAAGATACAGGCTGCAAAACCGAATGAGAATATGGCTATAAGGTAGGGGATTTCTTGACCCTTGGCTTCCGGGTTTACTATGTGGAGCAATGCAAAAACCGCACTGGTCAACACAAAGACGACCCAGGGATTTTTGAGATAACGGATTAAAGCCTGATTGAGATATCCTCTAAGCAAAAACTCTTCGGCTGCGGCTTGAAATGGGATTAAAGCCAATACAATCAGTAGGCCTTTTACGACGATGGCAAAATCCGGATTCAGGTACACATCTTTGAAATTATCCCTGAATAGCAGATATTCTCCCAAAATCTGGACAGTGTAAACTAGCGTCATAGCCAAGACGGCATTCCAAAAAAATCGCCATCTGAATTTTTGTGTGTAAGTCAGGAGTTGAGTCAGACTGCGCCGATGCCAGAATTTCTGAACAAACCAAATCCCAAAAAACAAGGGAAGGAAAGCGGCGAGGTTAGTGGCGAAATACGATAGCGTTCCCGGATTTTCCAAAGGTATAAAATCGCGACCGACCGCCCCAGCAATAAAGCCAAGAATTAAAAAAGGCGCGATAAACAATACAAAGATGGAGACAAACCCAACGATCCAGTGCCACCACCGACTTCGCCCCGTTTTTAATTGATCAAAGTATAAATCTATTGGAGACAAACGTTGGTCTTACTTCGGTGCCAGCACCATTGTCATGAGGCGACCTTCGGTCTTGGGCTCAAACTCGACCTTGGCAATTTCCTCGAAGTCTTCCTTTACGCGTTGCAAGAGCGACGTACCGCGATCCATATGGGCCATTTCACGACCTCTAAACCGGATGGTTACTTTCACCTTGTCGCCGCGTTCGAAAAACTTGGTCATGGCCCTGGTTTTCACCTCATAATCATGGGTATCGATATTCGGGCGCATTTTAATTTCTTTAATGTCCTGAGTACGTTGGCTTTTACGTTGAGCGGCCTTTTTCTTTTGCTGCTCAAAGCGGAGTTTGCCGTAATCTAGGATTTTCACGACCGGAGCGTCCGGATTGGGCGCGACTTCAACCAGGTCCAAACCCGCTGACCGGGCAGCAGCCAAGGCTTCGTCAATCGGGACGACACCTTTCTTTTCGCCAGTTTCAGTGATGAGGAGGACTTTGGAAGCGTCTATATCGCCATTAATTTTAGGGCCCTTGGGTTTCTTCGAAGGGGGCGCTGCGTAGGGTCGTCTTGCTATACCAAAATCTCCTTGGGTGGTTGAAAGCTCGGGGAATATGGGCAAGCATGGCCATATTTTCAAGGGAATTACGACGAGTTTTGGGAAAATTTTGCCAATTGTGGCGAATTTACATCAGTAATTCTTGATAGACTGCTAAAGTCTTTTCCTGGAGCTGCTTTTTGGAAAAATGAGACGCGATGTGAGCGCGGGACTTCTGCGGATCGAAATGGGTCCAGCTTGCAATATCCAGAACGGCTTCAGACAATGCTTTTGGGTCTGAAGGCGGCACGAGGCGACCAGTCACCCCGTCCAAAACGGTTTCCATCGGCCCGCCATGCGCGCTCGCGATAACGGGTTTACCCATAGCCTGTGCCTCTGCGACTGTTCGGCCAAAGGCTTCGGGTTCTATTGAGGGCGCGAGGATGATGTCAGCCTCATTCATGGCTTGCGGTACATTAGGGCTGTGATCGAGAATTTTTACGCGATGCCCCAGATCAAGAGATGATATACGCCCGTGAAGTTCCGACAGATAGGAATCTCGCCCCTGAGCATCGCCCATTAATTTAAGGGTCCATTTTTCCGGTAGTTTGGCCAAGGCATCAACGGCAATTAGCTGTCCTTTCCATCGTGTAAGTCTCGCGGGGAGCAGGAGAACTTTCTGATCGACCTTTCTATTATAACAGACGCCGGGATCAAATTGTGCCATATCGACTCCACGCGGAATCACTCGAGTAATGCTGGGATCGACCCCATGTTCTTTCACAATATGATCTCGCGTATATTGAGAGTTCGCAATGATGAGATCACCCTTGGCCATGATTGCGTTATAGCGTCGTTTCGCGCTGGACCGGGCATTGTAAATACCATGATAAGTGGTCACAAAAGGCCGACCAGTGGCCTGGGCCGCGGCATGGGCTGGCCAAGCCGGTGCGCGAGATCGGGCATGCACTATATCGATCTCTTCAGTCTTTATAATATTAATCAGCTTTTTGGTGTTAGCGCGAAGCTTGAGCGGGTTTTTACTGCCGATGCTTACAGAGTGATGGCGGGTGTTGAACTTCATGAGATCATCTAGCATGCGCCCACCCGCTGAGCAGACATGTGGAATAAATCCCTGCTGATCCAGGGCTTCTGCAATTTCGAGGGTTGTGCGTTCCACTCCCCCTGCATTAAGTTCCGGCAAAACCTGAAGAACTCTCACGAAATTATGACCTTTTCTCTTCAATATCTAGATGCGCCGCCTCACCTAACAGAGCATAGCGAAAAAATCGCCTATAAAATGTCAGCCGGTAAAGGCCCCACAATCGTCTGGTGCGGCGGGTTAAATTCCGACATGGATGGTTCCAAAGCAACTTATTTCCACGAATGGGCAGCCGCCGAGGGACGGGGCTATATCCGGTTTGATTACTATGGGCACGGTGCCAGCTCAGGCCTGTTTGGAGACGGCACCATATCCCGTTGGGGCGAGGATGTGGTCAACGTTATGGACGCGCTAGCAGAAGAAAACGTTATTTTGATTGGGTCGTCCATGGGGGGATGGTCCTCTATGCTAGCGGCGCGAGCCCGTCCTGACAGGGTGAAGGCGCTTTTCCTGATAAACCCGGCGCCTGACTTCACGGAGAAGCTTATGTGGGCCAATTGGCCGGAGGAGGTGAAAAATAATGTTCTGACCAATGGTGTGCATTTCGAACCGTCTGATTACGGTGAACCCTATGAATATCGACGCACACTCATCGAAGATGGCCGCGAACATCAGCTTCTGGACGCGCCGTTTGCGTTTGACGGGTCAGTGCGGATTTTCCAAGGAGGTCAAGATATCGTCGTGCCACCGGATTATTCCCGTCAGATTGTGGATGTGGTTACCAGTGAGGACGTGATGTGCACTTTGATCAAGACAGGAGATCACAGCCTGTCGCGCCCCGAAGACCTGGATATTATGAAAGATGCTTTAGTGGCACTATGTCAAAAAATTTAACTCTTTCGGAACTGACGCGTGTTGTCCGGACGGCATTGCAAGACCATGCCATTGACGATGCTGAGTTGGAGAGCCGCTTCATCATCGAAAATGTAACAGGATTAACATCAGCTGAGCGCATTCTCGGTGAGAATGAAGTCGTGAGTCGCAATATCGAAACCAAAGTTTTTGAAATGATGAACCGGCGCCTTGATGGCGAACCGCTGGATCACATCTTCGGCTATAAAGAGTTTTATGGATTAAAGTTTGAGATCAATCGCCATGTTCTTTCGCCGCGGCCGGAAACAGAAATGCTGGTAGATTTCATATTGTCACGGACAACTCCAGACCAGGCTTTCGAAATTCTGGACTTAGGGACCGGGAGCGGGGCGATCGCTATTACGGTTCTGGCTAGCAGACCCAAAGCCAAAGCCATCGCAACAGATATCTGCCCAAAAGCTTTGTCCCTAGCACGCCGAAACGCAGACCTGCATAATGTTGTAAGTCGGTTGTCTTTGGTACAAGGCTATTGGGCGGAAGCTCTTTCAGGCTCTTTTGATTTTATTGTTTCCAACCCGCCCTATATCGATGCCCACACCATGAACAAGTTATCGCGCGAAGTCCGCGAATATGATCCGACAATTGCTCTCTTGGGTGGAGAAGATGGATTGGCTGCCTACCGTATCATTATAAAGCAAGCGAAAGCCCTTATGAAATCACATGGAAAGATCGCCGTGGAGATTGGATTTGATCAAGGCGAAACGGTCTCTCTTTTGTTTAAGAATCAAGGATACCAGAATATCACTTTGAAAAAAGACTTGGCCGGCCGTGACCGCGTTATCGTGGCAGATGCGACGGATTAACACACACGCAAATTTGAACAGTAAAAAAAGAAAAAAGAGCTTGGCGTAGCAGCACCTGTTTGCTAGTCGAAACGTGTGAGTTGGGGCCGTAAGGAACCTTCACATACATCAACTATTTGATGATAGAGATGATCTCTTTAGGTAAAGGACTTTCGCATGAAGCGTCAGCGTGGGCGGTCTCGCCGTAATAACAATCAGCATAATGCCAATCGCTCTATGGAGTCGAATGGCCCAGACGTCAAAGTCCGGGGCACCGCCAAGCAAATTTTTGATAAGTACGAAACTTTAGCACGCGACGCGGCGTCCAGCGGAAGTCGGGTTAAGGCCGAAAACTATCGTCAACATGCAGAGCATTATTTGCGGATTGTTAATGCGATAGAAGCGGCGAAAGAAAAGGCGAGAGAAGAAGCTGAGGCCGCGAAGGCCGAATCTGGTGATTCCTCAGGAGAAGACGCATCAGAAGAGAATGATAATCGCTCCCGTCGACGTTATCCACCACAGGTTAAAAAATCTTCTGAGACCGATGCGACCGAAAAGACTGGCGACGACATCGAACCCAGCACGGATAATGACGACGTAGAGACCGGGACAATCGAAAAATCGTCACGTCGTCGCAAGGCACCCAAGAGAGATGCTTCTGACACCGAAGATACCGCTACCGAAGCCGCAGAATAATTAGTCAAGAATTCGAATTTCGAATAGCGATTCAGCGATTTTTTCAAATGCTTCTTCGAGATCTTCTGCATTATCCGCCGGAAAGAAAAAGTCTGGTGCGGAAGCGCATTCCTGAATCATAGTTTGTGTAGTCGTGTCGCCAGTGCCGAGTTGGTATGCAACAGTGTATACGTCAATCCCGGCGTCTTTTATATTCTTACATAGCTGTTTAGTATAATCATTGGCTTTGTCTGTTTCTTCGGGCCTCACCGCATCGGCATGATTACTATTAACGTCATTATAAACTGTGTTAGATCCGTCGGTCATTAATACTAATGCGCGTTTGCGTTTCGCTTCCGAATTCGTTAGCCCGCCAAACGGTTCGCTGGGTTCGAGCATTCGCCATCCCCAAACAAGCCCGGCTGGAATATATGTGTTGCCTGACGCGACCAAGCTGTCGATATGCGTTGAAACTTCGGTAAGGTTTGGTGTGAGGTCCAGAATTTCGGTTCCGCAAGAAACATTCATCACTCCTTCGAACTTTTTGCCGTTGTAGGCCGGCTCAAATTGAAATGGATCTTCTCTTGAAGTTACGCAGCCATTCCAGGTCACTGTAATATTATAGTCCCGACACACTTCGTATTCTGGGCCATAAGCCTCAGCGGGACAGACTCTCCGTGTTCCGCTGCAATCATACTCTCCAGAGTCATTCCTGCAGGTTCGTGTGTAGTCTTCATCGTAGCAAAGAGTGGAGTCGACCAGGTCTTTTGTCATGTAACAGCGGTTATCTACATAAGACTCGTCGTCTGGTACGTCCATCCAAGACCGATTACGGTTAACCATACCCACATTCACCCATTTATTGTAGGGGACGACACCCGCTTGAATCAATCCGGGATCCGCTTCGCTAAAAATATCCAAAAGATGTTTAGAAGCGGACTTCAAAGCATCCATATTGGATCCGGCCATCGAACCTGTCGAGTCAAGAACAAGTGCTATGTTGACGGGGTTTTCCTCCGGGATTGGGGCTTTTGTTGAGGCTGAGACAGGTAATTCGTCTTTCCCAATGACTCCCATCAACATCGTCGAGTAAGATTTGGTAGCTGTTACCTGAATGATCTCATTTTTGATTGTCACATCTACGTCGATACGTTCGCCAGTTGTGTTATTGGCTTCAACTGCAGCTTTCGCAGCTTTCTGGATCTCACCTGTATTATCGGTTCTCAACGAAGCAGCAGCAAGGGCGGCTGCATCTGTGAGATACTGAAGATCAGACCTTTGTTTGTACATGCCACTTATATCAATTGCGGCTGCTACACTCATTACAAGTGCAGTCGCGCATACTGAAAACATAATGGCAAAATTGCCCGATGTATCCAGAAGAAATTTTTTAAACATATATGTTTCCCACCAAAGCCTAGCGGGAGGATTAGTGGAGAAACGTTTAGATAAACCTGAAAACTTTGATTAAGAAAATCTGAATCAGCGCGACAATCTGACTTCATATAATGACCGACCGATATCTTCAAATGCGGCTTCGAGTTCTGCCGTGTTCGACGCATCAAAGAAGAATTGCTCTGAAGACGCGCATACACGGATAACATCTTTTGTATCTGAGGTATCCGATAATTTGTATGCCACGGTGAACATATCTATGCCTCTCTTTTTTATATTTTCGCACAACTCGGCCGTCAGAAAATTCGCCGCATCATAATCGGATCCCGTGTGATAAGGCTGATTTAATGACCGGGTATTTGCGCCGTCGGTCATCAGGACGAGCGCTTTTTTTCTATTGTCTTGACCATTGGATAGGTCATCAAACGGAGCACTGGCCTCCAACATTCGCCAACCCCAGATTAACCCAGAAGGGATATATGTTGTTCCACTGGCCGTCAGGCTTTGAATTTTATCCTTTACCTCGGTGATGTTCATCGTGAGTGGTAAGACTTCTTCGCCGCAGCGGATATTCATGATGCCCGGAATTGGCTTTTGCTTAAAAGCAGGATCTGTATTTAGGGTTCCCTCGCGAGAACCCGCGCAACCATTCCAAGCGATGGTTGTCGTTGGTATGCTGCATTCATCATACTCAGGGCCATAAGCTGCGTCAGGACAGGATTGATACTCATATTCGAACTCCCGGCCGTCTTTGGTTGTCGTGGCTGTTTCCATCGTACACAAACCCTCGTTCACCAGATCCTTTTTAGTGACGCAGACTTCTGCTGTTCCAACTGTTGTCGTATCGTCCGGAACTTCCATCCAGTTTTCGGATCGGTTAGAGACGCCGACATTTACGTAATCAGCAAACGGAACAACGGCTGCTCTTACTTCGCCGTCATAGCTGTCAAAAATATCTATGAGTTTTTGCGAGGCGGACTTCAGAGAGTCCATGTTTGATCCCGACATGGACCCTGTTCTATCTAGAACAAGTGCAATGTTAAGAGGAATGTCTTTCGGTATAGGTGCTGCAGAGTCTGCTTGGACTGGGATTTTGTCCATGCCCAGCACGCCCATTAACTGGGTATCGTAACTCGTTGCACCCGAAACAGTAATAATATCATTCACAACAGATAGATTTACTTTGATGTTTTGACCAGACATATTATTTGCGTCGACCGTTGCCTGCGCGACTTTCATTAATTCACCCTGGTTATCACTTTTGGTTGCGGCAGCTGCAAGAACCGCTGCGTCGGTCAAGGCTTGAAGTTGAGATTTTTGTTTTTGGATACCCATCAGGTCTATGGAACCTGCCACACAAATCAATAAAGCCGTTCCGAACACGGAAAACATGATGGCGAAATTGCCGGAGGTGTCTTTTAAATATCTTTTAAGCATAGTGCTTTTCCCATAATATTTCCGTGGAGATTAAACGGGTAAGGTTGAAATTCCGTTTGGGAACACGGTTAATAAATTCCTGACTTGTTAACCTTAGAACGAATGATTAGAGGCGCGCCATGGGAGTAGCGCTCAATATAGCAATAATCGGCGGCGGCCTGATCGGTTTGTCGTCCGCAGACAGCCTGATTCATAGGGGGGCAAAGGTCACTATATTCGAACGGGGCCAGGATGTTGGCCACGGGGCAGGGCGTTACAATTCTGGAATGATCCACCCCAGCCAGTCTGCCCCTTGGTTTAACGATGACATGGATATTAATGACATCAAAACGCTTATTGGCTGGGCCAATAATTCCCGCGACTTATTAATGAAACGCAGACAAATGCTGGGTTGTGAGGACCTTCATCGTATGCCGGGTACCCTACAACTGTTTGAAAGCCCGTATGTTGGACAAAAAAAGAAGACGTTTTATACAGAATTAGGTATAACCTGCTTCGAATATAGTGATGCATGGTCATTTGGACATTATGGACTTGAATTCCTGGAGGATCAATCCGGTAATGCTCACCATTATTGCTTGAAGCTGGCAGAGGATTTACGGGCTC
The DNA here is from genome assembly GCA_020630275.1 of Hellea sp. Lineage (GTDB taxonomy): Bacteria > Pseudomonadota > Alphaproteobacteria > Caulobacterales > Maricaulaceae > JACOMS01. Next base: position 13,019 of record JAHDBU010000046.1, read on the forward strand.
GCGGGTGTCAAATTCGAACCCATGCGCTCGCTGAAATCATTCAGCAAGACAATCAGCTATTTGTAAAATCCGCAGGGCAATCTCTTACATTTGACCGGATTATTGTAGCTGCGGGCTCGGCGAGCCGAGGTCTTTTAAAACCTCTAAATTATGAACTTCCAGTCAGGCCCATGCAGGGTCACGCCCTAATATTTGCAAGACCAGATATGCCGCTTCCGGAACTGCCTATTATGCATTGGGACAGCCGGTCGGCCATGACTGTGTTCGATGATCATGTTCGTCTATCAGGCACGGTTGGTGAAGATGATCCGAAAGCTCTGTGGAGTATTTGGGATAATATAGCGCCAGATATCGTCAAAGCACTTGGGATACCATTGGTCGAGTGGTCGGCAGATCGACCGTACTCTGAAATCGGTCGACCAATTATAGGGGCTACGTCCATTCCCCATGTCTGGGTAAATGCAGGCCATGGCCATATGGGGTGGAGCCTGTGCACTTGGTCCGGCGAAATGCTGGCACGTATGATGATAGGGGAGGGCCTTTTATGAGCACGCGCTACCTAGTTGGGCAGCCTAAACATGCTACTTGACCCCCATGGCTCTTAGCATGACATCGTGGATCTCGTCCTGTTCCATCACACCTTTAACACGATGGGCGCCAGGTCCATGGGCATATAGCGGTACATCTTCACCGCTATGGGTTTCGTAATCCATTGGGACAGCTGTCTGTTGCTGATAATTAGGTGACTGGACTTCGTTATCCGTAAGAGCCGGAGAGTCCGGTGTGCGTTGTGGTCCGGGGCCGTTGTGATAGCCAAGCGTAGTGTAAGGTTTCCCGTCTTTAGCTGGAATGTATCTTTGTTTATCCTCCATTTGCTCCGCCACATATTCCGCGGGGCTGACAAGACCCAGGATCGGGTTCCCCCGCTTTGGGTATCCCGCCATCGTAAAGACATGGGAGTGATCGGCCGTCACCAAAATAAGTGTGTCGTCACCTGTTTTCTCGATAGCCAATTGAATGGCAGTTTCAAATGCTTGAAAGTCTTTCAGGGCTCTATAGGCGTTGCCGCCGTGATGCGCGTGATCTATCCGTCCCGCTTCGACCATGAGCACATATCCGTTGTCATTGCGAGCGGCCAGATTTTCAATAGCGAAGCCTGTCATTTCCGCTAGTGAGGGCTCTTTCTTCGGATCACGATCGGCCTCAAAAGACATATGGGAGTCCTCAAAGAGGCCTAGAACGTCTTGTGTATCTTGAGGTGAGAGATTGAAAAAGTCGTTCTGGTTCTTCACTAGCACATGCTTATCATCTTGAGCCTGCCATTGTTTGAGTTGGGCTTTTGAAAACTCTTTTGCCCCGCCCCCCAAAGCCAGATTGACAGGCGTTAGCGGGTCGACCAGCTGAGCCGCTAATGATTGGCAACCAAATCCTGAAACTTCTTCCATGTCTTCATCGGCTTCCCAATCCCGGCTTTGAGCATAGCCATACATGGCTGCGGGCGTCGCATGCGTAAGACGAGCTGTCGCGATGACACCAACAGAGCGGCCCGACTCCGAGGCGATTTTGGCTAGGGTCGGTTGTCCTGCGATGCTTCCGCAGCCCTGTAACTGCTTGTCCGGTTCTACATTGACCGTGCCGATATTTGTTTTGTAGCCCGACATAATGGCTGTTGCCGTTCCGGCGCTGTCTGCGACCTGAGCATTTGTATTGTAAGTTTTGACCAGCGCAACGTTGTCAAATCCTTCGAAGGATAAAACATGTTCTTCGCCAGATTTTCCCATTTCCTGACCTACAAAAATTCGTCCTGCGGTCACTGTAGAGACCCCCATCCCGTCACCTATGAATAAAATTACGTTTCGAGCGGTTTTGGAGTTTCCAACCTTCGCATTGTCTTTGGGCGTAGTGTTTTGATTTTCCTTGAAGGTTGGCGTTCCGCCTTCGCAAGCGGTAAGCCCAATTATAAGAGCGGGGACCAAACATCTGCGGGTTAACTTTGAAAATAATTTAAAAATAGACATGATTGAGCCCTTCCAAGCATAAAGGCCTTTAAAGTAAACCTTAAAACAGATTTCTGAGGTGAGCATAACTAACCATTTTCCAAACTTCACTCGTTAAATCAATAAATTCAAACGTAATCCAGCCGGAAATAGGTATGGAATCGGGGCTTGAGGGCTTTCCAAGACTTGAATTGTTAAGAATTTTTTGGTAAGGCTCCCGCCTGCCCTGGATATAGGCTGCCCATTTTATAGTCTTTAAGATTGTGCGTGGGTGTTTTTATCGAAAAATTTCGTTTAAAAACAAGCGATTATATAAAAGTGAAAAAAACACCATTTTTATCAAAAAAGTGTTTGACGTTTGAAAATCGCCCCCCTATATAGCGGCTCCTCGGCGGGGGACACACCGCGCCGACGAGACGGGCC
>JAHDBU010000047.1 GCA_020630275.1 Hellea sp.
GGATTTTGAATCCAGCGCGTCTACCGGTTCCGCCACATCGGCTGATCTGAGGAAGGCGCGCAACATAGCGACCGCACGAGTGAGGTCAATAGAGTTTTTGGCTTTATGCCGCGTTAGATTTTAATGCTCGGGCCATTTTGTAATCGTGATAGAATGACCAGATTGCTCGGGCAGGGATTTCACCTGCCATGTGTTCGCGAATAAGTGAATTCAATTGCACTTGTTCCTGATCAAAGGGTACTCCATAGCCGAGTTCTTTCGCCGCCTGTAATGCCTGTTGCATGGCAGCCGTCTCACAATTACTTTTTAGATCATCCTCGAGCGTGAGCAGGTATTGCTCCACCCGAAGAATAATCGGAGATGTGTAGCCCATTGTTTCGTCCCGGCTGTGTCGTGACCTCAAATCCCACTTTTTAGTCAATGACGTTGCTTTGAGGAAATTTATAGGGCAGACCTTTTAAAACCGTGTTCCGAATTTTACGAATTTCCGTTAACTTTTGATAAGGATGAATTAAGTCTTAACTCGTTAAACGGGGATACCTTCTTCGATGCAAAATTCGCGCACATGGGTCCGGATAGTGGACAGGCGAGATTCAATAGAAATCAGCGGCGTGATCAGCTTGTTGAGCTTATCCGCATCCAGTTCCAGTAGAGCAGCTTTCACTGGACCGATCCCGGTGACAGGCATGGAGAGCGTTTCAAAACCCAGGGCAACCAGACAGGCAGCTTCTAGGGGGCGTCCGGCCATTTCGCCACAAATCGATACAGGTACGCCTGCGGCCTGACAGCCGGAGGCAATAAATCTTAGGATGGATAGCGAGGCCGGGTGGAGCGGATCATACCGGTCCGCGACACGGACGTTATCTCGGTCTGCGGCGAAGAAAAACTGCATGAGATCATTGGCACCTACCGAAACAAAATCGGCATGATCGCAAACGGCTTTAACGGACCAGGCCAAAGACGGCGTTTCCAGCATAACCCCGACCTCGATCTTATTGGGTAAGGTCTTGCCTAAGCTAGAGGCTCGCTTCACCTCCGTGTCAAACAGTGCTTTTGCTTCGATAAATTCGTCGACGGTCGTCACCATAGGAAACATAATCCGCAAATGCCGGTTGGCAGCCGCCGCAATCAGTGCGCGGCACTGATAACGCAGCAAGGCCGGACGATCGAGCCCGATCCGTATGGCCCGCCAGCCTATGGCTGGATTTTCTTCAGGCACCGGGTCCATATATGGCAGAATTTTATCACCGCCCAAATCGAGCGTACGGAATGTCACCGGACGCTGACCCGCGGCCATTATGGCTTTTTGATAGAGTTCTGTCTGATCCTTGAGGCGAGGCATAAACTCCGCCACCATGAACTGAAACTCAGTCCGGAACAGGCCGATGCCGTCCGCACCCGCTGTATCCATATGCGGAAGGTCCACAATGAGACCGGCATTGAGTTGCAAGGAAACATGTCGTCCATCTCTTGTCATGGCTGGCTTGTGACGGATAGCTTCATAGGCTCGCGCGACTTCGCCTTGGATATTGACCCGGTGTTGAAAACCGTCGAGACGGCTTTGCACAGGTCGGATATGTATCTCTCCGCTTTGACCGTCCAAAAGGACTGTATCTCCCATCTCGATCCGGTCGAGAATGCCTTCTGCACGGCCTATCAACGGCAAACCAATGGCCCGACAAATAATAGACGTGTGAGAACTATGAGCACCTTCTTCAAGCACAATTCCAGCTAATTTTTCCCGATCATAGTCCAAGAGTTCAGCAGGACCCAAATCCCTGGCAAAAATGATCGCGCCCTCGGGGATTTCCTTTTTACCGGGGCTCAAGGATTCTCCGGATAACGCTCGTAATAAACGGTTGGCCAGGTCTTCTAGGTCATGCAGCCGAGCCCGCATATAAGGATCGGGTGATTTCATTAAGCGCGCTCGGTGTTCATTCCGGACACGCTCAACGGCCGCCTCTGCGGTCAATCCTGAATTTACAGCTTCTCGCAAGCGTTTTACCCATTTTCGGTCATAGGCAAACATGCGGTAAGTTTCGTAGATCTCTTTTGAGGCCCTAGAAAGAGAGGCGGCCTCTCCACTGACCATTGCGTCGACAGAGGCTCTTAACTGAGCGACACCGTCTTCCAGTCGAATTTCTTCAGCCGCCACATTGTCAGCTAATAGATTATCCGGTGTAACCGGCGGAACATGTAAATGCGCCAAACCCCGTGCGAGACCGCTTGCAAAAGTCTTTGCTTCAAAGGTCTCTGGCTTGGTTGGAGCCAAGGTGATCCCTTTGAGCTTACCTTTCGTGCCACCGATACGTTCATCATCAACAATAATCTCAGCCAAAACCATGGCGACAGTCAGCAGGTCTTCGACCTCTTCTTCGTTAAAAACCCTCTGAGCTTCACTTTGAGCCACCAGAACACCCAAAGTTCGGCCGCCACGCAGGATCGGTACCCCGAGAAACGAGTTATATTTCTCCTCACCGGTTTCAGGTCGATAAGAGAAGAGTGGATGAGACGGGGCGTCTGCGAGATTAAGAGGTCGCGCCGTTTGTACGACGTGCCCGACCAGGCCCTCATTAGGCTGCATAAGCGTTTTGTGAACCGCCGATTTTTTCAACCCGCGTGTGGCTGATAGCTCAAGTTCTCCGCTAGGTCGGCGCAGGTAAATCGAGGCCACGGCCACTTTCATGGCTTCTGTTATGGCGTCCACAAAATCATCCAAGCGTTCTTGGACGGACTCTGTTCCAGCCATGGCCTCGCGAATTGCCCTCATTAGTCTGGGCGGGCGCGTAATGATATTAGGATCCCTGCTCATGAATTTGTCTTACACCATACAAGTATGGCGAGAATAGGGTGTTTCCAGTCTAATATTGGATTAATTTCCTCGTTGAGGTATCAGGCAACCTCCAGCTCGAACGCGCTGTGAAGGGCGCGAACGGCCAGCTCTGTATACTCGGCATTGATCAAAACGGAAATCTTAATTTCAGATGTTGCGATGACCTCGACATTGATGCCACGCTCGCCCAAAGCTTCAAACATAGTCTGGGCAACCCCGGTGTGAGAGCGCATACCGATACCCACAATAGACACTTTAGTCACATTGGAGTCGGATTTAATGCCTTCAAACCCAATCTCGTCTTTGGCCGCTTCGAGCGCCGCAAGGGCTTTTTCCAAATCACGTTTACCGACCGTGAAAGTGAGGTTGGCAGAGGTTTCCGCCTTTGAAATACTTTGAACGATCATGTCGACGATAACATTGGCATCGGACATGGTTTTACAGACCTTCGCCACCATGCCGGGCTTGTCCTCCAAGCGTAGGATTGTGATCTGAGCCTCATCGCGGGAGTAAGCCACCCCGCTGACCACGCGTTCTTCCATCATAGCATCTTCCTCACAGACTAATGTGCCGGGATTATCCGCGCCCGGCTCGGCAAAACTGGTTAAAACCCGAACGGGCAATTTATGGTTCATGGCCATTTCGACCGAGCGCACCTGCAAAACCTTAGCGCCCATAGAGGCCAGTTCCAGCATTTCTTCAAAAGCAATCCGGTTGAGGCGTCGCGCCTCCGGCACAATACGTGGGTCGGTCGTATAAATTCCGTCTACATCCGTATAAATATCACAGCGGTCAGCTTTAAGTGCCACGGCCAGCGCTACAGCCGATGTATCTGATCCGCCCCGACCGAGGGTGGAAATTCGTCCCTTTTCCGTAATGCCCTGGAACCCGGCTACAACGGCCACATTGCCATCACCGACAGACTCGTCCAATTCAGGGTTTTCAATGGCATCAATGCGCGCCTTACCATGGGCCATATCGGTCTTAAGCGAAATCTGCCAGCCCAGCCAGGACCGAGCCGAAATGCCTCGACGGCGCAGGGCAATGGCCAGTAGCCCTGACGTGACTTGTTCTCCGGACGAAACGATGGTGTCATATTCATCATCAATGGATCCGCCAATGGCCTCGTTGGCGCCGTTCACCCGGTCCTCGTCCAGCGCATCTACCAAAGCCACCAGTTTATTGGTTTCCCCACTCATGGCCGAAACGACTACAGCTACTTCATTGCCAGCTTTAGCTTCGGCCGCAACCAGATCAGCCACATGGCGGATACGATCCAAGTTAGCAACGGACGTGCCGCCGAATTTCATGACGATGCGCGCCATTCATATTTCCTTATGCAAAAACGCGGCGCTTTTACGCGGGGCTTCCACCTTTTACAAATACATTCTGGAGATTAATGTAAAAATCCACATCGAAAGTCCAAAGAATGGCCCACGCCGAAACCGCGCCCGACCATATCAGCTCTGTATCCGTCGATCCGAGGGAGATGGAGAGCTTTTCACGTATGGCCGCAGATTGGTGGAATCCGTCCGGCAAGTTTAAACCTTTGCATGTGATGAATGCCTTTCGGATCAGTTTCATTAAGCAAACACTCTGCGAACAGTTTGACTTGAATGCAGACAAAGATCTGCCACTCGAAGGTCTCCGTATTCTGGATATCGGGTGCGGCGGCGGTCTGTTATGCGAGCCCATGACCCGGCTAGGCGCCAGGGTCACCGGTGTCGACGCCCTCGAGAAGAACCTCAAAACCGCCAAAACCCATGCGGAACAAATGGGACTGGATATTGACTATCGCCACGGGACAATCGAGCAATTGGTTCAAAGTGGTGAGGCACCCTTTGACGCCGTGTTGAATATGGAAGTCATCGAACATGTGGCCAATCCACCGGACTTTATCAAAGATTGCGCCGCCATGGTTCGGCCGGGCGGACTCATGACTTGTTCAACCATAAATCGGACACTGAAAGCTTTTGCTTTTGCCATTATCGGCGCGGAATATGTGCTACGCTGGTTACCTCGTGGGACCCATCAATATGAAAAACTGGTGAAGCCATCAGAGCTGCATAATTGGCTTCGATTGGCTGAATTATCGCCTGATCACTCAATTGGTATGAGCCTGAATCCCCTGACGGAAAGATGGAAATTCTCAGATGATCTTTCTATTAATTACGTGACAGTTGCGCGAAAAAGCTGAGTTTCCTAAACACAGATTATAATTAATTTGAAAGACAAGTCATGGACCCTGCGGCGCTCAATAAAGTTACCTCTGACGCCGTACTGATCAATCCTCTTCTGAATCGTCTCAAGAATGAACCGGAACTTCGCAAACAGGTCCTAAAGGATTGCCTTCAACTTGATCCACGCAAAACACCTAAAATCCACGCTCGTATCGGTTTATTCGATCAGATATCCATCATTGGCAATGCCTCGTCATATCTCGGCCATGACTGGCCTTATTATTCACCAGAATTTTGGTCTACGGTTCTCGATAGCGTCTTTTATTCGGCCGTTCGAGCTGCCCCGACTCTCGGCGATGGATTGAACCTGATCGCCGAATACGGGTTTCTATGGTGCTCAGCTCTCATTTACGAGAATTACGATAGCGCATCTGGAAAAACCCTGATGACCGATACTATCACATTTGATGGCTTCTCTTCAGTCATGCAAAAAGGGCTAGATACGATCAAAGAAATGGCTTTGATTGCGCCTTATCTAATTTTGGAGGAAACCCTGAATGGACGATGGTCAAGCAGTCGAATATTCTTGGCGGCATCCCCAGAACGGAGTCAGATGGGGCAGTTTTTCAAAGGAGAGATTGTTTGGAATGCACCTCGCTTCGGACTAGAAATTCCAACCCAATTGCAGAGGCGAAAAAGCAGATATGCGGACCCAATAAAATTCCGTAAATTCAGTCTCCAGATTCAAAATCTAGTTTACCCGCCAGAAATCGATAGATCTCTCGAAGAAATTGTCTCAGCATATATCAATGCCACACAGTTCCACCGGCCTACTGTTGGCGAAGTTGCCAAATCCGTGGGTATGTCTACTCGGACGCTCAACCGTCGTTTGGAGGAGGTGGGGGTTTCTTTTCGTGATATTCTTGAACACTCCATGCGGAAAAGAACTGAGACCCTCCTTAAGCAGGGTCAACTCACGAAAGGCGAAATTGCTGAAAGGCTTGGTTATAAAGATCATGCTAGTTTCAGCCGGGCCTTGAAACGGTGGCAATCGGAATAATGGAAGAGAGTGTAACATTTCTCCATCCTGGAAAGTTTCATTTAGGGAGTCGAAAATCTGTCAGGCTCCCGGATCTTCCGGTTGAGCGATTTGACCACCGTATTGGGCTGACATCGCTTCAAGTTCATAAGACCGTCATCTCAGGAGATGGACGTCTTTGGGCAGCAACCCCAGCTGGGCTTGCCTGCTATGATGGCATTAAGGCGCGCATGTTTGGCCGAAAACATGGACTTGCCAATCACGGGCTTCGAACACTTGCAATTCATCCTTCGACGGGAGAATTATGGATTGGAACTGATATTGGCATCGAAGTTCTTGATATATCCGAAGGCGCTCCGAAATCACTCTGGTCTAATCCACTCGGGACCGTGAACTCACTCGGCCTTCAAAAGGACAGTGTATTGATTGGCAGTTCGCAAGGACTAATGTTTTGCCGTCATACAACTCAGTTAACGCCCTTGACGGGGTTTAACGCAGCCAATGATACAGTCGAAAAAATTCTAGCGGGCACTAATGGGAGTTACTGGGTCATTGGTTCGGGGTCCGGATTATCTCATATCTCTAAAAATGGTTCGAATATTCGCTTTTCAAACGACTATCGAATAATCGGCAAACCGTCTTGCCTATCAGAAGGTCCTGCAGGCTCGGTGTTTGTAGGTGGCAAACATGGATTAATCCAACTGGATAAAGAGGGGACGCTTAAAGCAAACCGAATATTACCTGCACCTGTCGAGGCCATTTTATGGGATCGCGGCCAGGTCTGGTTGGCCTATGATCAATCTGTCGTTTCTCTGCCAGTCGATCATTTAGAATCAACCATCACAAAAACCCATCTCAATAAGGTTGTCGTCAAACATATTCAGGCCGACCGTTTCGACAACATTTGGTTGTCAACCTCGGGTCAGGCCCTTTTAAAAGTCAGTCGTTTTCGAAATACATTCGTCGACGATTTTCCCACTAACACCGGGCATATTCTGTCTATATATCACGATCGAGAAAGCCGATTGATCGGCGGCTCAAACGGGCTTGCCTTATCCAATGGCGAAATTATTCTTGAAAATCTGGAAGTCTGGGATGTCTTGAAAGACGATCAGAATAAAATCTGGTCCGCAACGGATAAAGGGCTTTATTGTACGCCTAATCCACACCTTTCTTTCGCTTATAAACAGGCCGATTGCCCGGTTATTCAGGCGCCTTGCCGGGCGCTTATTATTTTTCAAAACCGGCTTTATGTAGCTTCCATTCGCGGATTGGCCCGCCTGGATCCGGACGGCGTAAAAGAAATTCGCGGTCCCCAAGATAAAAGTTTTGGTTATGTATATTCGCTCCACATTGGTCCGGACGAAGCCCTTTGGATTGCCACACTGGGTCAAGGGGTATTCAGATTTGATGGGCAAAATATGCAATCCATACCTCTTCCTTTTATGTCTGAAACCGCCAATGTTTATGCGATGACCCATGACAGTTCTGGGTGTCTATATTTCGCCCATGACAACAAGATCACGCGACAGGAGCCTACGGGTCAATCTCAGGTACTTTACGAAACAGAAAACTCTGTTGCAGCTTGGTCTTTGGACTGGATGTCAGGCGGAAATCTTGTTGCCGGAAGCTCAAATGGGCTTATTTTTATCAATGACAGCAGCGGTAAGATCAGACATTTAATATCCGGAAATTTCGAAGATATTCCATGGGAATTTACGACGAGCCGTTCCTTGGCGATTGTCGATGGTACGGTTTATTGCGGGCTTGGATCGGGATTGCGCTCTGTAAAAGTCGCCAATTTGATCCCAAAGAATGAAGCACCGGTCGCCCGCTTGGCTAATATGGTTTGGCGCGGTGCGGAATGGAACACAACGGGAAATGCCGTTTATGCAGGAAATTGGCATTTGAAAATCGAGTTATCGACTGAATGGTTTCTGGATAGTTGTCAAATGCGTTACCGCTTAAATGGGTTTGATACAGATTGGTCGGATTATTCAAATGTCGGACCCATTCATTACACCTCTCTTCCTGCAGGCAAGTATAGTCTCGATGTAGAATTAAAATCGCCTCTTGTCGGCAGTGGTGGAACGTCAAGAATTACGGAAATAGAGATATTATCACAAAAATTGGCTGAAAAGGGCTAAAATTTCGGGTAACAATTGTAATATTGGCGGGAAATGCACATTAATCGGCGGATATCGTTATTTGCTTGTTGGGTCGAATTGCCTATCTGTCCCTTGCAACGGATTTACCCAATCCTACACGGAAAGGATACGCATTGTTCGTTGCCCACCCAAGCTTGGGCGGGAGATCACTTGATCAACCAACCAAGGAAGCTCTGCCAAAAACGCGCCCCGTTGATAGCAGAGCTTCATTGGTTTGGGGCTATGGGTTTCTCAGGATGCGAGCCGCTGTAATCTGCAAAGTAATCGGGTCATGGACGAGGGCCGCATAGGCCTTACCCGGCTCTATTTCGACTTTGGTACGACCGGACTTTTTGACTCTTTCCACATCATCAACCACGTTAGCGATTTTGAGTTTGCGGCCGTGATTTTCACCCCGCTTGACAGCCACTTCCTGCCAGCCGGGCGTATAAGTCACGATGACCACTTGCGGGGCGTTAGTGTCTATGGCGACCCGTCCCTTTTCCTCGCTAATGGTAAGCTGAATATCCGACGGCGCCAGTGGCTGAACCTTCTCAACCTTTTCGGATGTATAGCGGCTATTGTGATCCCGACCATTTAAAACGATTTGCGGCGTGTAAACGTAACCAATATCGAGGGCGGCTCCATAGGCTTTTTGACGCTGGGTGAACTCCGGATCGCCGAATGTGTCTTCCCAACCCAGATAGTCCCAATAGGTAACGCCATAGGATAATACGAGTTTGTCTTCATCATCTATCAGAGTTCCGACAAACTCATTAGCCGGTGGACAAGATGAACAGCCTTGTGAGGTGAATAATTCAACAACTGTTGTGGGCTGATCACCGGCGTAGACGGTTGGGGACGTCGCTCCACACAAAGTCACGGCAGCCAGAAGGATATGTTTTATACGATAGGTCATGAGCCTGCTTTACCCGAGGCCAGTCCTGACCTCAATTCAATGCACCGTCACAACTGCGTTACTAGAAAAAATCTGGTTCGTGAACAATGCGGCGTTTGCCGATCAAAAACAGTGCATCAAACCGAAGGCCCATTTGCTGATAGTCCCGTCGACGGGCCACAAATATATCTGCCGCGCGTTGAATGCGCTGTTGGGACTCATAGGTGATGGACTCCCGGGCTGTTAGCAAATCATCCCGAGCCTTGACCTCCACCATGACCAGCACATCTTTCTTGAGTGCGATCAGGTCAATTTCACCCTGTTTGGTTTTAAACCGGGTTTCGAGAATGCGATATCCTTTCAGGCGCAGATAGTTGGCTGCTAAAAATTCAGCCCGTCGGCCTAGTTTTTCTCGGGATTTACGCACCTTACTCACGATGACAGTAAGATAGCCCGTTGATAGACATTGCGCTTTGCCCAACCGGAGTTTTTGGCGACTTCGCTGCTGGCGCGTTTGGCGCCAAGTTCAGGAAGCTTTTCCCTAAGAGCCGCATCGACTTCCTCTGGGGCCCAGATTTGCGGCCCGGCAGGCGCTCCAACCAAAACGACGATTTCCCCTTTTGGCGGGACCTCTTCGCATGACGCAATGAGTTGAGATAGCGAGCCCCGCCGGATTTGTTCAAATTTCTTTGTCAGTTCTCGGGCGAGCACAGCGTCCCGGTCACCCAGCACGGCTTTCATGTCAGACAAGCTATCAACGATACGGTTGGGGCTCTCAAAAAAGATCAGCGTGGCCTTGAGCGACATAAATTCAATCAGGGATGAACGGCGGGCAGCCGATTTATTAGGCAGAAATCCGGCGAAAAGAAAGCGATCCGACGGTAGACCTGCTGCGACGAGTGCCGCCATAGGGGCGGAGGCGCCGGGGACAGGAAAAACCTCATGGCCCGCTTCTATGGTCGCCCTAACCAGTTTATAGCCCGGATCCGAAACTAACGGAGTCCCCGCGTCACTGACCTGAGCAATGACCTTTCCCTCACCCAACCATTCCAAAACCCTCGGCAGCATTTTCGCCACATTATGGTCATGATAAGCAGTTAGGGAGCCCTCAATACTATAAGCATCCAGGAGTTTACGTGTCTGTCGTGTATCTTCGGCTAATATGTGATCCGCTGATTTCAGCACATCCAATGCCCGCAGGGTTATGTCCCGCAAATTCCCAATGGGGGTCGCCACAATGTACAAACCGGGTGAAGTTTGGGATTGCGTCGATTTTGTAGGGCTTATAGAGTCAGAATTAGTCATATTATTTATCCAGGACATGTTATGGCAGGCAAACGCCCTTTTGAACAGATAAGCTTTAAGATGAAATGGTTACTCCTGACAGGGGCGGCCCTTTCTATCTCTGCCTGCGCGACGACGGCACCCAATCAACCGACAACGCCGGGCCCGGTTGCCCAAGCGCCGGTTAAGGAGCAACCAGTAGAAGAGCCAACAGGTACCGCACCGGACCCCGTCGTCGAAACCCCTGTTGAGGTCGCTCCCGAGCCAGAACCCGTTGTCCAAGAAGTTATTCGACGCGATGGAATTACACCACCCCATATGGCCGGGCGCAACTTAAAGCGTATGGCAATATTGTTGCCATTTTCATCCAAATCTTCCCGCTTGCGCGAAGAGGCAGCGTCCATGTTACGCGCCGCCGAACTGGCCGTTTTTAACCGCGACGACGCTGATGTGGTCCTTGTAGCCTTGGATACAGGCGGTACGGAAAGCGGCGCATCATCTGCAGCCGAGGCTGCGATCAAATCCGGTGTCGATGTGATCCTCGGGCCAGTTCTCGCTCGCTCGGTCAGCGGTGCCGCGAGACGCGCAAAACGCGCAGACGTCCCCGTGATTGCCTTTTCAACCGATCAAACGGTCGCCGGGAACGGGACTTATCTGCTGTCCTTCCCGCCGGAAGCCGAAGTGAAGCGAATTGTGGATTATGCCACCTCCACAGGCGCGCAGAGATTTGCCTATTTGGGTCCGCAAAGCGCCTATGGCCGCCGTGTTCAGGACGCCTATCAAAGCGCAGTTCGCAATAATGGCGGCGAAATTCGCGGGCAAGAAAGCTATGACGGCGATGATATCTCGGTTATGCAGGACCCTGCCCGCAAACTGGCCGAAGCTTATCGCAAACATGATGAAATGTCAGAGCCTACGGACCGTCAACATTTTGAGGCCATCATTTTGCCCGAAGGCGGCGTGCCGCTGCGTTCACTGGCACCGCTTCTGCCCTATTACGATATCGACCCGGACCGAGTGCAGTTCCTGGGCACGAGCCTCTGGCACAAGGAAGAAGTCGTGCGCGAACCGGCACTTAATGGGGGTGTTTTTGCGGCGCCGGACCAAATGGCCCGTCAGAGCTTCCTCGACAATTATGACCGTCAATTCGGCGAAGATCCGTCGCGCTTAGCCTCTCTGGCCTTTGACGCCGTAAATATTGGTGTCGTTGTTGCTGATGGATCAGTCCGTACCCGACGCTCCCGTGTCGAAGACCCGGTAGGATTTTACGGCGCGGACGGCATGATCAGCTGGGGTCCTGACGGACGGCCTAACCGCGGTCTGGCTATCTATCAGATCCAAAACGGCCGTTTCGTGATCATTGAGCCCGCGCCGACCCGCGCCACAGACCCCAGCTAAAAACGATCCAAGCTAGGTCAGAAGTTTTCCGGTGATATAATCGAGGACGTCGCGACCCTGCGCAGTCGTGCTGAGTCTATCGTTATCGAGTTTTAGGAAGTCCGTTTCGACAAGGTCGTCAACTGTGGTCTTGGGCAATTGCGTATTGGCCCATTTTTCATATTTTTGAACAGAAATGCCTTCGACGGTGCGTAATCCCATCATCAGGTATTCGCTGGCTCGGTCTGACGATGATAGAATTTCTCTAATTTCAATCCCGCCCGCATGGGCCGCTTGGATATAATCTTTTGGCTTTAAATAGGCAGTAGTCGCAACGCGGTTTCCGCCCACTGTGAGACGTCCATGCGCCCCCGGCCCAACACCGACATAGTCATAACCCCGCCAATAGGCGAGATTGTGCCGGGACTCAAAACCGGGTTTTGCCCAATTGGAAATCTCATAGCGGTTATATCGGTTTCGCCCCAATGTTTGCGCCAGACTTGAAAAGGCATCCGCGCTGCTATCCGGATCAACGGCTCGGGCTTCACCCCTTTGTTCGGCCCGGTGAAAGGCCGTCCCTTCTTCGATGGTCAGCTGATAGGTCGACACATGGTGCACGCCCTTTGTAACAACCTGCTCACCATCTCGACTCGTATCATGACCCGCAAGCCCATAGATGAGATCCAGCGAAACACTAGGGAATATTTTCAGCGCCATATCGACGGCCAAATGGGCGGCGCGGGAATTATGATTACGGCCCAAAAATGAGAGCGCGTCATCGTCAAAGGATTGCACGCCCAGAGACAGTCGATTGATTCCGGCTTTCTTATATCCTTCCCAAACCTCTCGATTGGCATCCGATGGATTAGCCTCAAGCCCGACCTCTGCACCATCCGGCTGGCTCCATAAATGATTGACGGTTGAAACAACGCTGTCGATGTCATCAACAGACATCAGGGACGGCGTGCCGCCGCCGAAATGGATAGAGTTGATATCCCGCGGCCCGGACCACTCGCGCCAATGCGTCAAATCTCTGAGTATAGCCTGCACTAATTCAGCGTTTTCTGCGCCTTTATAAACGTTGAAATCGCAGTAAGGACAGATCCGGGTGCAATAAGGCCAATGCACATAAATGGCGAGCGGAGTGGGCTCAACCATTACGAAAAACGCGCCTTTAAAAACTTGGCGAATGCGTCGGCCCGGTGGCTTTTGGCATGCTTCTCGGCCGGATCAATTTCGGCGAATGTTTTTTGATCCCCAATGGCCTGAAAAACGGGATCATAACCAAAGCCTTTATCGCCCCGTGGTGGCCAGATGATTTCACCCTCGACTTTGCCCTCATAAACTTCCGTCCCGCCGTCCGGAAAGGCGAGACAAAGCGCACAGATGAAACGTGCAGTCTTCGGACCGCCCGCCTTTTCCATCTCGGAATGCACCCGCCACATGGCCATATCGAAATCGCGCCCGCCGCCTTCAACTTTGGGAATGGCCGCCCATCTGGCCGCGTAAATGCCCGGGTCGCCACCTAGTGCGTCCACGGCCAGACCGCTATCATCGGACAGAGCCGGCAAGCCACTGGCTTTGGCCGCAGCCACGGCCTTCAGCCGGGCATTGCCCGCAAAGGTCGTTTCCGTCTCTTCCGGCTCGGGCAAGTTCAAATCTGCGGCACTTATGGTCGTGACACCCAATGGCTCTAGTAATGCGCGAATCTCGCGGACCTTGCCTTGATTATGAGACGCGACAACAATTTTGGTCAGTGTTTGCATAAGACCTCCTGATAGCCCGGCATAATAACTGCATCCCGTCCGGTAAAGGCCTTGCAGTGCAGGGCATTATTGTTTATCGATAAGAAAAATTGTTTTGGAACTTCATGCATTCATTGGCAAATACATCGATCATGAAAACGGCGCGCGTCCTCAACATCGCGTTGAATATTGTCATTGCTATATTGGCATTGTGCTTTTTGGTTATGCTGATTTTGCCGTTCTTTGGTGAAGATGTCGCCCAGACAATAAAAGATAAGAACGGTGAAGCGCCGTCATTGTTCGCCTTGAATATCGGTGGCGCAATTGGCGGCAGCTTGATCGCGGCGGCCTATCTCTATGTAGCACTTGTGATAAGAAAGATCGTCCGAACCACTCTCGACGGTAATCCCTTTGTAGAAGAAAACATTTCGAGATTACGTTTGACCTGGATGATTATTGCGGGCGTCGAAATATTAAAGGCCATTGCGTCATCCTTCATGAAAAGCAGTGCGAAAACCGATGGCGCCCATATCGAAATCGATCTCAATATTACGGCCTGGTTCCTCGTCTTTGTGATTGCGATTATGGCTGAAGTGTTTCGCGTGGGATTGGAGCTCAAGCGGGACCAGGAGCTGACGGTCTAATGGCTATTCGTGTAAATCTTGACCGAATGCTATTAGAGCGGCGCATGTCTCTGACAGAATTGGCTGATCGTGTGGGTATTACCCTGGCCAACCTGTCCATCCTTAAAACAGGTAAAGCCCGGGCCGTGCGCTTCTCTACGCTCGAAGCTCTGTGCCGTGAACTCAACTGCCAGCCCGCCGATCTGCTCGAATATATTCCCGACGAAGATGAGCTCCAAAACGCGGCTGAGTGATTAGAATATAAAAAGATGTTGCTGACCATCTATGTAAAAGTCTGTCACTTTTTCCTTCACCGAATAGATAATCGTCAGGGAAAGATCATCTGAAACCTCATATGTTTCCTGAATCGCATTTGCCTCGCAAAACAGGCCTCCACCACAGCATGATGTCCATCGCAATCCTATCAGCTGCTCTCCCAACATATCTTTGACATCCTGGCGCGACTGTCCGACTTTCAAAACATAGCCCATTAGAGGGGCAACCATATCCGCGCGTTTTTCAACTGTGGTCTGCCAGACTTCTGGATCAAACCGCGCGGCCTGTTCCTTGGCATAGCTGAAATATGATCCCCACATCGCTACAGCGACAATAGGAATGAGGATGTGTTTGAACCGTATCATCCCGATACAGATAAGATGAGATTTAGAAGATCCAAGCCCGCTCAGATTTTATGGGGCCAAGAGTCTTAACGCCATAAGAGGTAAAAGATAAATAGGTTACAATCCAAGTATATCTCTCATGCTATAGAGCCCCTTAGGCTTATTATGCGCCCAGAGGGCGGCGACGACAGCGCCGCGCGCAAAAACAGATCGGTCAAAAGCTTCATGAGAGAGCGTGAGCATTTCGAGCTCACTGGCCAGATGAACGCTGTGTTGCCCAATCACACCACCGCCGCGTAAGGCGCTAAATCCGATTTGACCGGATTCGCGAGGTGCGCCTCGACCTTCCCGGGAGAGAACCTGCTTTTCGGCCAGTTTGACCTTACGGCCCTTGGCCGCGGCCTCTCCCAACATGAGCGCCGTGCCCGAAGGGGCATCGACTTTGTGCTTGTGATGCATTTCCGAGATTTCGATATCCCAATCTTTATCCGGCAGGCTGGCCGCGGCCTTCTCCACGAGCGCTTCAAGCATATTCACGCCGAGAGAAAAATTTCCTG
>JAHDBU010000179.1 GCA_020630275.1 Hellea sp.
CACCGCCGCCTCCCGCGCTGCCAGCAAAGCCGCATCCCATGCCCGCCGGAACGCCTCACAGGCGCGCCGCGCGCGGTACACGCTCTGATGCGAGGAACGCGCCTTGCGCGATGCCGAGCGCACCGAACCCGTCGTCGCCAAAGCCTCCAGAAACACCACCTGCGCCGCCAGATCAAACTGCGTCTGCGCAGGCCGCGTATCATCCGCAGGCAAAGCATCGATCAGCACAGGAAGCGCGCCACCTTTGGCCGCCCCGCCAATCACCTCGGCGGCGGACGGGGTGTCAGACGGGGCAGAGCTTTGCTGCGCCCACAATTGCGCGGGAGAAAGTGAGGGGGAAGATACCATGGTCCGGTCTCCAAAAGAGAAAAATGGACCGGGTTATTTATACAGGACGGGGCGTGTAGGACAGAGGGGCGTGAACAACTCACCAGGCTTGGGCCAAGCTGTTCGCAATTTCAGCGCTTGTTCTCAGTGAGCAAAGATGCGAATGACAAACTGTCAATAAACAGGTCAATTTCTCAAATGTCCACTTTAGATTGGATATCAATCTCAGGCTTCAAAAGCCTTAAACGGATCGATAAGCTTCGGCTATCTCAGATCAACGTAATTATCGGCGCAAATGGGTCTGGAAAATCCAATTTTATTTCGGCCTTCTCGTTTCTACATTCGATCAGGGAAGGGCGCTTAGAGGAGACAGTGAAGCGATCTGGTGGAGCCGACGAATTGCTGTTTCGCGGGCGACCAGAAACTGACGAGATGTCGTTCCATATTTCATTCGCAAATGAAGCCAACCAATATAAAGTCAACCTTCTGGGCTCTGACAAAAATGGCTTAGTCCCTTTTGGCGAGAAAGCTTATTACTGGGATAAAAGCAACTATCCCCAAGCATATGATGAAGGCATAGCCTCCGAGGAGAAGGAAGCAGGAATAAGCGGCCATCAGAACCGTTCGGTTCCTAAATATGTCCAGCAGCATCTTGAAAAGTGGAGGCTATATCATTTTCATGACACGTCGTCTGACTCTCCGCTTAAAAGACCATCCGACATAAATGATAATAGGTATTTAAGGCCGGATGGATCGAACATTGCGTCAGTACTTTATCTTTTTCGAGAAAAGTACGCAGAGCACTACCAAAGAATTGTCAACGCGATCCGAGATGTTGCTCCATTCTTTGACGACTTTGTCTTACAACCTCTAGAGCTAGACAGCGAACGGATTTCACTTGAATGGATAGAAAAGGGTCATGATAAATATATGTCACCTTCTTCTTTCTCAGACGGAACTCTTAGGTTCATTGCACTCGCGACACTTCTTTTCCAGCCAATTCACTATAAGCCTAGTATCATCTTGATAGATGAGCCAGAACTTGGTTTGCATCCGTTCGCACTATCGGTTCTCGCTAGTATGGTACGGTTTTCCGCAAGCACCTCTCAGATCATCATATCTACTCAGTCTGCATTTCTTTTAGATAACTTTGAACCAGAAGATGTGTTGGTCGCAGATCGCGTAAACGGCGCGACTGAATTTAAGCGCCTAAACACAGAAATGCTCGCTGATTGGCTAGACAGTTACAGTCTCGGGCAACTCTGGGAAAAAGCTGAAATTGGCGGAAGGCCTAGATAGTTTTCAATTTATGACCCGCTTATTGATCCATGTTGAGGGCCAGACCGAGGAAGCGTTCGTCCAGACCACGCTTGGGCCACACTTGTACGAATGTGGTTATGAGGCGGTTGGCGCCCGGTTGCTCGGAAATGCCCGGAGCAAAGCCCGCAGAGGTGGGATCATTAAATGGCCGACCGTAAGGCACGAAATTGAACTACACCTGAAATCTGACCGGAACGCTTTCGCCACAATCATGGTTGACTATTATGGGCTTCCCAATAGTTGGCCCGGACGTATGTCGCCACAGAACACAACCATCGAGCAAAAGAGTGATCTAATCAGACAGGCGCTCCTAGACGACTTCGAAGCGAAGACCAATATCCTCGATAGGTTTGAGCCGTTTGTTCTGATGCATGAGTTCGAGGCATTGTTGTTCTCAGATTGCACGAGTTTCGCTAACGCCATTGGCTTTGCCTCTAAAGCACTCGAATTACAGACTGTACGGGATGCATTTCCAGATCCTGAGCATATTAATGACTCACCTCAGACCGCGCCCTCAAAACGCGTCGCTGGCATAATAAAGGGCTATGATAAAATACTGTTTGGCAATGTGGCTGCCTCAGAAATAGGGTTATCTAAGATCAGGCAAGAATGCCCGAGATTCGACTATTGGCTGCAAAGGTTGGAAGCATGGGGCCCTCAGTTTTAACTCGAATGATCAAAAATATCAGCTGGCTTTAGCCTATCTCCCCAGCATCCCCTGCAAATAGCCGCCGGTATAGCTGCCCTTGACCTTGGCGACCTG
>JAHDBU010000048.1 GCA_020630275.1 Hellea sp.
TTGGGATACTGCACGAGCAGCCTTCGCTGGGCCCGTTCTACGAATACAATGAGTACCGACAGGGCTACAAACAGGAAGATAATAAAGGCGATACGCCCACCTGATAGACCGCCAGATTGATTGAGCTGGAATACCTGGCCGATCGCGCGCGGCAATTCCGCGACGATTCCGGCAAAAATGATCAGGGACACCCCGTTACCAACCCCGCGGGCCGTCACTTGCTCACCCAGCCACATCAGCAACATGGTGCCGCCAACCAGTGTAATCACCGTACTGGCCTCGAAAAACAGGCCCGGATTCATCACAACAGGAACAACTTCGCCGCCAACGGATGCCGTTGAGCCCTGTAAAGCCTTGGCAATGGCATAGGCCTGAAAGGCAGCCAGGAAGACTGTGAGGTATCTGGTATATTGATTAATCTGTTTTCGCCCCTGCTGGCCTTCCTTATCGAGCTCTTTGAGCGACGGGATAGAGCCTTTCATCAACGTCATGATAATCGACGCCGAGATATAGGGCATAACATTGAGGGCAAAAACGGCCATTCGTTCGACCGCGCCCCCTGCAAACATGTTGAGACGGTCAAACAGGCCGCCAAAATTGGATCCGTTCATGGTCTCCGCAAAGGCCTGAACGTTGACGCCCGGAACCGGGATAAAGGTTCCGAGGCGATAAAGAATAAGGACGAAAAGGGTAAATAGGAGTCGCTGCTGAAGCTCTTTAGCCTTGGCAAACGTTCCCCAGGATACGTTTCTGGCGAGTTGTTCAGAAGCTGAAACCATTATGTTGTCCCTTTATGAAGTTATAGGCTCCCATATAGGAGCCCAACTTCAGATTAAAAGGCGCTCCCTAAAGATCGCCCAGCTTGCCTTCGTTTTTGGCGAGCAGATAATAGAAAGTCACGCGGTCTTTCATGCGCTGCTTAGCAGCTTTCATCTCGTCGCAAACGGCCATGACTTTGGCATCAAGAACTTCGTTGTCGTCCTTCAGACCCAGCTTTTTCTTTAGGAATGCATCCCGAACTGTGTTGCGCTCGGTCTCGTCACCACAGGCCACATACTTGGCATCTCGATCATTGAGAGAAGCGCCGAGATATTTGGTAATGGTCATGACGACAGCTTCATCTGCCTTGGCGTCATATTTCTCTTTGATATTTTCGAAATACGGAATGTGCTTGTCATAGTCACCGGATTTGGCTTCGGCCTTTTTAGCCGGCTCTTTCTTCTCGGCCTTTGGTGCAGCATCAGCCTTAGGAGCAGCCGCCTTTTTGGCTGGCGCAGCTTTAGCGGGAGCAGCTTTCTTGGCCTTAGGCGCAGCGTCCGCGTCCTTTTTGGCGCGAGCTGGTTTTGCATCTGTCACTTCGACAGAGCCTTTAGCCTTTTCGACGATCTTAGTCGCGCCAGGCGTGGCACCGGCCACAACCAGGTTCACAGCTTTGGACAGCTCTCCGCCACCGATCAGACGTACGCCATCATTGGCGCGACGGATGACACCGGCTTTCACCAGAGCTTCGGCATCGACGGGCTTTTTCAAGTCCAACTTGCCGCGCTGAATAGCGCGCTCAAGATTAGCGATCGACAGTTCAGTCCACTTCTTGCGGTTTGGCTTGTTAAAGCCACGCTTTGGCAGACGCATATGGATAGGCATTTGTCCACCTTCGAAGCCTTTAATGGCAACACCTGAACGGGACTTCTGACCTTTGACACCGCGGGCAGCGGTTTTACCTTTGCCGGAACCGACACCACGACCGACGCGTGTGCGCGGCTTGGTTGCTCCGGGATTATCACTCAGTTCATTTAATCGCATGACGATCTCTATTCTTCGACGATTTCAACCATGTGGGCGACTTTGGCGATCATACCGCGCACTGACGGTGTATCTTCCAGCTCGCGCACGCGGCCAACTTTATTGAGACCCAGGCCGACAAGTGTCTGGCGCTGGTCTTTGGGACGACGGATCGGGCTACCGGTCTGACGCACTTTAATGGTATTTTTCTTTGCCATTGTCTTCTTCTCCTGGCCCGGGCCTAGCTCGCAGCGTCCAGAGCATCCGGTGCAGACGCACCATCCTGACGGCGGGCGACCAGATCTCCGACCTTTTTGCCGCGCTTAGCAGCAATTGTACGAGGGCTTTCAGCGCGCTTCAGCGCATCGAACGTCGCGCGGACCATGTTGTACGGATTGGATGTTCCAACAGATTTCGCGACAACGTCCTGAACGCCGAGGCATTCCAGAACCGCACGCATTGGACCACCGGCAATAACACCAGTACCTGGAGGCGCTGCCCGCATCATGATCTTGCCGGCGCCGTGGCGACCTTTCAAATCGTGGTGCAGTGTGCGGCCTTCACGAAGTGGCACACGGATCAGAGACTTCTTGGCCTCATCTGTGGCTTTGCGGATAGCTTCGGGCACTTCGCGCGCCTTACCCTTACCGAAGCCTACACGACCTTTTTCATCTCCCACAATAACAAGAGCGGCGAAGCTCATATTCCGGCCGCCTTTTACGGTTTTAGCAACGCGGTTAATGTGGACCAAACGATCGATGAATTCATTGTCTTCTTCGCGATCACGACGATTGTTTTGTTCTCGTGCCATGATAACTCCTAAAACTTCAGTCCGGCTTCGCGAGCCGCTTCAGCCAGAGCTTTCACCCGACCGTGATACAAATAACCGCCCCGGTCAAAGATAACTTCCTCGACCTTTGCTTTCTTGGCGCGCTCGGCGATCAGCTTTCCGATACCGGCAGCCGCTTCCATATTGCCGCCATTACCCTTCTTGTCCTGAAGCGTAGAGGCAGAGGCCAGTGTAGTGCCTGTGGCGTCATCAATAATTTGAACAGAAATGTTCTTGCTGCTGCGATAAACAGACAGACGTGGACGACCATTGGCGTTTTTCTTGAGGCGGCGGCGAACACGCTGCGCGCGACGTTGTGTATTTTGTTTTGCAGATTTCATGGCTTACTTCTTCTTGCCTTCTTTGCTGCGGACATATTCGCCAACATAACGAACACCCTTACCTTTATAAGGCTCTGGCTTACGGAATGAGCGGATCTCGGCAGCAACCTGACCAACTTTTTGCTTATCGATGCCGGACACAACAATCTGTGTCGGCTTCGGGGCTTCAATTTTGATGCCTTCCGGCGGGGTGTAATCCACATCATGAGAGTAACCCAGCTGCATAGAAAGGTCAGTACCTTTCATCTGAGCCCGGTAACCAACACCGCGAAGCTCCAGCTCTTTTTTGAAGCCTTCAGTGACACCTTCGATCATGTTTTTGACCATTGTTCGGGACATACCCCACATAGCCTTTGCGACTTTATCATTGTCATTCACAGGCTTAACAGAAAAGGATCCGTCTTCGACGCTTCCGACGACAGAGTCGTGGAGCCGGAAGGTGAGCTCACCTTTGCTGCCTTTAACTGTGATTACCTGACCGTCCTGGTTGAGGGTGACCCCATCAGGAATAGAAATCGGTTGTTTTCCAATTCGAGACATTGTTTCTTTCCTTAAGAGACCTGACAGAGGATCTCGCCGCCCACATTGGCTTCGCGGGCAGCAGCGTCACTCATCACGCCTTTAGAGGTTGATAAAATAGCGATACCAAGACCGTTACGCACTTGCGGTAAACTCTTCACAGAAGAGTAAACGCGACGGCCCGGCTTTGAGACCCGCTTAATCTCGCGGATAACGGCTTCGCCTTCATAATATTTCAGTTCAATTTCAAACGCCTTGAACCCGTCAGCTTCCACTTCGGAGTAGCCACGGATAAAGCCTTCTTCGGCCAGCACGTCGAGAACCCGACCGCGCAGATTAGACGCCGGCGTTGAAACATTTGTCCGGCCGCGCATGATAGCGTTGCGGATTCGTGTGAGCATATCGCCCAGAGGATCACTAAAAGACATCTTGCTTTTCTCCTACCAGCTGGACTTAACAAGTCCCGGAATCAGACCCTGTGAACCCAGTTCACGCAGAGCGATACGAGACATCTTCATTTTACGATAATAGCCACGCGGACGTCCGGTGACCTGACAACGGTTCCGCACACGACTCGGGGCAGAATTGCGTGGTAGCTCAGCCAGCTTCAGCTGGGCGGCAAAACGCTCTTCGACCGGCAGGTCCTTGTTGCGGGCAATATCTTTCAGCAGAGCGCGTTTAGCAGCATATTTAGCCACGAGACGCTGACGCTTCATATTGCGTTCGGTTGCACTTATTTTAGCCATTCATTTTACTCCTTTTGCGAAGTCAGTATTGCTACTGAACCTGCTTGACCTGCTGCGTTAGTTACGGAACGGAAATCCTAACTCAGCCAGCAGTGCCTTGGCTTCCTCATCAGTTTTGGCGCTTGTCTGCACCACGATATCCATACCCAGAACGCTATCGACTGAGTCATAGTCAATCTCTGGGAATACGATATGTTCTTTCAGGCCCATGGCGTAATTACCATTGCCGTCAAAACTCTTACCATTCAGACCTCGGAAGTCACGAACACGCGGCAGCGCGATATTGACCAAGCGGTCGATGAATTCAAACATGCGGTCACGGCGTAGCGTAACCTTGGCACCAACGACCATCCCGTCACGCAACTTGAAACCCGCGATGGATTTTTTGGCTTTGGTCGGGATAACCTTTTGACCAGCGATCAACTCCAGGTCATTAATGGCAGCCTCGACCTTTTTCTTGTCACTTACACCCTCACCCAGGCCCATATTGAGAACTATTTTCTCAACTTTCGGGATCTGCATGTCGTTCTTGTAAGCGAACTTTTCTTTCATAGTGGCGCGAATTTCATCGTTATATTTCGCGGCCAGTCTTGGGATATATGGCTTAGACATCGATAACCTCGCCGGAACGTTTGGCCACACGGACCTTGGTGCCGTCTTTTAATACTTTGAAACCTACACGAGTTGGCTTTCCGTCTTTTGGATCCAGATGAGCGACATTGGAAATGTCGATCGGGGCTTCAAAAGAGCGGATACCCCCTTCAGGGTCCCACTGGGTTGGGCGGACATGGCGCTTGACCATGCGAACTCCGGAAACAATCACACGACCTTCCTTTGGGAAGACTTTCGTGACCTCACCTTTGCGACCTTTATCTTTGCCCGTGAGGACGACGACATAGTCACCTTTTTTAATCTTGGCGGCCATTTTACAAAACCTCCGGAGCCAAGGACACGATCTTCATCAGATTTTTAGTCGGGCTGGACTTGGCGCGAAGTTCGCGCGGCACCGGGCCAAAAATACGAGTTCCGATTGGCTCACCATTATTGTTGATGATGACAGCGGCGTTGCTGTCAAAACGGATGACAGAACCGTCAGGGCGCTGAATGTCTTTCGCAACACGAACGACCACGGCGCGACGCACGTCACCTTTTTTTACTTTACCGCGAGGCGCGGCTTCCTTGATGGATACGACAATGACATCGCCCACGGATGCATAGCGGCGCTTGGAACCCCCAAGCACTTTGATGCATTGTACGCGGCGGGCGCCGGAATTATCGGCAACATCCAGATTTGTCTGCATTTGAATCATGCGACTCTCCTTGAGCTTGCTTTGGCAAACATCCCCGGCTTAACCGGCGACGACTTCCCACCGCTTGAGTTTACTTTTAGGCGGACATTCGATGATACGAACCTGGTCGCCCACTTTGTGCGCATTCTTTTCATCATGCGCGTGATATTTTTTCGTCCGACGAATTGTCTTCTTGAAAAGCGGGTGCAGGTAAGCACGCTCGACCTTAACGACGACGGTTTTGTCACCTTTGTCGGAAACGACTGTGCCTTGTAATATTCTTTTTGGCATCTCGACCTACCCTGCTTTCGCGGCTGCTTTTTTCTCAGCCATGATGGTTTTGATCCGCGCAATATCCCGACGTACTTCGCGTACGCGTGAGGATTTTTCCAACTGGCCCGTGGCCTTTTGGAAGCGCAGGTTAAACTGCTCTTTTTTCAACTTCAGAAGCTCATCGCCGAGCTGGTCTTCTGTCATTGCTCTGACATCAACTGCTTTCATTGATCTGTCTCCTACTTCTCGCCTGGGCGTGTCACGATTTTGCATTTGACCGGAAGCTTAGCAGCGCCGAGGCGCAGAGCTTCGCGGGCAACAGCATCAGACACACCGTCGATTTCAAACATGATCCGTCCAGGTTTGACCTTGCAGGCCCAAAATTCGACAGAACCTTTACCTTTACCCATCCGGACTTCGGTCGGCTTCTTTGTGACCGGCACATCTGGGAAGATGCGGATCCAGACACGACCGGAGCGCTTCATGTGCCGAGTGATCGCACGACGTGTCGCCTCAATTTGGCGCGCTGTCACGCGTTCGGCAGTCATGGCTTTGAGACCATAAGACCCGAAATTCAGAGCCGTTCCGCCTTTGGCCATGCCTTTAATGCGGCCTTTATGAGCCTTGCGGAATTTTGTACGTTTTGGCTGTAACATTTGCCTTAACCTCTAGCTTGCACGCTGGCGATCACCGCCGCGATTGCCGCCCTGATTACCTCTCGGACGATCATTACCGCGAGACCGCGTATCACCTTGCTGGTTCATGCGCTTTTCATGAGCATATGGGTCATGCTCCATGATCTCGCCTTTATTGATCCAGACTTTAATACCAATAATACCATATGCTGTCAGAGCGCGGGCTACACCGTAATCGATGTCAGCACGCATTGTATGCAATGGCACGGAGCCTTCCTGATACTGCTCGACACGGGCAATCTCAGCACCACCCAAACGGCCGCCCAGTTTGATCTTGCAACCAACGGCTCCCATGCGCATGGCAGACTGCAGAGCCCGCTTCATTGCACGACGGAATGACATCCGGCGCTCGAGCTGCTGAGCAATGGCTTCTGCGACCAGATTGGCATCAACTTCCGGCTTACGAACCTCAACGAGATTGATGAAGACTTCGCCGTCAACCATTGTCGCAACGCGCTTACGCAGTTTCTCGATGTCGCCACCTTTCTTACCGATCACAACACCCGGACGCGCCGTATAGATTGTAATACGGCACTTCTTGTGTGGACGCTCGATAATGACACGAGACACGGACGCGTTTTTCAGCTCACCCATCAAGAAGTTACGGATCGCAAGATCCTGATGCAACAGATCGCCATATTCCGCCGTATTAGCGTACCACCGAGACTCCCATGTGCGGTTGATACCGAGACGCAGTCCAATTGGATTAATCTTCTGACCCATTATGCGGCCTCCTCAACTTCGCGGACGACAATGGTCAGCTCGGAAAACGGTTTCAAAATACGCGCGCCGCGGCCACGGGCCCGAGCACGGAAACGTTTCATCACCAGGTTCTTCCCGACATACGCCTCGGAAACGATCAGGCTGTCGATATCGAGGCCGTGATTATTTTCCGCATTGGCAATGGCGCTTTCCAGACATTTTTTGACATCGCCGGAAATCCGCTTGTGCGAAAACTCCAGATCAGCCAAAGCCTTGTCGACCTTGGAACCCCGGATCATCTGAGCCACCAGATTGAGCTTCTGAGGGCTGATACGGATCATCCGCAGCTTTGCCATAGCCTCATTCTCAGCCACGCGGCGTGGATTGTTCTTCTTAGCCATATCTACTTCCGCTTCGCTTTTTTATCGACGCCGTGACCGTAATAA
The DNA here is from genome assembly GCA_020630275.1 of Hellea sp. GTDB lineage: Bacteria > Pseudomonadota > Alphaproteobacteria > Caulobacterales > Maricaulaceae > JACOMS01. The sequence goes on from JAHDBU010000048.1 coordinate 7,623, forward strand.
GTCCGTGTCGGGGCGAATTCGCCGAGTTTATGTCCAACCATATCCTCATCAATCATGACAGGAATGAACTTTGAGCCATTGTGAACCTGAAATGTCAGACCCACGAATTGCGGCATAACTGTTGAGCGGCGCGACCAGGTTTTGATCGGCTTACGAGATCCCTCTTCGCGGGCTTTCTCCGCCTTTTTAAGGAGGTATCCGTCAACAAACGGACCTTTCCATACTGAGCGTGGCATACCAGCTCTCCCTATCGTTTCTTCTTCGCGTGACGCGAACGAATGATGAATTTGTCGGTCTGCTTATTGGACCGTGTGCGGGCGCCTTTGGTCGGCTTACCCCAAGGTGTCACAGGGTGACGTCCACCGGAGGTCCGGCCTTCACCACCACCGTGCGGGTGATCGACCGGGTTCATGGCAACACCTCGAACTTGAGGGCGCTTACCTAACCAGCGTTTACGACCGGCTTTACCCAGATTAATGTTCATGTGGTCAGGGTTGGAGACCGCTCCTACCGTGGCGACACAATTCTGGTGAACCATGCGCATCTCGCCAGACTTCAAACGGACCTGTGCGTAACCACTATCACGGCCGACAAGCTGAGCGTAAGTACCCGCAGACCGGGCTATCTGACCGCCCTTGCCTGGCTTCATTTCCACATTGTGGATGATGGTACCTACAGGCATGACCCGCAGGGACATCGTGTTACCTGGCTTAACGTCAGCTTTCTCTGAAGAGATAACCTTGTCGCCTTCGGCCAGTCTTTGCGGTGCCAAAATATAAGACTTTTCGCCGTCCTTATACTCAATCAGAGCAATAAAAGCTGTCCGGTTGGGATCATATTCCAAACGCAGAACTGTCGCTTCCATATCGCGCTTCGTTCGCTTGAAATCGATCGTACGGTATAATTGCTTGTGCCCGCCACCCTGACGACGCATGGTGATGCGGCCTGTGTTATTGCGTCCGCCTTTTTTGGTCTTACCCTTGGTTAGAGATTTTTCCGGACGACCTTTATAAAGGTCCGACCGGTCAACCTGAACCAGGTTTCGACGCGAAGGCGATGTGGGGTTGAATGTCTTTAAAGCCATTGGTCTTCCCTACACTACATCTGCAATGTCAATCATGTCGCCATCTTTGAGAGTGACCACAGCTTTTTTGACATCTTTGCGGCGACCAGGAATGCCCCGGAAGCGCTTGGTTTTACCTTTGACGCGGATCGTGTTGACGGCTGTCACAGATACACTGAACAGCGCTTCGATAGCGTCTTTAATTTCTGTCTTATTGGCATCAATAGCCACTTCGAAAACAACCTGGTTGTTCTCTGACAGAATGGTCGACTTCTCGGTAATGACCGGAGCGACAACAACGTCGTAATGACGGGCAGCTATACTCATTTTAGTCGAGCCTCCAGATCTTCAACGGCCTGCTTAGTCAGAACCAGCTTGTGGCGACGCAGGATATCGTAAACATTGGCACCTTGGCTTGGCAGAACATCCAAATTAGGAATATTGCTGGCCGCCTTGGCAAAATTTTCATCAACCGTATTACCAGATACGATCAGGCCGTTGGTGACACCGAGCTTCTCGAGAGATTTGCGAAGACCTGCAGTCTTGGCTTCTTTGAGAGCGGCATCATCAATCACGATTAACTCACCAGAAGTCACCTTGGCCGACAAAGCGTGACGCAAAGCCATGGCACGAACCTTTTTCGGCAAATTGTGCGCATGCGACCGAACGCGAGGACCGTGCGCTTTCGCGCCACCGCGGAACTGCGATACAGAACCGTTACCGTGACGGGCCGTACCACCACCTTTTTGACGACCGATACGCTTGGTTGTTTTAGACACCTCACCGCGCTCTTGCACTTTGTGGGTACCTGCCTGACGCTTGGCAAGCTGATAGCGAACCATGCGGTGCAGGATGTCTTTGCGCGGCTCCAGACCGAATACGCCATCATCCAGGTCAACAGAACCCTTCTTCTTGGCGTCTAATGTTTGAACGTCCATTTTCATGACTATTCTTCCTCGCCTTTGGCAGCTTCAGCGCGCATTTTCTTGGCCAGATCTTTGTCGACCTGAGCGCGCGGCTCTGCGCCGCCAATCATTTCTTTGGCTTGCTCGATCCACTCTTGCTCGGCGACAACACCAGGCTTGCCGATCTTCTCTTCCATGGCCGCAATATCCTCAGCAGACATGGCCACTAGCTGTGTCAACTTGGTGATACCGGCTTCAGCCAGAGCTTCTTCGCCTTTAGGACCAATACCGTCGATCAAGACAACCGCATCAACAAAATCACCGCCAGCAGCAGCTTCCTTTTTGTCAGCCTTTTTAGAGGCTTTCGGCGCAGCCGCTTCGCGGAATTTACCCGGCAATGGCAGCTCATCAACTTTCGTACCCTTGATAGCGTCGCGAACTTCAACCCAGCCGCCTTTTGAGCCTGGGACGTTACCCTTGATCAATAACAGACCGCGGTCCACATCAACGCGGGCAATCTCGACATTTTGCATGGTACGACGACGGGCACCCATGTGACCGGCCATCTTCTTGCCTTTGAAAACCTTACCCGGATCCTGACACTGACCGGTTGAACCGTGCGACCGGTGAGAGATCGATACACCGTGCGTGGCGCGGAGACCACCAAAGTTCCAGCGCTTCATAGCACCGGCAAAACCTTTACCGATGGACGTGCCTTTAACGTCGACTTTCTGGCCAACAACAAAGTGATCTGCGGTCAATTCGGAACCAACAGCAATTGAATTGTCTTCAGCAATCCGGAATTCAGCCAGTTTCTTCTTTGGCGCAACTTTCGCCTTGGCGAAACGCTCACGTTCAGCCTTTGATACGCGCTTGGCCTTGGCCTCACCCGCACCCAGCTGCAAAGCTGAATAACCGTCTCGGTCCAATGTCTTATGGGCCACAACCTGGCACCCTTCGAGAGATAGAACCGTCACAGGAATGTGCTTTCCGTCGTCCGAATAGACCCGGGTCATGCCGAGCTTTTTAGCAATAACTCCAGAGCGCATGATTATGCTCCCAGCTTAATCTCGACATCCACACCAGCAGCCAGATCGAGCTTCATTAGAGCATCGACGGTTTGAGGTGTCGGATCGACAATATCCAGCATCCGCTTGTGTGTGCGGATCTCGAATTGCTCGCGAGACTTCTTGTTAACGTGCGGTGAGCGGTTCACCGTAAACTTTTCAATACGCGTCGGCAGCGGGATCGGGCCCCGAACAGTTGCGCCTGTGCGCTTGGCTGTTGAGACGATTTCCGCAGTGGAGTTATCCAGGATGCGGTGATCGAAGGCTTTCAGCCGAATGCGAATGTTTTGACGTTCCATAACTTTATCCAGTTAATTTCAGGGTCCGATTTACGCTTTCAAACAACGAAAAAGTGCCGCCTGATGACGGCACGATGAATTCCTACTCAATAATTTTTGAGACGACGCCGGCGCCGACGGTACGGCCACCTTCACGGATAGCGAAGCGCAGCTTCTCTTCCATGGCGATTGGCACGATCAGCTCAACGTTCAGCTCAGCATTATCGCCAGGCATAACCATTTCAGTCCCAGAGTTCAGGGTCACAACACCCGTCACGTCAGTCGTACGGAAGTAGAACTGCGGACGGTAATTGGTGAAGAATGGTGTGTGACGACCACCTTCGTCCTTCGTCAGGATATAGGCTTCGGCCTGGAACTTCTTGTGCGGGTTAACAGAACCCGGCTGACACAGAACCTGACCACGCTCAACCTTCTCACGGTCGATACCACGCAGCAGTGCGCCAACATTGTCACCAGCCTCACCGCGGTCCAGCAGCTTGCGGAACATTTCAACACCGGTACAGGTTGTCTTCTGAGTGTCCTTAATGCCGACGATTTCAATCTCGTCACCAACGTTCAGAACACCACGCTCAATCCGGCCTGTCACAACCGTACCACGACCAGAGATCGAGAACACGTCCTCGATTGGCATCAGGAACGCACCATCAACAGCACGCTCAGGCTGTGGGATGTAGCTATCAACAGCTGCCATCAGCTCTTTGATCTTGTTTTCACCGATTTCTGGGTCACGGCCCTCCATAGCGGCCAGAGCAGAACCAGATACGATTGGAATATCGTCCCCTGGGAACTCATAAGAAGACAGAAGTTCACGAACTTCCATCTCAACCAGCTCAAGCAGCTCTTCGTCGTCAACCTGATCAACCTTGTTCAGAAAAACAACAAGCGCCGGGACACCAACCTGACGGGCCAGCAGGATGTGCTCGCGTGTCTGAGGCATTGGGCCGTCAGCCGCATTCACAACCAGGATCGCACCATCCATCTGCGCCGCACCGGTGATCATGTTCTTAACATAGTCAGCGTGACCTGGGCAGTCGACGTGGGCGTAGTGACGGTTTTCCGTCTCATATTCAACGTGAGCTGTAGAAATGGTGATACCACGAGCCTTTTCTTCGGGCGCGCCGTCAATCTGATCATACGCCTTGAAATCACCGAAATACTTCGTGATCGCAGCCGTCAATGTGGTCTTGCCATGGTCAACGTGACCAATCGTACCGATGTTCGCGTGTGGCTTGGTACGCTCAAACTTCTCTTTAGCCATTTTCTTACTCCGTCTATTCTCAAACGTTTTTCAAATTAAAAAAGCAGGGCGCTTTATGCTCCGCCCTGCTTGGAAATTACTTCATCCATGACAGCTTGTGGTGTGGCCGCATAGTGATCGAAAGTCATGGTAAACTGTGCACGGCCTTGGGTCTTGGAACGGAGGTCGTTCACGTAACCGAACATATTGGCCAGAGGCACCATGGAGTTTACGACATTGGCGTTACCGCGCATCTCAGTACCCTGGACCATGCCACGGCGTGAGTTCAGGTCTCCAATCACATCACCCATATATTCCTCAGGTGTCACAACTTCGACCTTCATGATCGGCTCGAGCAACTTCATGCGACCCTGTGACTTCAGCTCACGGAAAGCAGCGCGCGCCGCGATCTCAAAAGCAACCGCAGAAGAGTCAACATCGTGATAAGCACCATCATAGAGGTCAGCCTTCCAGTCGATAACCGGGAAGCCGGCCAGCAGCCCGTTTTCAGCCTGATTGCGCAGACCTTTTTCAATAGCCGGGATATATTCCTTAGGAACATTACCACCAACAACTGAGCTGACAAATTCGATACCCTCACCCGGCTCTTGCGGGGAGAACTTGATCTTAACACGACCGAACTGACCGGAACCACCAGACTGCTTCTTGTGTGTGTAGTCAATGTCAACAGGACCGGCGAGCGCTTCACGGTAAGCCACTTGCGGCTGACCGATATTGGCCTCAACGCCGAATTCACGCTTTAAGCGATCCACCAGGATGTCCAGGTGCAGCTCGCCCATACCCGCCATGATGGTCTGACCAGATTCTTGATCTGTCGTCACGCGGAAGGATGGGTCTTCAGCGGCCAGACGCTGCAGGCCAACACCCAGTTTCTCCTGGTCGGCTTTTGACTTCGGCTCAACGGCAATTTCGATAACCGGATCAGGGAACTCCATGCGCTCCAGGATAACCGGGGCGTTTTGATCGCACAGTGTATCACCTGTTGTAGAGCCCTTCAGACCCGCCACAGCGATAATATCACCAGCATAGGCCTCCTGAATGTCCTCACGGTCATTGGAGTGCATCATCATCATCCGACCCACGCGCTCTTTCTTCTCTTTAACAGAGTTAAGAAGCGTTGTGCCAGTTGTCAGCTTACCAGAATAGATCCGGCAGAATGTTAGCGTACCCACAAACTTGTCGTTCATGATCTTGAAAGCCAGCATAGAGAGCGGCTCATCGTCAGAAGCTGGGCGTGTTGTGTCTTCGCCGGTCTTGCCGTCGATACCTTTGATGGCTTCGATATCCAGCGGGCTTGGCAGGTAATCCACAACAGCGTCGAGCAGAGGCTGAACACCCTTGTTCTTAAAGGCCGTACCACAGAAAACAGGCACGATGTGCCCAGAAATGGTCGCTTTACGGATCAGACGCTGCATGGTCTCAACGTCGGGCATCTCGCCTTCGAAATAGGCTTCCATGACCGCGTCGTCCATTTCGGCGACAGTTTCGATCAACGCTTCGCGATACTCAGCCGCTTTGTCAGCCAGATCAGCCGGGATGTCGACTGTGTCGAACTTGGAACCCAGATCAGAATCTTCTGGCCAGACATAGGCGCAATTCCTCACCAGGTCGACAACACCCTGAAATTCTGACTCAGCACCGATTGGCAGCTGCATCTCGATAGCATTACCACCCAGACGGTCTTTAACAGACTGAACAGATGCGTAGAAGTCAGCACCGATCTTGTCCATTTTATTGATGAAGACCATGCGAGGCACATTATATTTGTCAGCCTGACGCCAGACAGTTTCTGTCTGCGGCTCAACACCCGCATTGGCATCCAGAAGCGTCACCGCACCATCTAGAACCCGCAGTGAGCGCTCAACTTCGATCGTGAAGTCAACGTGGCCAGGTGTGTCGATGATGTTGAGTCGCTTGTCGCGCCAGAAACATGTGGTCGCAGCAGAAGTAATTGTGATGCCGCGCTCTTGCTCTTGCTCCATCCAGTCCATTGTGGCTGCACCATCATGAACTTCGGCAATCTTATGGTTCTTACCGGTATAATACAGAATACGCTCAGTACATGTGGTCTTGCCCGCATCGATGTGGGCCATGATACCAAAGTTACGGTAATCTTTGAGGTCAAATTCGCGTGCCATCTTAGTTCTCTTCTACCAACGATAATGTGAGAAGGCCCGGTTGGCTTCCGCCATACGGTGGGTATCTTCACGTTTCTTCACAGCGGTTCCCCGGTTGTTAGACGCATCCAACAACTCACCGGCGAGACGCTCGCGCATTGTATTTTCGTTACGACCGCGGGCTGCAGAGACCAACCAACGGATTGCCAGGGCCTGAGCGCGCTCGGAACGAACTTCGACTGGCACCTGATATGTCGCACCACCAACCCGGCGTGAGCGAACCTCAACAGACGGCTTAATGTTTTTCAGAGCTTCATGGAAGACGCTAACCGGCTCGGTCTTGGCCTTACCCTCAACCAGATCAAGCGCACCGTAAACGATACGCTCTGCAGTCGATTTTTTCCCGTCCAGCATGATGGCGTTCATGAACTTAGACAGAACCAGGTCATTAAACTTTGGATCCGGAAGGATCTCGCGTTTCTCTGCGCGGTGACGACGTGACATCTCTTATATCCCTTACTTAGGCCGCTTGGCGCCGTATTTCGAACGACGCTGTCTACGATCTTTAACACCTTGCGTATCCAGAACGCCGCGTAGGACGTGGTAACGCACACCCGGCAAGTCTTTCACACGACCGCCGCGGATCAGAACCACTGAGTGCTCCTGAAGATTGTGTCCCTCACCTGGAATATAGCTCAGAACCTCGAACCCATTAGTCAGACGAACCTTGGCCACTTTACGAAGGGCTGAGTTCGGCTTCTTTGGTGTCGTTGTATAAACCCGGGTACAAACGCCGCGCTTTTGCGGGCAGGCCTGAAGCGCTGGAACTTTGTTCCGCTTTGGCT
>JAHDBU010000049.1 GCA_020630275.1 Hellea sp.
CCGCCGACCTGCTGGAAATAGGTATATTGTGAGACTTCCATGCCGTCACACCAGACTTCCCAGCCCAGCCCCCAGGCGCCGACTGTGGGATTTTCCCAGTCATCTTCAACAAAGCGAATATCGTGCAAGTCCCGGTCAATGCCAATGGCATCCAAAGAGCCCAAATAGAGATCCTGATAATTGGGCGGATTGGGCTTCATGATCACTTGAAACTGATAATAGTGCTGCAGCCGGTTCGGGTTCTCCCCGTAACGGCCATCGGCTGGACGGCGCGACGGCTGCACATAGGCCACATTCCACGGTTTAGGACCCAGCGAGCGAAGGACGGTTGCCGGATGCAAAGTTCCGGCGCCCACCTCAAGGTCGAAAGGCTGTAAGATCACACAGCCCTGCTCTGACCAATAGCGCTGTAAGGTCAAGATTAAGTCCTGAAAGGAAAGCGGATTATCCGAAGATTTTGACATGATTGCGTCCGGCACTGTTTGCGGCGCAACCTATAAGGAAGTTTGCGAAATTCAACCCTAATCCGAGGGCTAATCGCGATAGATTTCGTGGCCCAGCTCAGCTTGCTCCAAAAGCTCAACAGCCTCATCATAATCATCGTCGACCACACATAGGCGCCTTGGGATAATCCCGATAGAGCCATCAACGATACTCTGATGCTGATCCATTATAAAGGATGGTATGCCTTCGGACTTCAGCACGGCTTCGGCGAAGTTTAATGTGGCGGGATTGGTTGTGGCAATGATCGTTCGCATAGCTTTCCTGTTGGTCGCCACCTGCGGCGACATCACACCCCAAAAGGGCTTGCCCTTATCATATGAGGGTTTATTTATAAAATACAATAATTACGGAACCCCCGCGTGAATGCACCGGCGCACATAAAGAAAAGCGATAAAAAGCCCAGTCCGGCCGAGCGCCTGATGGTTATGGCCGATACGGATATGCAGGCCGTCAACGCCATCATCAAAGAGCGCATGCAAAGCCCGGTGGGCATGATCCCGGATCTGGCTGAGCATCTGGTCGAAGCTGGGGGGAAGCGGCTGCGCCCATTGCTGACTATTGCCTGTGGGCATCTTTGCGGTGGCGTTACCGGATCGCATCACAAACTCTCAGCTGCTGTCGAATTTATTCACAGCGCGACACTCTTACATGATGACGTTATCGACGAGAGCGATTTGCGCCGAGGGAAAAAAGTCGCGAACCGTATCTGGGGCAATTCGGCCAGTATTCTAGTCGGTGACTTTCTGTTTGCCCGGGCCTTCAACCTCATGGTGGAAACGGGTTCATTGGAAGCGCTCGATATTCTCTCGACGGCTTCTTCTATCATTGCCGAGGGCGAAGTGCATCAATTGGCTGCATTGCGCGACATTCATGTTACAGAACAGACCTATCTGGAAATTGTCGGGGCCAAGACGGCGGCCTTGTTTGCAGCCGCTTGTGAGGTAGCACCTGTTATTTCTGAACGCTCTGTGGCCGACAGGCAGGCGCTAAAAGCCTATGGACAAAATTTGGGACTGGCCTTTCAGCTGGTTGATGACGCGCTGGACTATGGCGGCCTTGAGGCGGCTCTCGGTAAATCTGTCGGTGACGATTTCCGCGAAGGTAAAATGACCTTGCCTGTCATTCGAGCGCTAGAAAAGGCCGATAAGGACGAGCGCGCGTTCTGGCATCGTGTTATCGTTGAACACACCCAGAATGATACGGACCTGGAGCAGGCCGTCTCGCGTTTGCGCAAGTCCGGGGCCTTGCAAGCGACCCTGGACATGGCGCGCATTTATGCAGACAAGGCGGTGTCCGCGCTCGACCGTTTTGAGGACAGTGAGTGGAAGTCGACCTTGGAAGACCTTTCGGATTTTGTGGTTTCCCGGGTTAGTTAAACCGACGGCTCACCAACAAATATAGACCGCCCAAGAGCGCCGCCGGAAAGAGCGGAAAATTCAACAAATGATATAAGCCCCGATCAACCATCTCGAAGGCGTATAGCCCTAATAACAGTGTGGTAAATCCATATATTAATGTCACCATCATATGACCAAATCCGCTTGATGCCATACGTTGATAGAGATGCGTTCGGTGGGCTTGCATCAATTTTTCCCCGCGTCTGGCCCTGGCCAAGATCGTCATAAAAGCATCGATCAGGAATGGCAGAATTAAAATAGGCCCCACATAAATGGGATCACCCTTCGGAGAACCGTCACTGATCCAGAGCACACAGACTGCAAAAACAAATCCGATGGTCAAAGATCCGACATCGCCGGAAAATATAGCCGCTTTGGTTCGGAAATTGTAAAAGGCCAAGCCCATAATCGCTGAGGTCAATGTGACCATCATGACAAACGGTTCGACGACTTCTAGCGTGATACCGATAAGCGCCAGAAAAAATCCGGCCACACCCATAACGACCAACATAAGCCCGTTAATACCATCCATGAAATTGACCACATTCATGACGCCAAAAATCCACAGAACCGGCAAAGCCCAGCCAAGCCAAAGAGGTAATTCGACCAATCGTCCCCCATAAGGAAGATGGGATAATGGACCCAGCACGTAAACGGCCGCGAATGACACGACGAGCATAAAGAAGAGTTTGAATATGGCCGCCAGATCCAGAATGTCATCCATCAGTCCTAAAAAGCCGATGGCAAAAACCAGTGACAGAATTTGGGCGTATTTCGCCGACAAGGGAAAGGATCCGGATACATTGGCAAAAAGAAATGATGCCATGCCAAGAGCCGCAATGACTCCAACGCCACCACCGGTGGGTGTAACACTTGCGTGGCTAGATCGATGATCCGGCGCATCCCCAACGCCGGCCAAAACCATTAAGCCGGACACAACAATGGAAATCATAAATCCCAAACCCAAAAAAAGAGGCACACTCATGACAGGCCCCCTAACATGACGGCTTTTACCCACCAATGTGAATATTGGTTCTGGATTTTATCCGCCAATCTTTCGGCCTGGTTCAAGCTCGGCATCAAGGCAAAACAAGTTGCGCCAGAACCCGACATACGGGTTGGGTAGTCTGAAAGGGTTTCGAGGCAAGTGGTAATATCCGGGTTAATCTGTTCCGCCACACTTTGGAGATCATTTTGACTGGCAGCAAACCTCTTCAGCATATCGCCGACAGGTTGCTCTGCGATCGCTTTTGGATTTGTTTTATCAAATGCTCTGAATATGGACCCGGTCGAGACGGGTGATCCCGGATTAACAAGAACAGCTGCAATGGAATCCATTTGATCCAGACAGGTCAAGTTCTCCCCTATCCCAGACATGATAGAGCTTCGGGACTGAAAACAAACTGGCACGTCAGCCCCCAGTCTTAGCGCTATGTCCATCCACCTACGCTTGGGTAAATCGACAAAGTTTTGCATAAGACGCAGCGCCGCTGCCGCATCAGCACTCCCACCGCCTATTCCGGAAGCTACAGGTAGATTTTTAACGAGATGAAAGTTTAGGGGTGGAAGACCCCCAATTTTGGCCGTTTCCGTATAGGCTTTTAAAACTAGATTATCCGGCCCCGTTTCCAATCCTTTCGAGAAGGGTCCCGTGATTTCCAGAGATGTGATATCGGCCTCTTCGCATAACAATTCATCGCCGTAATCTGCAAAGACAACAAGACTCGAAAGCGGGTGATATCCGTAATATTTATGGGCGTGGTCTTCGACCAAACGCCCCACATGCAGATTGAGATTTATTTTTGCGCGCGCCGTTTCCGTGAACATATGATCAGTTGGAAACCGCCGACAATCCACCTTTTAGCTTGGCCAGAATATCTTTGCGCTCTTTATCCGTAGGGTCATAATCCAGAGCCCGTTTCCACTGATAGCCAGCCTCGCGGAAGCGACCAAGCTTCCAATAGACGTCGCCCAAGTGATCGATAATGGTCGCGCTGTCGGGCGTCAGCTCAACGGCCTTTTCCAGATTAATCCGAGCCTGGGTATATCGACCGAGCTTGTAATGCGCCCAGCCCAGACTATCCACGATGGCACCACTTTCGGGTTCCTCCTCGACGGCCTTCTCAATCATCTCGAAAGCCTGAGTCAGGTTTTCACCCCGATCAACCCAAGTATAGCCCAGATAGTTCAGAGCATCGGCGTCGTCGGGATCAATCTCCAAAACTTTCTTGAAATCGACCACAGCCTTGTCCCATTGCTCTTCGCGCTCATAACAAATCGCGCGAAAATAGAGTGGTTGGGTATTTGCTTTAAGTTCTTCTTCGGTCATGGAATTGACCAGAGCGTCATAAATCGGAAGTGCGTCTTTATAATTTTCGCGAATGAGACGGGCTCGGCCTAGAGCTTCGCGCGTGGTGAAATTATCAAAATCGCGATTGGCTTTTTCCAATATTTTCATAGCCGTCGCGTCGTCATCCCGATCAAAAAACACATTAGCTTCTGACAGACGCGCCGATACTGCAAAATCAGAGTCGTCCTTGATAGAGCGGAACAGGCGCAAAGCCTCGTCTTGCCGGTCTTCCTCGACCAAAGCCGCGAGCCAGATTTTGGCCTTGTCATTATTCGGATCAATAAAGATGGCGTGGCGCAGGTAAACTTCGGCCACATCAAAAGCTCGGTTGCGGATAAAGAAACCAGAGGCCGCTTCCGTCATAGTCCAGGAAACTTCCTGTTGTGGGCTCAGGGTTTCGGAAATGGGTTGATTGGCTTGGAGCTCATCCAGGTAATTTTTAACAGGGCCACTATCAAAACCACCGCTTTCCTCATCCAGCTCGGTCAGAACTTTCAGCGCTTCGTCCTGATTTCCACTGGCTGACAAAAGCCGCGCGCGGGATAAAGCCACTTCGGTTTTCGCAACGCCTGCGCTGTCGGCCAAATCAAACACGGTCAGAGAATTTTCAACGTCACCCTCAGGACCATCCATGACGGCCCGCTGCACCTGTCCCAAAACCTTTATATAGGCCCAGCCTGATAAGTCTTCGAGCAGATCCTCAGCTTCGGTGGGATTGCCTAGCTCATGTTCAGACCAAGCCCGCATCAGATCAATGGCGCTTTGCAGAGTGATGTCACCTGTATCGTAATTTAGAATATTCGACGCCTTGCGGTAATCACCGGCTGCAAAAGCTTTTGCCCCCAGGACCGAGCGCGAGAACGCCTCTTTTGGATGGGCCTTGTTAACCGACTTGGCAAGGTCGAGTGTTTTATCGATATCCCCGTCCATCCAAGCGGCAGTCAGAGCCCGACGGGCCAAACCCATGTCAGAGGTATCTTCTTCAAAAGCCCGGCCATAAAATTCAGAACGATTTCTCGCATCCGCGATGTAGTTTGAATAGCTACCAATCAGATAATCAGAAAATATTTGAGCGTTTTTCCCAAAAGGTGCGCCTTTAGAGCTGGACGCACTATTGGACGGTGTCGTGCTGGTGCTAGCGCAGGCTGATAATAAGGCCAAAGCACCTGCTGAGAGTAGGAATTTTCTAAACATAGATCCGAGTATTACATATTCGGATAGTTAGGGCCACCCGCACCTTCAGGTACACACCACACGATGTTTTCACTGGGATCCTTGATATCGCAAGTCTTGCAGTGCACGCAGTTCTGCGCATTGATCTGAAAACGTGGATTGGATCCATCATCATCGCGTAGCACTTCATAGACACCAGCCGGGCAATAACGCTGCGCTGGCTCGTCAAATTGCGGTAGATTGGTTGCAATCGGTACCGAGTCATTGATCAGCTTAAGGTGAGAAGGCTGCTCTTCGCCGTGATTGGTCGCGGAAAAGCTGACATTGGTCAGACGATCAAAAGATAAGACACCATCCGGCTTGGGATATTCGATCTTCTTGTAATCAGCTGCCTTGCCCGTGGACTGGGCGTCATTTTTTCGGTGCTTATAAGAACCACCAAACGGAGTGAGAATGTTAATCTTGAACAGATTTGAAAACCACATATCCATGCCGCCCAGCATCATGCCGACCAGCGGCCCCCAACGACCATTGATCGGCGCCACATTGCGAACGGCTTTCAGATCTTTGCCTACCTCGCCACTGCGCAGTTCAGCATCGTACGCGTCCAGCACATCGGCAGACCGTCCGGCTTTTAAGGCTTCTGCGGCAGCTTCAGCCGCTGCGATGCCGGAGAGCATGGCATTATGATTGCCTTTAATACGCGGCAAGTTCACCAGACCAGCTGAGCAGCCCAGTAAGGCTCCACCCGGGAATGCAACCTTTGGGATCGACTGATAGCCGCCTTTGGTAACAACGCGGGCACCGTATGAAATGCGTTTCCCGCCTTCGAGGACCTCCGCAATTTCCGGATGATGTTTCCAACGCTGAAACTCACCATAGGGATAAAGGTGAGGGTTTTTGTAATTTAAATCGACAATATAACCGACATAGACCTGATTGTTTTCCAAGTGATACATGAAGGAGCCGCCACCGGCTTTCCAGCCCAAAGGCCAACCCATAGTGTGGACAACTTCGCCCTGTCGGTGGTTCTCCGGTTTGACCTCCCATATTTCTTTCATGCCCAAGCCGAACTTGGCGTAATCACAATCCTTATCGAGTTCGAACTTTTTAATGGCGATCTTGGATAAAGATCCGCGCGCACCCTCGGATAAGAACACATATTTACCGTGTAATTCCATGCCTGGCTCATAGCCTTCGCCTTTGGAACCATCTTTAGAAATACCAAACTCGCCTGCAACCACCCCTTTGACCGATCCGTCATCGCGGTAAACCAATTCCGAACAGGCCATACCTGGGAAGACTTCAACACCAAGACCCTCGGCCTGTTCAGCCATCCAGCGGCAGACATTCCCCATGGAGACAATATAATTGCCGTGATTATTCATCAAAGGTGGGAGCAGGAAATTCGGAATACGCAGAGCGCCCTTTGGGCCCAGCATCAAAAATTTATCCGTCTTGACGTCTGTCTCGATGGGCGCGCCTTTTTCTTTCCAATCCGGAATGAGCTTATTGAGACCGATGGGATCAAGCACAGCACCAGAGAGAATATGCGCCCCCACTTCCGAGCCCTTCTCGAGAACTACAACCGAAATATCGGCATTGATCTGTTTTAAGCGTATCGCTGCCGACAGGCCGGCCGGGCCAGCTCCAACGATAACGACATCATATTCCATGCTTTCGCGTTCAACCGCTTCAGACATATCAACCTCTTTATTCCAATCTACTCTTTTCAAAGGCCAAGTTCAGGCGTAATTCGTATCGGGATTAGACCTTAGCATGGCTTCGGTAAAGTGTTTCATTTGCCGCGCCATAAATATGATACAAAGTATGAGTGAAACCTTAAACTTAGGATGGGAAGAATGGGTGGGTTTGCCAGACCTGTCTTTGCCAGCCATTAAAGCCAAAATAGACACAGGCGCTCGCACGTCCGCGCTTCATGCGGTCGCTGTAGAACCTTTTGGAACGGAATCGAATCCTCAGGTCCGTTTTATTATGCATCCTGACCCGGACAATCCCGACGTGGAAATCGTTTGTTCCGCCAAAGTCACGGATCGACGCATGGTAACCTCCTCTAACGGAGTGGCTGAGAGCCGCTATGTTATCAAGACAAATATCGAGATCGACGGGCAAGCTTGGCCGATTGAAGTTTCGCTGACTAATCGCGAAACCATGGGTTATCGCATGCTAATCGGACGTTCGGCGCTTAAAAAAGGTGTGTCTGTTTCGCCTGGACAATCTTTTTTACAACCGAAGCTGAATTTTGACCTCTATAAAAAGAGACAGCGTAAAGGAAGCCTGCCTCGACGGCCATTGCGGATCGGCATCCTGACACAAGAACCCCACAACTATTCGAATACTCGGATGATCGAGGCCGCAGAGTCGCGTGGCCATGTCATTGAAACCATCCGGACCAGTCGCTGTTTTATGGCGATCAACAATGAAAAACCCGAAGTCCATTTTGATGGCCAAGCCTTGCCTCGTTATGATGCCATTATTCCCCGAATTGGTTCGAAAATCACATTTTACGGAATGGCTGTTGTTCGTCAGTTTGAAAGCATGGGTGTGTTTTGCCTAAACCCGGCCATTGCCATCGGTAGTTCCCGAGACAAACTTCTAGCCCATCAGATTTTATCGCAATATAAGCTAGGCATGCCGACAACAGCTTTCGCCCGAACCTCTCGGGATACGCAAGGCATTATCGATCTGGTTGGCGGGGCGCCTGTCGTTGTGAAGCTCTTGGAGAGCACACAAGGCAAAGGTGTGATACTGGCCGAAACCCGTAAAGCGGCAACTGCGCTAGTGGATGCGTTTCGCGGATTGGACGCGCACTTTCTGGTTCAAGAATTTGTCAAGGAAGCCAAGGGCAGCGATATTCGTTGCTTCGTGGTGGACGGTAAAGTGGTCGGCTCTATGATGCGGACAGCTGCACCTGGAGAGTTTCGCTCCAATATCCATCAAGGCGGATCGGCCAAGAAAAT
Source organism: Hellea sp. (assembly GCA_020630275.1). Taxonomy (GTDB): domain Bacteria; phylum Pseudomonadota; class Alphaproteobacteria; order Caulobacterales; family Maricaulaceae; genus JACOMS01. The sequence continues at coordinate 8,406 of JAHDBU010000049.1, forward strand.
AAAACTAACCTCCCAAGAACGCGCGACGGCCATCAAAGCGGCCAAAGCTCTACGCCTCAATGTAGCAGGTGTTGATATTTTGCGAACCGGAGATGGACCCAAAATATTGGAGGTTAACTCCTCTCCAGGCTTGAAAGGCATTGAGACAGCAACCGGCAAGGACATTGCAACGACCATCATAGAGTGTATTGAAAATAATGTAGGAACAGTGTTTCATAGTCCTGTGAAGAAACCGCGTAAGCGGGGCACAAACAAAAAGGGTTGATGGTGGAGCGGTCGCTCGAAAGCTTGTTATCTTGGTGGGAAACATCCGGCGTGGATGTGCCAGACATGCCTGTCAATGTGCCTCGGAGAGTTCCGATGAAATCATCGTCGGAGAAGCCATTAGGCAAGGCAACCAAGCCGCAAACTCGATCGCAGAATACCGCGAGCTCTGCACCCGCCCAATCAGCAATTAGTCTGGTCAAAAAAGTATCGACACTTGATCAACTCAGAGGGATCATCGCAGAGTTTGACGCCGGAGAGATAAGCGATCACGCGCGCCAAAGTGTGTTTTCACGGGGAAACCCAGAAGCCGAGATTATGGTCATTGGCGAAGCGCCCGGCCGGGATGAGGATATTCAGGGCAAGCCCTTTGTGGGCCGCTCGGGTCAACTGCTCGACAGAGTTTTTGCCTCTATCGGTCTTAATGAGGACACGCTATATATAACCAATGTGATCAATTGGCGTCCGCCGGGAAACCGCAACCCGACACCAGAGGAAATCGCCACCTGCCTGCCGTTCATACATAAACATATGGAGCTCATCGCACCGCGTGTCATTGTCCTGGTGGGTGGGGTTTCATTTTCGGCCCTGACAGGTATGACAGGCATTATGAAAAACCGTGGACAATGGACCAGTTTGAAAGTGGGCGATGCGGATATCCCGACGCTTCCGATTTATCACCCGGCTTTCCTCTTGCGCCAACCGACCCTCAAGAAAGACGCATGGCTGGACATGTTGTCCTTACGCGCGAAAATCGAGAGCCTGTAAAAGATGAAGACGGCGGGCGGACTGCAATTCTGGGGCGATGTGCATTATTTTCAAGGCTATCGCATTCAGCAAAATATTCTGACCAAGCACTATCGACTGCTGGATTATGACGATAACCGCAAAGCATTTGGTAAACTGGAAACCTGCCAGGAAAAGCTCGACAAGATACGACGCAAAGCCAATTTATCAGATATGCGCGGAAAAGCAGTCATCCATGTGCACGGCATTATGCGGTCCTCCAAATCTTTCAATGCCTTGGAAAAGCGATTACGCGAAGAAGGCTATCTGGTCTTTGGTTTTGATTATCCCAGTACGCGAATATCGATTACAGAATCAGCTGAATATCTCAGGCAATGTATTCATTCGCTAGAGGGGGTCGAAGAGATTAATCTCGTGGTCCACTCTATGGGCGGGCTGGTCGTTCGCAGCATGCTGATGCAAGAAAGAGATCCCCGACTGCACCGGATGGTTATGATGGGAACGCCCAATAACGGCGCGATCCCGGCGGATCTGCTCAAAGAAAATCCCTTGTTTAAATCAATTCTGGGACCCGCTGGTCAGGAACTGGGAACGAACAAGGACGGCCTTATCCCCAAACTGCCAATCCCGGATTTTGAATTCGGCAATCTGGCAGGTGGACGTGGTGATGGCAAAGGCTTTAACCCGCTTTTAAAGGGTGACGATGACGGCACAGTAACCGTGGAAAGCGCACATCTGGACGGCGAGGCCGATTTTTTATGCCTGCCCGTTCTGCATTCCTTCTTAATGCTCAATGATCAATGTATTGATGCCACTGTTTCTTTCCTGAGAACCGGGAAGTTTGGAACAGTTTAGTCGGCTTTTTTCCAGAGCCTCAATGCCGTCAGATTATCAACATCTGTCAAAACGCGCAGAGTCACAATGTCGCCCTTAAGATTTCCCTTAAGATCAGAAAGCGTATGTTCTGTCGACCATCGAACCTCTTCAAAAACGGTTGCCGGTAATGGCCCATAAGCGCCCATCAACCAAAAGCCACCATCATCGGCTGGTCCGAATACAAAGTTACCGGGCCGAATAGACCGAAACGCGAGATCAATATCCTTGCGAGTCACCTGTGGACTGTCGCTCCCAATAACCACGATCGGCCTCTTTGGTGAGAAGGCCTGCGCCAGTCGTGGCGAGAGCGACCCTTCAACTTGTGCATATTGCGGAATAGATTGCCAAGCGGGCACACGTCCCAGAAATCTGGCAGGTGTTATGGACAGAACCGTTTCCCACTTCTCACTCGTAACGTTTCGCATAATTGTTGAGGTCATGGCCCTGTAGTAACGCCAGGCATGGGTCTTGCCGATATCGGCAGCCAGACGTGTCTTAGCCTTACCGATCCTTGGGGCCTTGACGAAAACGATCAATAGAGGTCGCATCTAATTATAATCCCGCATCAGGTTTTCTATTGAATCCCCTCGCTTGTAACGTCGGAGTAATTTGAAATTCCGCCAGCCCCGTTTGATAAATCCGTCCTGCTCATGTTTAGCATGACATGTGGTTATCTCCCCGCCCAAATGTCGGAGCCTGGAGGGACCGATTTTTTCAACAATTTTGACGTCCTCAAATAACGGCCAATCTGGGTATCCACCGATTTGATTATAAAGAGCTCGAGAAATTAAAAGGCCTTGATCGCCATACGGCAAAGTCCATCCTGATGGAAACTTTCGTGGCATTGACCGCCAGCTGACCATGAGTTCGACCCATCTCGCCGATAATTTTGGACTGTCGTATTTAAGTCCAAAAAATCCGGCCTTAGAGGGATGAGAGATGATATGGTCGTCAATCAATTCCCGCCAATTTTCGGACAATTTGCAATCTGCGTGCAGAAATAGAAACCATTCGCCTTGCGCCAGGGATACCCCGCGTCTGAGTTGCCCGCCCCTTGAGTGCTCTCCAATGGCAAGATTGGCACCGACATTGGCCGCCAGCAAAAGGCTATTATCGTCTGAAAATCCATCGGAAATGACTATCTGAACACCGGCATCCGAAAGCTGATCTAGTAAGACAGGAAACATGTCCCCTGTGTTGAGCGTAGGTATGATTACGGATAGCATAGAGCTCCTTAGACATGTTTGCGCTTTACAACCAGTTTTAGTGTGTTGTCTTCTCGAAAAATTGAGTAGCTGTGATATAGTGCCGAAAAATCAAGGGGGAAATGATGTCATTTTATACCAAAGCCATTCTAGAAACTATCGGACAGGTCCTGAAGAACCAGCGCGATAAATCACCTGACGTGGTCAACCCAACAAAAGGAGAGTTACCTACCCAGGAAGAGGTTGATCCAATCTTGGAAAAAATCGCGGATATTTTCGTCAAGAATGACAATCCCATCGAAGAAGAGGATCACGACGAGGTTCGCGAAGTCGACGAAGAGTATTCAGGCCGAGATGTCGATGACTGGGATGAGGATGACGATGACGATCGTGCGGAAAAGGATGCAGCCAAGCGAGCCTGGCGGGCTTTAAAGGATGCTCACAAGCAAGAATGGCATTCCATGAAACGGCGCCATGAGGACGAAAAAGAAGATCTCAAAGCCGAACAGGAAGCTGACCGCCGTCAGCTAAAAGAGCGGTTTGAAAATGCCTATGGTGGCCGGGCCGAGCGACGTATGGAAGGCCGCGGTGGCCGGGGAAAAGGCAAAAAAGATAAAGGTCGGGGGAAGCCATGGGATGATGACAACCAGCACCCTGGTCGAGGGCGCGGTCGTGGAAAGGGTCGCGGCAGAGGATAAAATCTAATAACTGTAATCCTGATAATCGCGGTCGCGATAGTCGCGATTGCGATATCCATCTATCGAAGAGCGTCGCAAATTATAGCGGCGCTCAAATTCCCGCAATCGGTATCGGGCCTCATCAACTTGATATTCAAGGTTTCGAATTCCTCGTTGGAGTTGCCGTCTCGATTGATCTGATAGATCCGGATTACGCAGACGTCGACGATATTCCTCTAGCCTTTGTCGTTGGTACTGATAATTATCGACGAGTTTTTCATATTGCCGGTAAATCCGGTAACGCTGAACACCCTCTTCATAGCCTGGACCGTATTCTTCAGCGAGTTCTCCGCCGCAGACCTGATTATAAGAAGCGCCGGATTCGCCTCGTTCGTAGCCCCGTTCATAGGTACAATAACGGGGCAGTCCGGCTTCATACCCCTTTAACCAGGCCTGATTATCAACGGAAAACCCGTATTTTGTGCAGGCCTCGACGATTTTATTGAGTTGATCAGGGGCACGTCCTTTTGAGCCATCCTCAAATCCTTGCGCCTCCCAATTGCCAACCTGGCAGGCCTCCTCGGAAACTGTCGAACTACAAGCAGACAGTGATAGGGCCGTTGCCGCCATTAATCCTAAAGTAACAACTTTCGAATGAGATTTCATCATGATCTCCCCTTATCATGCAGCCCCTAAACGGGGGCTGAACCCCCTATTCAGTCTATGTACACAATTTCGGGCACAAAAAAACCCGCCATTTGGCGGGTTGGAAAATCCTATATCGTTGCCATCGCTAAAGGCCAGAGCCCTCGACAGCATCCGTGACAGCTTCTGACGCCGTATCAACAACTGCATCCTGCGCCATTTCCAGACCAGACTGAGTCATGGCATCCAAGTCAGCCTGAGTCGGCTTTGGCTTGCTTGACGCAGCAGAAGGAAGGACTTCGTTACCGAAGGGCTCCAGGCACCATTTGCCGTTATTGATTGTACGGCCTTTACACTCGATAATGCCGAGTTGGTTGCCGTCATAAACAGGATCACTGTATTCTTTATCCCGAATTGGGACAAGACAGACATTTGTACCCTGTAGGTTATAAGATGATCCACCCTCGCTCATACAGGTTGCCATGTCTTCGATAGCGTTGGCAGAGGTGGCAAAAATGGCTGTTGCGGCGACGGTTGTCAGCGCTGCACCCAAAATATACTTAGCCATGATTTACTCCTAACAAATCTGTAGTGGCGGCCTTTTAACAGACCTTTATCGTGTTCTCAAACCCTGTTACTGCAAAAAGTGCAGGATTCGGGCCAGTTAATACATATGCCAAATAAAACCCCAGATTGGACTTTTGAGTCAAGGTTTGCAGGCCCCGTCTGCGGCGTGGACGAAGCGGGGCGTGGCCCATTGGCCGGTCCCGTCGTTGCCGCGGCGGTCATCCTGAACCCCGAAAATCTTCCTCAAGGCCTAAATGACAGTAAAATCCTCTCTCATGAGGTCCGTGAACTCCTTATGAATGACATTTTGGTAACCTCGCAGACAGGAATCGGCATTGCTGAACCGGAAGAGATCGACAGGGCCAATATCCTTGGCGCGACCATGATCGCCATGCAGAGAGCCGTCGACAATCTGATTCAATCCATGGGAGAGATTCCTACAGCTGCATTAATTGATGGTAATAAAGCGCCGCCGCTGCCCTGTCCGGCGCAAACTCTGATCAAAGGCGATTCCCGTTGCCTATCAATTGCGGCCGCCTCAATCGTGGCCAAAGTCACCCGCGACCGCCTCATGAGTGAGGCCGATCAGCGTTATCCTGGATATGATTTTGCGACCCATAAAGGCTATGGCACCCAGGCCCATCGCTCGGCGATTATGGAACTCGGCCCCTGCCCTATCCATAGGCGCAGTTTCAATCCCATCAAGATGATGGTGGGTTGACTTACCTAAGGCCGATTAATTCAAAACCTCTCCTCATCTTTTCCAAATTCTGAAGCCGATCATCCTTCCGCCATCCCATATGCCGATAAACGACCTCGCCGTCTTTCAAGAAATAAAATGTTGGCGTACCCCAATAATTAATCTGCGGCCATTCTGATTCCGACCAGACATATTGTAGTTTTACGGGCGCTGATCCGGCGTTAAATTCTGCAACAGCGGGATTAGATAAGATGCCCCAGCTTCCCATTAGGCCCAGGCTATGATCCTTGAACAAACGACTTAAATTTTCATCTTCCGATATATGCTCCATCGCATACCTCGAAAAAAAACAGCCGGTGCTGCCAACCATGATCACACCTGTCTTTTGGGAAACATCTAACGGCTTACGGATCAAATGATCAGAGTCCGCAACCATGACGGATACATCACCAGGTTTGAATGGTTTGGAATTTTGAATAACGGGGATCAAATGAAAATCCACTTTAGGAAATCTGACCCTCAATCTCCGGGCATCCTCAAACCGTCTTTGCGCAACATATAATCTGTGCCGGGTCTTTAGCGCTTTGGCGTCCATCAGTTCGCGGCGTTCCATTTCTTCATACACCGCATCCAATCTAGCCATACCGTCTGCATTCCTTGTCTTGAGCAGGAAATTAGTCAGACTCGATTTGATCTCTAAAAGGCCCTCATCATCAATTTCAGTAAAGGCCAGATAATTTCTTTTCGGAAAATGTATATTCAAGACATCCGAATATTCTTTAGATGTAAGGGCGCGATATTTGTCATCGAATGTTTTTTCGTAAATGGCATCAACGTCTTGCTCAAAAGATGTGATGTCAGGCAAGAATGATTGACGCTGGCATCCCAGCAAAACGAACGCCGTTAAAACGAAAGCCCACACATATTTCATAAATCTATGCATCCAAACTCAGCGCCAG
>JAHDBU010000050.1 GCA_020630275.1 Hellea sp.
ACCTCGCAGCTGGACACCTTGCAGACGCTATTATGGACCGCGTGTTCCAAAGATCACAATCTATAGAATTGAAAGGGGATTCGATGAGAGTGGATTTCATAGAATAGCTTTCTTCGATTATGTATAACCGCAAACTTAGCAATTTTTATAACAAATATATTCTAGGAACTCTGCCATGTCCGCTCAGAAACAGGGACCCCAATTGAAAATTTCCCCTATAAATTCCTAATCTAATTATTAAACACCCTTACTCCACATAGTTCTTTGGACGTAGCCACAGCGCTCTCTCTTTGGAATTGCGCAGAGTGAAAAACCGTTTGTAGGCGATCCGCTCTAATAGGGCTAGATGCATGACGGCGATAACATCCATCGACAATCCGGCTGAAACTGTAAGATTGCTATCGGCTATCTGCTGAGCTTTGTCTTGCATTGCGAAGGTTTTATCAATTGTATCCATAAGACTGTCTTCATCCAGTGGGATATAGTGAAAACCGGACAGGCCTTCGCGTTCCGTTACATCGACGAAGTCTCCTATAAGGGGATAGATCGGCAGCGTTCCAAATGTCGCGGCTTGATGCAGCACGCCCGAGCTGCCGGTGGTACTGTCATAATCAAAGATGGCGAGCCGGGCCTGCTTGAAAAATCCGGGCACATCGTCTTCGGCGACATAGCCGTGGAAGAATATATTGGGGTCATTGGCAAAGCGGGCACTGAGGCTATCCATATAACCGGGCCTCGCGGGATGGTCCGACCCGCCTATGACTAGGCGTAACGGTGCCTGACGGTATTTATCCGCATTCAGGCGCTGAACGGCGGCAATCATACGGTCGAGTTTTTTGTAAGTGCCAAACTTGCCCATAGTGACAATCGTATTTGTGCGTTGAGCCAGGCGCGGGATATCCGCGGCGTCTTCGCAATTAAATGAACCGTGGGGCACCAGAAATGCGTTTTCAGCTCTGTATTTGTCGTGAAGAATGTCTAGGAAGCTGTCGAGTGTAACACTCATATAACCGGCTTTGAGTAATTGCTTATTGATCATCGTTCCGGCAAGACTAACCAGTTTTTGTCGCAGTTTATTGCCAGCTAGGTTGGTTTGGGACAGCTCCACTGCGTCGATAAGATTGTGCATAATCACACCTGTTGGCGTACCGCCGTTCTGAACCATTCTGGGTGCGAGCAATCCTAGAGCCGCGGGAATTTCTCTATCACCAAATGAAGCTGTTTGCAGATTAAACAGGGCGAAATCCGGGCCTAAGCTTTTCACGGCGCGGCGTATATCTAGGGCGGCGGATTTGGAATTGAATGTCCAGACACGTCGGACTTCAATTTTCGGCCCCATGTCCAGCTCAGGGCTCAACCTTTCGACCCGGTCAGCAATGACCACAATTTTTTTGATATCGGGACGACGGGCAAAAGCCTTGGCGAGATGAAAACCGTATTCATTGAGCGAACCCCGGGCTGGAGGAAAAGCGGAAATAAGAGCAAGTGTTGACATTTTAGTCTCCTGTTTGAATGGAAATAAATTCAGAATTAAATTTTTTAAATTTTTCAGCCGCCGGACGTCGCTCGCCGTCTTGGGTGACGATGCCGTAGGCTTTTTGTTGAGATTTGCGCCAGGGCCGATGACCGACAATATTGGAACCTATCTCGTCAAAGTCATGCAGCGTCCAGACAAACACGCCATCGGCCGAGCCGAGCTGCGTGAGTTGTGCTTCTAGACGATTGGCCTGTCTTTTGGATTTGTCTCTTATCAAGGCCCATCGGCTATGGCCGATTTCTGTAACAAATACGGGCTTGTCACCAGCGATGTGGTGAACCTGTTTTAAGCGTTCCGCTAAGCCTTGCGGGTCGTGGTAATCATGGAACGAAATCAGGTTTAACTGTTCAGATAAAAGACCGGCCTGCCGTGCGTCCGACCATCCAATCGTCAGGGGTATATCCGGATAGGTATAACGTGCACTGGTAATCATGGCATCGGCCCAGGCCAGAACGTTCGCCTTGCCGGCGCTGTCAAAATCCAGGTCTGCCTGATTTTTCAGATCCACGGCCAGCAAGGCGGGATGACCCCTGATAGCTTTAAGAACGGTCATAAGGTGGACAGAGTCCCGACCCCAGTTTTGAAAACGATAATCAGCCCTCAGGTCGAAAAGCGTGACGATGACCTTTATATCACGTTCATCGCAGATCTCGAGCAGCGTGTTCAATTTGGAAAGTCCGTCCGCTTGTGTCTCAGGATTGGCAAAATAATCATGCTGCACAAAAATGCGGATAGCATTGGCGCCAAGGTCTTGAATAATGTCTAGATCTTCAGCGATGTGTTTCTGCGGAAATACGTCCCAGAAATCGTCCCACGATGCCGAAGCTGGATAATAATTCAGACCGGACATTTTTGGTGTCTGTAAGGGTAGGGCTGGCTGCTGTTCAATTAAGCGTATTTCCGTTGTTTCAACCGTTTTCAGCACCCAGCCGCGTTCAGTCAGCATGAACCGCATCTTTCGATACTCGGTGTATCTTGGACCGTATTCAACGCGATTGTCCGCAGGATAAAGGGTGACGTCCTGACGTAAAGTTCTGGCCTCCAGGCTGATCAGACGCAAGTCACCGTGAATTAAGGTAGGGCTAATGGTCTGGTTAAAATAAGCTGTATAGCTGCAGGACTTTGCAGATGGCGGACAGGTTTCTTGCGCGGCTTTGTCGGCGGCCTGTCCCAGAAAAATCTGACGTTCAAACCGGGATGTCCCTGGGTCGTCAAAGTCAGCAATCATCCTCATAAACAGAGTTTTGTCTGCTTCGCTCAGTTTTTCTGCGTGGGGAATATCCTTGTCGTGCCAAAAAATCCCAACAGCGTAATTGTCTTCAACAACAAGGTCATTTAGATAATAATAGCTTTTCTCGGGCGAACCGGCCAAAGTCGCAAAAACCGACCAAAGTGCCGTGGCGCCTAATAAAACCAATGGAAATGTCGTCCGGCGACGCATTAGATTTCACCGCCGCAGAGATAGGTCGGAATATTCATTTCCTGAACGGCATAACCAATTCTGGCACGTATGCGGCTCTGAGTTTTTTTAATCTCGCCACACGGTATATGAAGACCGATACGTCCGCCCTGGGTCGATGTTTGCAATGACGCATAGACCGTATCGTCGCTGACCAATTCTATGGTGGCGGTTATACCGTCATCGACGAAGTTACCAAATTTATCAGTAATAATTGAGGTCCAGACAAAAGCCTGACCCTTATTTTTTTCTATATGTATATCAAAGCTGGCAGCTTGCCCGGCATGGACGAGAACTTCAGCCGGTTGAGAGGTCACATTATCCGTCTCGGCTCGGAAGGTCAGGCGCCCGGCCTGGTTGGGGGCTTTCAATTCAATATAGGCCAGACCTTGCACAACCGGTGCCTCATATCTTTGCCCGGTCAGTTCATCAATTATAACTACTGAGCTGGCCTGACTGCTGTCATTAGCGGCTGTCAAGGTTTCAACGGCGATAAAAATATCTTCTCCAGGTTCCACAGATTGAGGGCCCACATAAAGATTGAGACTTTCTGTCTTACAAAGAGTTTTATGCGGGACGATAAGGCAGCCTTCCTGACCCTTACTCTGACCTTGGACCGTACCTGGCACGACTGTCATAAGTGACATCATTATATAAATCGGTATTATTCTCATAGCATGTCTCCGTTTCCCATAGAGCTGCAAAGCCTGTGCCCGGAATTTTCAGGGAAAAGCGGCGCAAAATTCCGAAATTGGCAAAATTCGGTTTGCGAAATGCAATAGAGATTCGCGAGATGCGAAGAAAAGCTACCAAATCAAGGGAGAAATTGCGGCCTGTATTTTGCGATAGTCAGGGCAAAGGAGATTTTGTCATGTCAGCACAATTAAACACAAACAAACTACAGGTGGCGCTACGGGATCAACCCAAAAGGCCTGAAAAAATTGCGGTCATTGTGCCCTGTTATAATGAAGCTCAAAGACTGGAGCTTGATACCTTTCTCGAGTTTGCGCGAGGTATAGATGATTTTCGTCTCATATTTGTTGATGATGGCTCAAAAGACCAAACCATCAGTCTTTTATGCGGGGCCATGGCAGCTCTGCCCGACAAGGTCGATGCCCTCATCATGAAGGAAAATGGTGGTAAGGCTGAAGCCGTCCGCCAGGGACTAAAATTTGCGGCTAAACGCGGACATAAATATATCGCCTTTCTTGACGCGGATTTAGCTACGCCTATTGATGCCATACTTGACTTCGCTTCTGTTGCGGACCGCATGCCGGAAATCGACGTGGTGTTTGGCTCCCGCAAAGGGGGGCTGGGTCACCGGGTTTACCGTGAATTTCACCGTAAAATTATTTCAAAGGTCTGTGCAACTCTAGGCCGGCTGGCGACAGGATTACCGATCAGCGACACCCAATGCGGCGCGAAACTCTTTAGAAATACACCAGCTTTTTGGCGGGCTTTAGAGAACCCCTTCAGTGCCGGTTGGTTGTTTGATGTGGAGCTATTCTTACGAATTTCCGATCCGGATAAAAAGAAACGCAATAAGTTTTTTGAATACCCGGTGATTGAATGGACCGAAATACCAGGGTCCAAAATCAAATCTTCAGATGTCATCAAAAGCGGATTTAAAATGCTTGGTCTGATAGCCAATCAGTGGAAAATCCGTGAACACTACTCACGACGTAAGGAAGACCATCTCATTACTAATTACCAGATTTTACGATCTGGAAAACACATGACCCGCGGCTTGATCGCTGAGTTGCCATCTTTTGTGAATATATTAGCGCCAGGTGTCATTCTTGATTTTCGTGCCGTTGAAACTTTCGACCCATCAGTTTTCACGGCGCTCATGGTTGCTTGTGACCACATTAAAAATGAAGGTCTGCGCGTAAAAATACGTTTACCCGAAGACGAGGCTGTTCTCGCAGCTGCGCGCAATACAGGCCTAATCGCGACGGTCGATTGTACAAAAGTCAAAGGCGCGCCGGGTAAAATCGGCGGCAGCGCCAGTTTTGATGTGGTGGAGGCTTAAATGTCTCGACTTGCTCAAACCATATCGCGACAAAAGTCTCTGCTGGGTCCGGCCCTGATCATATTTGTTTCGGCTAATATCGCCAACGTCGCTAATCTCGCATTTAATATGTTGTTTGCGCGGTTGATGACGCCTGGTGAATTTGCGGACCTGACATTGTTGATGTCGATCAAGTTGGGACTGTTGACAATTTTTTCCGCGTTGCAATACGGAATTTCGGAAATCACGGCCAAATCCAGTCGGCACGAGGCCCGTGAAATAAGCGCGTCGCTGACCCGAAAAAGTCTTTTGTTCAGTATACCCTTATGTCTGTTACTGATTATAGGCGCGCAGTCGCTCGCACATGTCTTGAACTTCAAAGACCAATCCGCACTTATTTGCTTATTTCTGGCGATCCCGCTCTTTTTACCCATGATTATTTTCCGGGGTTTGGCACAAGGACAACTTCATTTGCCTAAAATGGTCTGGTCCTTTCAAACTGAATGGATCATTCGCCTCTTTGGCTGTTGGCTCCTCTGGATGGCCGGTTTTGGGATGACAGGTATAACAGTAGCCTTGGTGGCTTCTATCGTAACCGGCCTTATTTTTACGATGGACCGCGAAGATTTGCAGGCCTTGCGTCACCCGCATAAAGGTCGGAGCGCGGTCTTGAAGACAACGGCGCCATATCTGATTATTTTCCTGGCTCAAGTTTTGGTATTGGATGGCGATATTTTCATCGCAAAGGCTTATTTTTCTGAAAACGTAGCTGGTGGTGCTGCGGGGCTATTATTGGTCCAACGCATATTCTTCTTCGCTTTTCTGTCTCTAGCCACTGTTGTCCAGCCGCTCGTGGCGTCGCAATCCCGATCCAGAGAGCATGCCAATCAGACCTTGTTGAAAGTTTTAGCCATGGTGGTCTTGATTTGCGGTGGGGCGCTAATGTGTCTGGCTCTTCAACCCGAGGTGTTTGTAGGGCTCTTTTTAGGGCATCAATATACCAATCTGTCGTCCATGGTTGTCATTGCTGGTGCGATTGGCGGGTGTTTTGTATGTGTTCAGCTGGCTGTTGTCGCCATGCTGGCTCAGGGTCAGAAATGGGCGCCGAATATACTAATAGGCCTGACCTTAATCTATTATTCTTGCGTCGGTGTTATGATGCAAATGGAAGCCGGGCTGGACTATGGAACTTTACTGCACATCAAGCTCGGCGTTTTTGGAGCGGGTTTTATGGCTATCGGACTAAATCTGATAAGACAGATTAGGGCCTGATTTTCCGTGACGGTTAATCCGCGAAATCTGGCCTATCTGGCCATCATTCTGGCTCTGCTTCTGCACGGGGCCTTGCTGCCTTTTACCTATGGGCAGACCTATGATGCCTATATTCACATGTTTTTCGCGGATCATTATAATCGGCAATGGTTCAATCCGTGGGAAAACCGCTGGTATACGGGGTTCACGGTCACAGCCTATCCACCCGGCAGCCACCAATCTGTGGCTCTGCTGATGAATTTCATGGATATGCGAGCAGCCTTTGTAACTGTTATGACAGGAGCCGTTACGCTTCTGATTATAGGCGTTTACAGGTTTAGCCAAATATGGGTGCATAAAGACGCTGCAGCGCTTGCCGCCCTGTTGGCAGTTTTCTCGACTTCAATCGCTGAGACAGTTCATATTTTTGGTCAACTCCCGACCATTTTTTCAATTGCGCTTTTTCTAAATGCCATGCCCCATATGTCCAGATGGATCGAAAAAGGCGGATGGAAGGAATTGGCACTTGCATTATGTTTCACGGCAGGCGCGACTTCAGCCCATCATGTAACGCCCTTGTTTGGCACCCTGTTTTTCGTGGCACCCATAGGCCTTGCTGCCTGGATTGCAAATCTGAAATCCTTTGCGGCCATCGAGAAAGTGACTTTGTCTCGAGATTTATTCAGGCGTTGGATGAAAGAGCCTTTTAAAGAGAAGAGAGTATCTTCCCGCTATATATTGTGGTCCTGGATGGCGGCCCCGGCCAGAGGAATGTTGTTAGGTCTTTGCATGCTGGTTCTGATTATTGGGATAGTTTTCCCTTATTGGTACTGGTCTATAACTGATCCGATTACACAGGTCAGCATTCCTCATGGCAGCCGGGAGAGCTTTATCGAAAAACCTAATCTGGGCCTGATTTTTTTCGTTATTCCCTGGGGCTTGTTAATTTTTGCCTTACCCTATGTTGTAGCGAAACTCAGAACGCCCCTTTGGCCTCTTGGAGTGTCGATCTTATTCGCCCTGCTTTTAGGTACAGGAGGTACAACTCCGATACCAAAATTAATTCTGAGCGGCGCTTTTGATATTTTGACATTGGACAGGTTTACCTTTTGGGCGACGCTCTTAATATTACCGATTGCTGGATTACTGGCTTATTCTTTATTGGCTGGAAGCTGTGGTAGATTGTTAGGCCAATTATTTGGCGAGTTGGGCACGCGACTGTTTCTCGTTGGCATTTTCACGGTTTATGCTCTGGGACCTGTTGCCGTGGCACTCCTTCCCAAAGTCCAACCGACCCAACCGAATTTTGTAGACCCGGCGCCCATTGTCAAATTTATGGACGAGGACGGCCATAATCAGTGGCGCTATCTTACATTGGGGTTAGGGGATCAATTCGCCTATCATAGCGCGCTGATCAATGCAGAGTCCGTTGACGGAAATTACAATTCAGCCCGTCGTTTGCCGTCATTGACCAATTATGCTGTAGAGCGTCTTGAAAACTCTAAATATGCCGGCGTGCCGGGACTGGCTTCGCTCAATCAATTCCTGACCAACGCTGATAGATTTCATCTAAAATATGTGTTCTCCAATGATGAATATTATGACCCGCTTTTACATTATACGGGTTGGAACCCTGTCGTTCGTCTTTCCAATGGATTGATGGTTTGGGAGAAGGCCAATGTGCCTCCTCTTCCGGATGTTCGCCCAAAACGTGCCTTGCCAACTTATCAAATATACTGGTGGGGAATATTGCCCATCACTGGTCTATGCTTCGCCTTTTTGGCCTTTATTTCTCTGGCGGTGAGGGGGCGACTTGTTTCTCAAAACAAGGATGGATACTATACAGTAAAGGTCGTTGAATTTGGAGCTGTTCCTTCACCTGTGCTTTGGGGCTTGCGAATTGCGCCTTTTGTACTTTGTCTGATACTCATTGGCGGAATTACATCCCTGATGAATGAAAATGATCAATTGAACCAAGATGAAATTGTTGCCGCCTATTATGGTCATCTGGATTTTCGCGAATATGACAAGGCCTATGCTCTGCTGGACACAAATATAAGCTATCCGCAATATTTGCGGGACCAACTTTTGCGCGGCGGTTTACTCCCATCTTATGGCAAACTGACGAAAGTCAGAATTATTGAGGTTTCGCCAGAACATGCCGAGATGGAGCTCATCTATTTGACTGCGCTGGGGTATAAATCCGTCAATGTCACACATGCGTTTCGCGACGGAAAAATTATCTACGAAACCGACAAGGCTATATTTGACCTTACAATCGTGGATCAGGACACGACAGACGAATTTCTAGATAAAACCAGTCGGCAGACGATCAGGCCGGGGCAGGAGCCCGTTGCGAAATTACAACGCCCGCGAATTTCCAGTTCGGAAGCCACCCTATTCGAACAAGATGGTCGCTATTTCGTCAGCGGGCAATTGTCCAATCGTTCTCCATTTCCCGCCTGTGTTCAGCTCAAGGCCAATGCGTTGGATAAAAACGGTAACATTATGGCCACGCAGAATATGGGTAGGCTAGGGGCGCATCGCCTGTCACCAGGGGGAAGCTCACCTTTTCTAGTTGGGTTTGAAGGGTTTCTAAAAATACCCGACGCGGACTTCAATACCGTCTATGACCCGGACCAGTTTTCCGTTCCGGAGTTTTTAGAAGCTCCCGTCGATATCTCGATTGATGTTCAATCAACTGTTTGCTCTGTGAGCTTTTATCAATCCATTCAAATCGCCGACGTCCGCTTTGATGGCAAATTTCTCAGTCTCAATCTTAAGAACCACGGTACAAAAATCGTCAATACACTTCAGCTCAAGATCGCCCATAGGAATGGCGATATGCAAGTTGCGTTACCTTTTTACATTCAAGAAAGTTTGCGGCCTGGAGAGCTGCGAAAAGTCTCAGTCAAAATTGACCCTATACCAGCAGTCATTTCTAAAACACGGACGCTCAATATAAACGGAATGGAAAGCTTGGCCACCGACTCATTCCAAGAGCAATTTGTATTTGGTGACGATATATTTGATATCGCCTATGACGCTATGACATATGAGATTCAGCGATGAATTTGCAGCTTGCAAAGCTGGATTTGCAGAATGCAAGAAAATTACGGCGGTAAGGTTTCATTAACCACCTAAGTTGCTGAATTTACGTATCTAAAACATGGTTCCGGCCTTGCAATGAAACTAGCAAGAAAGGACTTCGTTATGAAAAAATCATTTAAACTTTTATTAGTGGCCTCAGTGTTTACGCTTGCTGCCTGCGCGGTCACACCGGTTCAGTATAATTCCGAGAATATTGCTCCCATCGCCTCTGACTTGGTCAATAGTGCACCGCTACCTTCCGATTTCGAAACAAAACCTCTCACGCTGGAAGATGCCCGAAAAATGGCTGCCACCCGTAACGTGGCATACCGCCAGCGGGTTAACCGAATGATGGTTCAACTGCAGGGCGAGAACGCTCAGATCAAAAACATGCTACCACAAATTTACACAAAAAGCTTTGGCCGTTGGCGCAATAATACCAATGCGTCTGTAGGTGTAAGGGTGGATGATCTCGGTTCGGTCATGCCTGAAGAATTTTATACAGCTCAGGACCAATCCTTAGCCAATTCCAATGTTACTTTAACCTGGAATTTGCTCGACCTTGCGCTGCACAGTCACAATAAGGCTGGCGCAGACATAAAAGGTTTTGACTTGATCGAAAATAACCGGGCTGGTTGTCATCAGTTAATGGTCGATGTGGAACGTGCTTATTGGCGCAAAGCCGCTTTCGACCGGGCTTCGAAGAAACGTGACTGGCTTAACTCTCGGATCGAATATGGCTTGCAGCTATCGTCCGAAGAAGCCTCAAAAGACGAGGAAAAAGAGCTAACGGAATGGATGTATCAGCGTGAGCTAATAGATATCAAGCGTTGGTATGAAAGCATGTATCGCGGACTAGCCTCAGCAGACTCAGATCTGAAGAAACTTATCAACGTCCCCCAAGGAACCGAACTCATTATCGACGCGACCGCTCCCCCTGCCGGCGATGAATTCGGTTCAACCCTGGGCGGCTCACTCAATACTCAGTTCATTTTTGCCTTTGAAAACCGTCCTGAAATCAGGCGTCACCTATACACGATTGATCAGACAAAGCTTAACAACGAAAAGGATGTTCTACGACGACTGCCAGGATTGTCACTTTTTATGTCAGCTAACAATGATACCAATAGTTTTGCCTTAAATCAGGACTTTCTGTTGGCCGGCGTTAGCCTGTCCTGGGATGTAATGGGGCTGGTCAATATGGGTAAAACCAAACGTCAGGGGAAAGCCCGTCTCGCCATTGAAGAAGCAGAGCTGGACGTTATCGCGACTACTATTATGGCTCAGGTCGCTCTCGCCAATGAAGATGTAAAGAATTTGAAAGAAGAGATGAAACTCGCCTGGAAAGCCAAAGACGTTCAAGCTGGAATCACGCAAAAACTGAGAGACGACGTTATAGCCGGAAAGAACAGAGAGATTTATCTCATCAAGGAAGAGCTGCTGCTCGAAATGTCGATCTTGCGCGAGGATATCGCAACCGCTGAGCTGCGTGCAGCTGAAGCCCGTCTGGCCCAGAGCCTTGGCGTTATGACGGTCTGTGATGGCTAACAGAAAACCCGACTTGGGGAATTAGGACGCGATGGCTTTGGCAGTCGCGTTTTCGCTTTCGTTCACCCAGTTTTCTTTTTTCCGGTAAATAGTTGACGGGCTGAGTGCCAGCATTTCGGCAGCCTTGGGAATACTGTTCCCGCAATGCTCGATAGCAGCCTCTATAATCCGCCGCTCTATTTCGGCGAATGATTGATCCAGATTTACATTGAAATAGGTTCCAGCAGGGCGGGTCGGAATAGTTGGCTCCACCGCTTGAACGAGTGCATAATTCGCTGGGTTTGAACTAACGCGGACCTGCAACTGTAGCATATCAGCCATAAGTTCAGGGCCGTCATGCAGAACGGCGACCTTGCGCATAGTGTTTTGCAGCTCCCGGACATTGCCGGGCCAGTCATGACCAAGAAGTCGCTGGCGGGCGTCCTCAGAAATTGATTCGAATAGCTTGTTTTCTTCATCAGCAAATTTCTTGAGAAAATTTTCGGCCAGCATTGTGATGTCTTCTCCGCGCGCCCGAAGGGGTGGCAGGTCGATAGTCAGAACATTCAAACGGTAAAGCAGGTCTTCGCGGAAACGCTTCTCCGCGACCTCAACCATAGGGTCGCGATTAGTGGCGCATACAATACGAACGTCCACGTCTTCCTGCCAATCGCTGCCTACGCGCTTTATCTGTCCCGTCTGTAAGAAGCGTAACATCTTGGCCTGCAGGTTGATATCCATCTCGCAGATTTCATCCAGAAACAAAGTCCCGCCATTGGCCATGCTGGCCGCACCCTTACGGGCCTCGTTGGCACCTGTGAATGCGCCTTTGACATGACCGAAGATTTCAGACTCGATCAGATTTTCAGGAATAGCTGCGCAGTTAATGGCGATGAACGGTTTCTTACGACGCTCACCAACCTCGTGCAGAGCCCGGGCCGTAACTTCTTTCCCTGTGCCGGATTCGCCTGTGATAAATACAGGTGCGCGAGAGCTGGCGAGACTACTAATGGTAGAATAAACTTTTTTCATGACGTCGGAACGTCCGACAAAACCCGGTAAATCACGAATGGAATTTTTAGCCAGTCTCTTAACATCGCGCTTAAGCTTGGAACGCTCCAGTGCGTTTTTGACCGATGTCACCATGCGTTCTTCTGTGAAAGGTTTGATCAGGAAATCATAGGCGCCCAGACGCATGGCTTCGACGGCCGCATTGACCGAACCATTGGCCGTTATAACAATAAAGGTCACATCATAAGGCGACGTTTGCATCTCCTGCAGGATTTCGACACCACTGACTTCAGGTAATTGAAGGTCCAGTAAAACAGTCGAAAATTCACCCGTTTTCAACATTTCCAGGGCGGTACGGCCATTCTGGCATAACTCCGCGCGGATGCCGTCACGCTTGAGCATTTTCTCATACATGAGCGCCATGGACAGTGTGTCCTCTACGATCAATATTTTATGCCTTCCAGCCATGTCAGCCTCCCTAAGCCACGTCTTTCGCGCGAACAAATAGTTCCTCGAGATTATCCAGATAATCCGCCAATATTTTTAAAGTGGTCGTTACCTGTTCCGGACATCTAACGAATTCTCCTGTCCCGATATCTGTGTTTGTTTTTTCGGCCAGCATTGACAGGTCCAACATTCCATATGTTCCAGCCAGGCCTTTTAGGGTGTGGCTGGGTCGCAATAAGTCATCCCATTTTTCAGATATTTGCGCGGCTAAGTATTCAGCGGCGACGCCCTCTAAATCCAACCTCAATTGCTGGGCAAATACCGGAACATCTTCGGCGTCCAATTGATCTGCAAACCCGCCAAATTCTAACTCTACGGTTGGCCTAGTTAGCTTTTTCTGACCCAATACGCTGCTGATAGCCGCGAACAAATCTTCCTTTTTAAACGGCTTGGTGACGACTTCATCAACGCCATCTTCTCGCAAGGCATCTAGATCCTGAAAACTGCCCATTGCGGTCAGAGCGATGATAGGAATACCGCTGTGTCGGTTATTCGAAGCTCGAATGATACGCGTGGCTTCCTTGCCGTTCATTTTTGGCATGAAAATGTCTATCAGAATGAGATCGATTTCCTTCTGCTCTAGCATATCCAAGACTTGGACACCGTTTTCAACGACCGTCAATTCGGCGCAACGACCCTCAAGTATATGACGGATAACCATCTGGTTCGTGACATTATCTTCCGCTACAAGAATTCGGCAATTTTTCATATCGAATGCATTCTGTTCGTATCGATCATGGATGGCTGCGACCGTGGTCACCTTGAGAGGCACGCTGAGCCAGAAAGTTGACCCTTGTCCAGGCTCGCTATGACAGCCTAATTCACCGCCCATAAGCTCTGCCAGACCTTTAGAAATTGTCAGGCCCAGACCAGTACCTTCAAATTCGCGAGTATCAGAGTCGTCGGCCATAAAGAATTCATCAAACAGATTTTCCAAGACCTCCGGGTTAATGCCGATACCCGTATCAGACACAGAGCATTTTAATAATTGGTGCTCATCATCAACTGGCTCGAGAGCAATGCTTAAACTCAAGGTGCCTTCATCTGTAAACTTGATTGCGTTGCTAACGTAGTTGAGCAGTATTTGTCTTATCCGGCCGATATCACCTTCCAGATAAATATCATCATGTTCCTCATCCCTTTTCATACTGATTTCCAATCCCTTATCTTTAGCCTGGGATTCAAACAATTTAACGACGTCATCGAAGACAGCATTAGCTCTAAACGGATTAGAAATTATTTTTGCCTGCCCTGCGGACATTCGTGCATAATCCAAAACATCATTGATGACCCTAAGCAGAGCCACCGAAGACGATTCTGCCGTTTTCACCAAATGCCGTTGTTCATCATCAAGTTTTGTCTCACCAAGAATATCAAGAATACCCAGAACCGCATTGAATGGCGTCCGAATTTCATGACTCATCGTTGCTAGAAATCTTGATTTAGCTTCACTTGCGGCTTCAGCTGCTTCTTTAGCCGCAATCAGGTCTTTTTGTGCGGCGATGCGTTTCGAAATATCGCGGATATAGGCGATGAATATATCGCCGTTTTCGCTTGAACTTTGGGAAATCGCGAGTTCTGACATAAACTCAGAGCTGTCTGCCCGCATCGCCTCAATCTCAATGCGCTGACCCAATATCTTGCTTTGTCCCGTCTCCCGCATGCGTTCCATGCCGGCATTATGCGAACCTCGATATCTTTCAGGAACAATGAGCTCGGCCATATTTTGGCCGAGTATGTCTTCTCGGTTATAGCCGAAGATGCGCTCCGCAGATTCGCTGAAGTCCACCACATTTCCATCTGAATTGATGACAATAATTCCGTCCAGAGAGGCGGACACGGTTGCTTGCAGCTGCTCAGCGCGCATGGCCGCCTGGCGTTCTGCTTCTTTAGCCTGTCCCTCCCATTTCAGATTCGATCGTTTAAAACCGTATCCGAGACAAAATGAAAAAGCGGCCGCACATATTCCAAAAATGATGCTGTCCACACGTTCTCCTGAACAGCAAAAATCTATTAAATGACTTAATATTCGGTCGGGAAATATAGTTATCAATTGATAAATTTTGCAGATTGCAAACCTAAATTCAGAATGCCAATTCAAAATTGGAGATTAATTATCATCAGGATTTGCGTCCTTAGACGAACTTCTGCCATGGGTATTAAAACGATTTCTTCATAGAAAGCTAAACCGAGCTTTATGAGAGTCGAGCACTCTGATGTTATGGAGGTTCTCAAAAATGAAGTTTCTAGGCTGTTATTATGACTAAGATACCGCAAGTCATTAGCAATTATATCTACGCCTAAAATGGACTGAACGTCGCAACCATATTGGTTTGTTAATATAATGATGTCGAGTTTCAAAATATCTCAGTTTACGAACTTAATACGCATACCAAATTAAAAGCTGAGTTAAAAGTATTAGCTGATATGAGAGCGACCGCCTTTAAAAGTCGAAAGCTAACGGTAACAAAATTATGAAAACAATCGACTAAAGCTAATGTACGCTAAGGGGGTGTTGCTGCCGCGCCACGCTTGCC
>JAHDBU010000180.1 GCA_020630275.1 Hellea sp.
CCGTCCCATTCTTTGGCCCGCAGGCAGGCATTGGACGCCCCGGGCAGATTATCAACAAGGTCGGTTAACTCATGGTAATGCGTTGCAAATAAGGCGCGACTGAGGTTTATTTCGTGCAAATGCTCAGCCGTGGCCCAGGCGATTGAAAGACCATCAAACGTTGCTGTGCCGCGTCCTATTTCGTCCAGGATGACGAAACTCCTCGGGCCAGCCAGGTTTAAAATCGCAGCCGTTTCGATCATCTCTGTCATGAAAGTCGAACGCCCCTTGGACAGGTCATCACTGGCGCCAACCCGCGAGAACAGGCTGTCTGCAATCCCAATCTTGGCCTCGGTGGCGGGCACAAAACTCCCGGCCTGAGCCAGAATAAACATGAGCGCATTTTGCCGGAGATAGGTGGATTTACCAGCCATGTTAGGCCCGGTGATCAGGGTCAACCTTGCGCCCTTTTTGGCGTCGGCATCAAGTTGGCAATCATTGGCCGTAAACGACCCCGCCTCTTTTTTCAGGGCGGCTTCCACGACCGGATGGCGGCCGTCTTTGATGGTGAAAGCTTTACTGTCGTCGACGACGGGGCGAATAGCTTTGGTTTCCACCGCCCATTCGGCCAGGGCGCTGTGCACATCCAACAAGGCAAGAGCCCCTGCCATCGCTCGCAAGGTTTCGGAATGGTCTGTAATGCGGGCCACAAAGTTCTCAAATATATCCAACTCCAGAGCCAAAGCTTTATCGGCAGCGCCCGCGATTTGACTGTCGAGTTCGGCCAATTCCGTGGTCGTAAAACGCACACCGCTGACGAGGGTCTGGCGGTGGATAAATGGCCCGTCCTTATCAGCCAACATCTGGTCGGCATATTTGGGTGTGACTTCAACGAAGTAGCCAAGCACATTATTATGTTTGATTTTCAGGCTAGGGACTTTGGCCGTCTCTGCGTATTGCGCCTGTAGACCGGCGACCACGCGGCGGCTATCGTCCCGAAGTTGCAGGAAGCCGTCAAGATGGCTATCCCAGCCTGCGTTAATAAAACCGCCATCTCGGGCCAATAAAGGCGGCTCGACCTTGAACGCGGTTTCAATATCGCTGCGGAGTTCTGTAATGTCATCAGTCAGATCAAAACAGGCGATGCAATCTGAGATTTGTGCCGGGATATCAGGTCTTGATGTCACGCCCTCGCGAATATCCATCCCCGTCTGAATGGCCTTGTTAATGGCTTGAATATCACGCGGGCCGCCCCGGCCTAGAGACAGCCGACTGACGGCGCGGGCCATGTCCTGACTTTGCTTGAGCGATTGTCGGACATTGTCTCGCAGGGGTTCGTCAGCCGTGAACCAATCGACCGCATCCAGCCTGGCGCGGATGACGTCTATATCGAGCAAAGGCCGCGCCAGATGGTCGGCCAGCCGTCTCGCGCCCGGTCCGGTAATGGTTCTATCGATAACGGCCAGGAGTGAGCCTTTGCGTGTGCCTTGCTGGGATCGGTCAATTTCCAGACTGGCACGGGTGGCCGGATCAATGGCCATAAACCCGGTTGTGGCTTTTTGACGAAGCGGTGACAGTCGGACCGGGCTCCCGGCCTGTGTCAGCGCCAGGTAATCCAGCATCGCGCCCGCCGCTGAAATTTCCGCTTGGGAAAAATCCCCCCATCCATCGAGGCTGGCGATTCCAAAGGTCTCTTTTATACGGCGCTCTGAACTGCGGGGGTCAAATTTTGATTTTGGCAATGGCGTGAATGCGCCCGGTGGTAACCCTATCTGCGCCATCAGGTCCGGTGATTGATAGAGGTTTTCTGGAAGGACCAATTCGCGCGGGGCGATGGCCATGATCTCGCTGGCAATGCGATCTTCAGCCAAGAGGCTGACTTCAAAACGACCATCGGAAATATCCGCCCAGCATATGGCATAATCGCCTGTCAAAGACCGGGCGAGGCTGAGAATAAAATTGGCCCCGCGCGCATCCAACAAAGCATCTTCGGTGAGCGTGCCGGGCGTAACCGTGCGGACCACTTCCCGGCGTACCACTGCTTTGGATCCGCGTTTTTTGGCCTCGGCCGGATCTTCGGTTTGCTCACAGACGGCAACACGAAACCCTTTCTTGATCAGGCGCTGGAGATAGGTTTCAGCCGCATGGACCGGCACGCCACACATAGGAATATCCGCGCCCTGGTGCTTTCCCCGTTTGGTAAGCGCAATATCAAGTGCGGCCGCCGCCCGGACGGCGTCATCAAAAAACAACTCGTAGAAGTCGCCCATGCGGTAGAACAGCAGAATCTCTTCACCCACGTCCTGTTTGATAGCCAGAAACTGGGCCATCATGGGTGTGACTTTGGCGGCTTTCGCGGTGTTATCCACGGGGGCGTTCATAG
>JAHDBU010000051.1 GCA_020630275.1 Hellea sp.
TGGATTGTTTTACAGGCCGTCACTTTATTTTAGAGAAAAACCGTTTCTTGCCGCAGTGGTAGCCAGGTTCTTTCTTCATACATTTATAGCGTGAAAACATGATCAGATCGGCGCGACCGATGAGATAGTCTTTATGCACGAAGCCTGGGCCGGATGTGATGACTTTTTTACCGTCTTCAATTTTAAACTTGTCGTGGCCATAAGGGGCACGGCTATCAGCCGAACCATCCCGATTATCGCCCATGAAGAAAACTGAGTCTGCAGGGACCGTATATTTTTGCGTATTGTCGAAAAGGCCATTATCCCTACGCTCATAAATAATATGTGGAGTTTCTTCCTCATCAAACTGTTCTTCATAAGACCGGACGATAACATCTCTTCGATCTTCTTGCTCTTTCGCGTAAGTCACGTAGCGCCGCTGTTCAATCGGCTTCCGATCAATGACTTTATCGTTCACGTAAAGTCGTCCATTGCTCATTCGTATAGTGTCACCGGGCAGGCCGATAACCCTCTTGATCATAACGATACGTTGATAGGGATGCCTGAAAACTACTACGTCTCCGCGTTGGGGTAGTTTGGAAAAAATCCGACCCTCCGGCAACGGTAAATGATGCAAACCTATCGGCAAAGAATGTTTGGAAAACCCATATGGAAATTTCGATACATAGAGATGATCGCCGACCTCCAAAGTCGGCTGCATGCTTTCACTTGGGATTTTATAATGCCCGAAAATCGTTGTCCAAAACACGAGTAAGAAAGCAACTAACTTGATTACAAAAGGAATTTCGGCTTTAATTTTCTCTGCTAGCGTTTTCGACGCTTCAACCGTTCCCGCGGCTTCTTTGGGCTTTTCATCGTCCAGCTCAGTATCGATGGTTTCAGTGGTCATGCTTGCTAATTACCGTTTTTACCGCAAAATCAAGTTAGATATTTTTCATGATTGGCCTTATAGGCAAGGCTCGATGGACGCAAACTGAAAATGAAGGGCTGGGTAATTGCCAGACATTCAGAAAATCTCAGAAGAAAGTGTGGCGAAAGCGGCGGACATTTTGAAGTCCGGGGGTTTGGTCGCCTTGCCTACGGAAACCGTTTACGGGCTCGCCGCCTTTGCACTCGATGATGAAGCTGTCGCGCGTGTATATAATGCCAAAGGCCGACCCTCACATAACCCGTTGATTGTTCACATATTCCGACCGGCCGACGCAAAGAATTGGGCGCAAGTCAATGATCTCGCGGAAACATTGATGGCGCATTTTTGGCCAGGACCCTTGACCATTGTTTTACCAAAGAGCGGGAAAGCTGTCAGCCAGGCCGCTGGTGCAGATTTGGATACAGTTGCCATTCGTTGTCCCGATATCAGTTGGACAAAGGCCATGTTGGCCGTCGGTTTTTCTGGTCCTCTCGTTATGCCGAGTGCTAACCGGTCAGGGCATGTCAGCCCGACAACAGCCGGCCATGTGGCCTATGATCTGGGGGATAAGGTAGATATGATCCTAGACGGTGGCACCTGCCCTAATGGTATTGAGTCCACCGTTCTTAAAATTGAGGATAACCACGCCGTACTCCTTCGGCCAGGAGCCATTCCAACGGACGCATTTGCTCCCTTTATTTCTGATCTTCGACTCGTGAAATCAGATGCCCATATCAGCGCGCCAGGCATGCTGAAAAGCCATTACGCACCCAAAGCCAAAGTACGGCTGAACGCCACTGACAAAAGAAACGGAGAGGCCTTTCTGGCCTTCGGTCCGACCGATATCGAAGCGGAGTTCAATTTGTCGGATACGGGCAACCTTGCCGAAGCGGCGCGCAATCTTTACCACGCTTTGCGTCTATTGGATAATGTCGATTGTATCGCTGTGGCGCCTATTCCTATGCACGGGCTGGGAGAAGCGATTAATGACCGCCTAAACCGGGCGGCCGCGGACAAGAAAAACCGATGAGTATAGAACGCCTTACCTCTGCCCTGCCAGCCACAAGTTGGACCACTGATCAGGATATCATCGCACCTTGGCTGGTCGAGTGGCGTGATGAATATTTCGGACGAACGCCGCTCATGGTTATGCCGACTAACGTCAGCGAGGTCGTGACCATCATCAATATTTGCCGCGAAGCCGGTCTCAAGATTGTTCCTCAGGGCGGAAATACAGGTCTCGTCGGTGGGCAGACTCCACAAGGCGAAATCCTCCTATCGACTCGACGCCTCAATAATATCCGCTCAGTCAACGCGACGACCAATGCGCTCATCGCAGAAGCCGGGGTGACCTTGCAAACCGTGCAAGACGCGGCCGAGCAAGCTAACCGAAAATTTCCTTTGTCTCTGGCATCCGAAGGCAGTTGCACGATTGGTGGAAACCTCTCCACCAATGCGGGAGGAGTCCATGTCGTGAAATACGGCACAACCAAGGATCTGGTTTTCGGCGTCGAAGCGGTGCTGCCTAATGGTGAAATTTACAATGGCCTGACAGATTTGCGCAAAGATAATACGGGATATGATCTGTCCCGGCTCTTTATGGGCGCGGAAGGCACGCTTGGCATTATAACAGCCGCCAGTTTGAAACTCTTTCCCAAGCCCGGCCATCTGCAGCGGGCCATGGTCGGTCTCAAAAATCCGACTGATGCAGTTAAGCTGCTGGAGCATTGTCGGCACGGGAATAGTCTGACCATGTTCGAAGTCATGCCTTTAATCGGTATGGAGCTGGTCCTGACCCATATCGACGGTCAACGGGACCCATTTGCCAACACACATCCATGGTATGCCCTCATCGATTGGGAAGTGGGCGACCCTGCCACGGGCCAACATTTGGCGGAAACAACGCTCGCATCGGCCTTTGATCAGGACCTCATACAAGATGCCGTCATTGCGCAATCAGAAACCCAGGCTGCGGACCTCTTGGCTTTGCGCGAAAATATGTCGGCAGCCCAGAAATTCAACGGCGGCTCCATCAAACAGGACATCACAATTCCTATTGATCGAATTCCGGAGTTTTTCGCCGAGGCCGACCTGGCCATGCAGCGTATCATCCCGTACTGCCGTCCTGTCGGATTTGGGCATTTTGGGGATGGCAATATTCACTACAATATCGCTCAGCCGGTTGGCGCAGATAAACAAGATTTCTTGTCACATTGGAATGAAGTTTCCGAAGCAGTCTTCGACATAGTCGGGAAATATGGTGGCTCAATCTCGGCTGAGCATGGAATTGGCGTAATGAAACGCGACACCCTCGCACGGCGTGCTGACCCTGGGAAAATGTCTTTACTACGGGCGGTCAAATCCGCCATCGACCCAACTAAGATGATGAATCCGAGAGTCTTGATTTAAGGCGTATCAGTCGCTCAACGCACAGATTTATAAAGCGTCATCCCGATCACAAGGATGGAGACGATAATCCAAAGCCATCCCCATATGACACTGGAACCGCCTACACTTTCGGCGAGCATGGCAGCATCTGTTCGAAGTTGCGGGTTTTTGATAACGCCCTGATAGACATCGTAAACTGGGAACAGCATGCTGGTGAGGCCAATAAAACGCAGCAGATAATCACAAAATACATTGGGCGCAAATTTGGCAATCAAGAGCGAGACTATGGCCGTAATCACACCTGCGATCAGAGCAAACTCATTGCCGCGAAAAATAATCGTCAAACCCAAAATCGCCACACCAAAAAAGGCCAAAATCCAGCGGTCCCAATCAGACTTGGCTGCCGAGAGGTAGATCAACGCTCCGAACAGGCAGGACCCGATATAGCCGGAACTGAAGATGAAAAACTTGGACCCACCATATCCGGGCAGCGAGCCGGAACTATCCGGGTGGACATTCATTTCGATGACGGATCCGCCCGTTAGCAAAAATCCGAAAGCGTGGGAAATCTCGTGCAGGAAAGTCGTGATGATCTCGAAAGGGTACATCACCTTAGTGCCCCAAAGAAAATAGGCCGCTCCAACCATAGCAGACAGGACCACAAACTGTCGCAAAGGTGAATTTTCTGCAAATATCTTTGACCGGATCGCCATCTACAACATGTCGCCAAGAGACTTTGTCTTTCTCTTGATCTTCTTTCGAGGTTTGACCGAAACCGACTTTTTTCGAGAAGGTCGTCGCCAACAAATAATCAATGTCAAAACAATCGCGACACAAATAATCGCGATCCAAACCCATGCCCAAAACGATGGCGTTCCGCCAAAAGCCCTCGACATGATATGGGCATCAGAGATGGGTTTGAGCGGTTGCGTGATATCTCTCGGTAAACGGAATCTGATAATGCCAAAATACAGAGAAAAAATCGGTCTTATCATGAGAAGCAAAGCTGTAACTCTCAAAATGATGTCACACCAGAAATCCGATGCGAAGCGGGCTAAAAAGAGCAAAATGAAAGCTAGTCCGATCCCAAAAAACAAGGTTATCCCGCCTGCCGGGAAATATATAGTCA
Organism: Hellea sp.; assembly: GCA_020630275.1. GTDB lineage: Bacteria > Pseudomonadota > Alphaproteobacteria > Caulobacterales > Maricaulaceae > JACOMS01. The sequence continues at coordinate 4,428 of JAHDBU010000051.1, forward strand.
ATATTCCAACGGATAATCCTATTATTCCGACAATCCATCGATCGAAACGAAATTTCGCCGCTAATATATAAAACAAGCATCCCCAGAGCGTCGTTCCAATATAGCCCGCACTTGTGATGATAGCTCTATTGCCGCCTCGAACCTGCACATGGCCTGAGATGTTTGGGTTGACGACGAACTCTAAAACCGATCCACCGGTGAAAATCGTCGCAAACGCATGAGAGGCTTCATGAAAAAAAACCGCGAAAATCCGGATGGGGTAAAGTGTGTTTCCGTACCAGGAAAAATAGATGACGAGCAAAGCGAGAGAAAAAAGTGTCAACTCACGCAGCAGATAATTCGTCGAAAATTTTGAAAACCACCCACGCATGATTGGTTATTAGTTGAATTCCGTAATTTCACAATTATTTTATAAGTTGTTAGATGACTTAACGCTCAATAGCCACTATCTATCTCCTTGTACCCACGCGTACAGACAACCCGTCGACGTTAGGAGGAAACAGATATGTTGACACTTTTATCCCCTGCCAAAAAAATGAAATTTGATCCGGCTGAAACCCAGTTGGAGATGACCCCGCTTTTGCTCCCTAAGGACACAAAAGAGATAGCCACGGTCGCGAAAAAGCAATCCGTGGATGATCTCAAAAAGCTTATGCATTTATCCGATAATCTGGCCAATTTGAATGCCGAGCGTTTTAAGGCTTTCAATCTCGACGGCAAGAGCAATAGCGCCACAGCCGCAGGCCTGACCTTTGATGGTGATGTCTATTGGGGTCTGGCCGCTCGCACTTGGTCCGATGATGATCTGTCATATGCACAAGATCATCTGCGCATTCTCTCAGGTCTCTATGGGTTATTACGCCCAATGGATGCCATTCAGGCCTATCGCCTGGAAATGGGGACACGGCTTGAGAACAAACGCGGTAAAAACCTCTATCAATTCTGGGGCACGAAAATCGCTGATACATTGAATGAACATCTAGAGGGCCATAAAGATCAAACCATCGTCAATCTGGCATCAAACGAGTATTTCAAAGCGGTCGATCAAAAGGCTCTGGGCCGGGATGTGGTGGAAGCCAAATTCCTGAATATCAAGGACGGCAAAGCTAAGAATATACAGTATTACGCCAAGTTCGGGCGTGGACTAATGGCCCGCTGGATTATGCAAAACCGCATCGACAAAGCTGATGATTTAAGGGCGTTTGATCTGGAAGACTACAAGCTGGATGAGGGACTTTCTGAAGACAACACTGTGGTTTTCACCCGCAAACAACCTCCGCCGAAGAAATAGCACCTAAGAATAAATTAAGTAGAATATTGTAAACCCCGCTCATGTCGGGGTTTATGCAACAATTACAGCTCACACTACGCTTTCTGCCAAAGGCATTTATCGTAGCACCTATAGCATTCCTGATTGTCTTTCTCGGAGAAGGACTGCAGCATTTCTATGAATATCAATCGGGCATGTTTCAAAGTTTGGCAGATTTCGAAAATAATATGAAAAGCCGAGCCCGACTTGCATTTGGACTCATAAAAGCTGCCAGCTTATTGATCGGCAGCATCTGGATCTGTTTTGCCTTAAATGATAAATACTCAACTTATTCGTCTAAAATGTTCAGGAAACTATTGATGAGACGAGCATGGGATCCGCGCGCAGTCGACCTGAAAGGGATCGCCATCATGTTCATTTTGGTAGTACCTTTAATTTTTCTACATTTCAAACTCAATTTCCTGGCCATGGGTCACGACTTGACGATATCAATATTGATATTAGACAGTCTATTAATTGCATCTTCATCCGCAATTATAGGCACAGTCATGTGGGCAGATATTGCTAAACAGCATCTTTCAGATGAGGGCCTTGGGCACGTCCCGAGTTGACCTCGTCAGAGACTTCATACCACGTCAGATCATCGGAGCCCTTCATACCCTCCAAAATCTTTGACGGTTTGCCATCCCAATCCATCCAATTATCCCACTCGGCCTCATCCAGTCTAACCGGCATGCGGTGATGAAGATGTTTCATTTCGCCCTCGGCAGCCGTTGTCAGCATAGTCGCCGATAACAGCGTGATCCCCTCATCCACTCTCCATTGATCCCAGAGGCCCGCCGCGACAGTAAAGTCACTATTCTTTTCGTGGATAAAGAAAGGCCGCTTGGCCCCTTCATAACGATCCCATTCATACCAGCCATTTAAAGGTATAAGGCAGCGCCGACGCCGGAACGGTGTCCGGAAACTGGGTTTTTCATCCGCCGTTTCCACCCGGGCATTAAACATCGGGCGGCCCTCCGGTGGGGTTTTCTTCCAGTGTGGATGTAAGCCCCAGCGCATAGGCACAACCTTGGGCGTCCTCTTGCCGTCCAGCGCCACAATGGGAATGACAGTTCCAGGGGAAATATTATAATTGGGTTGCCAATCCCATAATCCGTCATCACCAATCACAGCATTGAAAAGACCGGCGATTTCCGCCAGAGACCTATAAAGAGCAAATCGCCCGCACATTAGAATTGAGTTTCTTCTTTCACAAGATTTTGGTTCACAAAATTAAAAAGTTTGACTCCGGGATTAGCCGTTGACTCGGACACTTTGGTCAAATCCATCTGAGCTTCCCAATCAAATTCATGCAGGGCACCTGTCAAAGCTGACGTGAATTTATATCCCATACGCCAATCGGCGAAACTCCGTTCAAATATTCTTCCCCGGTAGATGAGCTCGATTTGGCTGTGCCGCCTATCTTGCGTAATAGAGGCAAACACCCGATCAACATTCTCTTCAGGGCCTTCTAAAATCTGGATAAATTTTATACCGTCGAAAAACAGCATACCGGAGATATTTTCTATGGCATTGCGTTCGCGAGCTGTCGTCAAAATAGTTTCGATTATCTTGTCGTCGAAAGCAAAACCTGCTTCACTCTGGTATAATAGCTCAATCATAGAGCCCTCTGAACTTCCTTTTTCTACAGATTGTGCTTAAATACTGCAAGAAATTCAGCTCGTAAATTATTTTTATGCCTCAACCTATCGAATGTGTCGGAATTGTCTGCTTTAAAGACAATCAGGTCCTGTTAATTGAGCGCGGGAAACAACCACGACAAGGTCAATGGTCTATCCCTGGTGGGCGCATCGAACCAAAAGAAACAGAAATAAATGCGTGTCACCGGGAACTGGAGGAAGAAACGTCGGTGAAAGCCGACATCATTTCGAAAATTGAAGTCATTGATGCGGATTTTGGTAATGGACCATACCGTCTCCATGACTATGTCGCCCGATGGCAATCAGGCCATCCAATTGCCGGAGATGATGCCGCAAAAGCCGAATTGGTGGATATATCCAGAATAAGAGACATGGGAATGTGGTCAGAAACCGTCAGAATAATTGAAAAGGCTCACGACATTTTTTGTGAACATGAGCGTTTCAATCAGAATAAAATTTGATAGTCTGGACCGGTGAAGCGTTTCATTTTGATAAGTTCCGGCCTAATGATGTGTGCGGCCTCGTTTGCGCAAACGCCGCAATCATCGCCGCCGCCAGCGCCTGAATCCGTCGATCCACAAAAGGCGCGCGAAGAGGCTGAAATGCGGGTTGAGTCGGAAATGGTGCAACTTAATTCCATTGTTGAAGCCATGGCCATGAATCTCGGACAGCTTCACTATTTACGAACGCTTTGCTTTACGCCATCTGATCAGAAATGGCGCAATTACGCGGGTCAAATGATTGAAGTCGAAGCTGCAGATGACGAAGCTCGAAAATCAAATCTGATCCAGGCCTTTAACAAAGGCTTTTATCTTGAGCAGGACCGCCATTCTTCCTGCTCTCAAGAACTTGCATTGGATGTCGCTGCTCTGGCAGAAAACGGGCGTCAATTGGCCGGTATGCTCGGTGATCCTTACCGGGAGGATTAGATGTTTTGGGTTCGATTGCTACCACTTGTTTTAGTGACCGGGGTCGCTGTTGCATGTGCCAAAATTGCCAATTCCAAAGCAGAGGATCAACCCCTGTCAAGTCTTGCTGGATCCGAATGGGGCCTAGAAGGTCAAGACGCGCCTTTTGTGCAATTTGGATCCGACGGCGATATGAATGGCAATGGCGGATGTAACAATTTCGGCGGTAGCTATAAACTTAATGGACAGCGCCTGATCATCGGTCCGATAATGAGTACAAAGAAAGCTTGTATGGGCGATATCATGAAACAGGAAGCAGCCTTTTTTAGAGCGCTACAAAATGCTCATAGAATTGAGGCCACTCATCTGAAGCTGGTCATATTTGACGAGCACGACACGGAATTACTCTCGCTTATTCGCCGGGATTGGGACTAAAATGAAAAAAAATTGTATAGCTGTTTTATTGGTGGCCGGCTTAAGCGCTTGTACGACGACGGCCACAAAAGATGATACTGTGCTTCCCATCGGCTCATCCCATGCAAAACTGACGGGATCCACTTGGCAATGGTCGACAGATCAATCTAACGTACCCTACATCAAATTTCTAGCTAATGGTCATATCCGAGGCTCAACCGGTTGTAACTCCATAAGTGGCGTTTATGAGGAAACAATGGACATCAAAGACGGCCGGCATGTCTTCAAGCTGGGCGATCTCATCACAACTGAAATGGCTTGTGCGACCGGCATGGACACCGAGGCCATGTTTTTGAGAAGCCTTGGAAATGCAACTTCTTACAAAATTTCCAGCGACCGTCTGAGCTTTTATGATGATAAAGGCGACGCTGTCTTTGGCCTCGATCGGAAAGCTGATTAAGTTAAAAGACTAGAAAGGCTAGGCTAGGTTCCAGGCCATGGCATCACCCGCATGAAACGGGACGACGTGGGTATCGTCCACCAATATGGCTTCGGGTATCCGGACTGGGCTTTTCTCTAAAACCACTTTTTCAGTATTAACAGGCAAGCCGTAAAAATTCGGCCCATTGAGCGAGGCAAAAGCTTCGAATTTTTCCAAAGCCCCCTCTTCCTCAAAAGTCTTAAGATAGCTCTGTAGGGCGCAAGGCGCGTTGAATAATCCAGCGCATCCACAGGCGGCTTCCTTGGCACCGACCGCATGGGGCGCCGAGTCCGTACCCAGGAAAAACTTTTTGGACCCGGATGTCACGACACGCCGTAACGCCAGACGATGTTTCTCGCGCTTGGCAATCGGCAGGCAGTAATAATGAGGTCGGATGCCACCCTGGAAAATAGCATTGCGATTGAACTCCAAATGGTGAGGCGTCACGGTAGCTCCAAGATTATCCGGCCCTTCATAGACAAAATCCGCCGCCTCTGCTGTGGTGATATGTTCAAAGACGATTTTCAAATCCGGGAAGTCTCCCATTAACGGGATCAACACCTGATCAATAAAAACCGCTTCGCGGTCAAAAATATCAACATCGGAATGCGTAACTTCACCATGCACAAGTAAGGGCATGCCGAGCCCCTGCATGACTTTGAGGGCCGGATAAATATTCTTGATATCTGTTACGCCATGAGCCGAGTTTGTGGTCGCATGAGCCGGATATAGTTTGGCCGCTGTAAATACGCCTTCCGCATAACCATTCCGGATTTCCTCAGGATCAATACCATCGGTCAGATAACAGGTCATGAGCGGTTCGAAATTAAATCCAGAACGCACAACAGAACGAATTCTGTCCCTATAGGCACGGCCCGCCTCCACGGTCGTAACTGGTGGGGCCAGATTGGGCATAACAATAGCCCGGGCAAATTGGTGAGCCGTAAAATTGACAACGGTTTCCAGCATGTTTCCATCCCGCAGATGCACATGCCAGTCGTCTGGACGGATAATTTCGAGTCGGTCAGTCATAGGCTCCGCATACACAATCGTAAGCGGCGTGGCGAGACTATTTCGCCAGGGTTTCACCAACGAAAAAACCAAAATTGTAACCTGCCGCATAACCGCCCATGATCATCAATACGATTGATCCCAGTGCGAACAGCGGAAACCGTATCATCACTTTATTCGTCGTAACTTGACTCAGGCTGTGCAACACGCGGACAGTGACATAAGCCCAAGCCAGAAACAGCATCCAACTCGGTGTCAGTTTGACCAGGTAAAGATAAAACATCAAAGCATAAAAAATGACAGGCTGCTCATGTAGGTGATTGTAATTATCTGCGGCCCATTTGGCTTTGGCAGGAATGAGATCTTTCATCTCCGGCTTATCAATAAATTCCTGCGTATTTTTCGTAATCGCCATCATAGCAGGAATACGCCGTTTATACATCCAGACCCACATAACAAAAGTCCAGATAATCAGTGCCAATACTGGTGTTAGAAAGTTTTCCATAAGTCCCTCCTTACATTAAGGCGTTAGACCACTGTGGATTATATTTCTAGAAAAAGGTGAGAAGACCGCCCCACATCTCATGCGGTCTTCCCGTAATTTACGCCCCGTAACCTGATATTACCCGAGGTCGATATAAGGCTCGACGTTTAGGGTCGTACCTTCAACAGACTTAACCTGCAATTCGGCGCCAGCTTTTGGATTACCATCTCTGACGCGAGCCCGCCACTGTGTGTCACCAACCTGGACACGACCCTGCCCCAGTTCGAAATCAGCAATCGCCCGAACGCGCATGCCAACCATAGCTGTGGCTCGATCATTCAAATCTGATACCTCTCCGCCTTTCATTTGCGGACGAACGAATTTGTGGCCGACGATCAAAAGAACACCTGAGATCAGGAAAAAGAGCAAGAATTGCATTTGCCAGCTAAAGAGAGGAATCAAAAACGCCAGCCCGCCAACGAGTAGCGCTGCGATGGCAGGCCAGAGAATATAGGTCGTCCCGGTCAAGATTTCTGCGATGACCAGGACGACGCCCAGACCCATCCACTTTAATCCGTTCATCTGCTCGAGAAGTTCAATCATAAAACCTCCTTGAAAAATAAATCCGACTACTTGCCAGTTTCCTTGCCTGCGTTGATCAAGGCTCCAAGGCCACCGACCGTCGCAGCCAGATTAGACAGTTCAGCCGGAACGATAATTGTTTTCTGATTGCCGGAACTGGCCAGAGTTTCGAATGCTTTCACATAGTCTTGTGCCACAAAGTAATTAATGGCGTTGACATCACCCTTGGCGATTGCAGTCGACACCATCTCGGTTGCCTTGGCCTCGGCCTCAGCCTCGCGCTCCCGGGCTTCCGCATCCAGGAAGGCAGCCTGACGACGGCCCTCGGCTTCGCGGATGGCTGATTCCTTTTCACCTTCGGCTTTCAAGATTTGTGATTGTTTGTGGCCTTCTGCCATTAATACTTCCGCCCGTTTTTCCCGCTCAGCCTTCATCTGTTTGTTCATGGCTTGAGTGATATCGTGGGGGGGTGACAGGTCCTTAATTTCGATCCGCGTCACCTTGGTTCCCCAAGGGTCGGTGGCCGCGTCAATCACTGTGAGCAGCTTAGCGTTAATCTCGTCACGCCGTGACAGAACCTCGTCCAAATCCATGGAACCCACCACGGTCCTGACATTGGTCAGACACAGGTTCTTGATCGCGTTATCAAGATTGTTCACTTCATAGGCAGCACGCCGAGCATCGACGACTTGGATAAAGACTACCGCATCAGCGGTGACCATGGCGTTATCTTTGGTAATCACATCCTGAGACGGGATATCTATGACACGCTCGCGCATATTCATTTTATATCCCACCGATTCATAGATCGGGATCAGGAAGGACAAGCCGGGCTTCAACGTTCTGGAATACCGGCCAAATTGTTCGACCGTATATTCCATACCCTGCGGTACGGCTTTAATAGATTTTAGGACGAAGGCCAAAGCCAGAACTAGCAGGCCGATCCAGATTAAGTTTGCATCAAAATTCATTGTCTCTCTCCCACAATGTTAAACTTAAAGATTTTCGAGGACGTAATCTCCTGATGAAACGCGGAATTCTCCGCCCTCTTCTACGTAAAGTGCCTCGACCACACCGTCATTGACAACCATAGCGTAGCGCTGAGAACGAGGTCCCATCCCGAACCCAGAAGCATCGAGTTCAAGACCAATGGCTTTGGCGAATTCGCCGTTGCCATCTGCCAGCATTTGCATTTCGTCAGTTACGCCCTGGTCTTTGGCCCAGGCACCCATGACAAACACATCATTGACCGATGTACAGGCGATAGCGTCAACACCTTTGGCTTTGATAGCCTCGACATTGTCTTTGAAGCTCGGCAAGTGACGCGCTGAACAGGTTGGCGTGAAGGCCCCTGGTACTGCAAACAGAGCGACCTTTTTGCCGCCAAATACCTGCCCACTTGTCACCGGCTCAGGTCCATCCGCACCCATTGTCATAAATTTTGCCTCAGGCAATTTGTCACCGACTTTAATTGTCATCGATTCCCTCCGTTTCTGAATTTCTTCCTACTGATATGGGGATATTGCGCGTAAAACACAAGAAAGGCTTGCAAAAAATCGCCCGTTAAGTGAGCTTATCCTTATGGAAAATATAACGAATTTGACAGGAAAATTTTTATGTGCCCTGCCGGGCATGGGCGATCATCGCTTTGAGAGATCCGTCATTTATATCTGCTCCCATACCTCGGACGGAGCCATGGGTCTCATTATCAACAAGCCCAAAGAAGAACTGATCATCTCTGAGCTCCTGGATAATGTAGGCATTGAAGGCTCGGCCAAAATCGCAGATCAACCAGTGCTGGACGGCGGCCCTGTTGATATTGACCGGGGTTTTGTCCTGCATACGGCAGACTATTATAATGAAGATACGTCACTCCGGATTTCCGAGACATTGGCACTCACCTCTACGCGGGACGTGCTCGAAGCGCTGACAACGTCTGAAGCGCCCGATCTGGCGGTTTTGGCGGTGGGCTATTCCGGTTGGGGTGGCGGTCAGCTCGAACGCGAAATCGCTCAAAATGCCTGGATGGTCATTGACGCAAAGGAAAGCCTGATTTTCGAGCACGGCCTGGACGACAAATGGGCAAAGGCACTCGCCGCGATGGGGATCACCCCAGACATGCTTGCCCATTTTGGGGGGCGCGCATAACAGTCCTACCCTTGTCATCTATCATCAGCTGATTCATAAAGGCCAGAGTTAAGGGGACATTTTCGTGGACACTATTGCAAACTTATTTCCAGATATGGGACAAACCCAAATCTTGATTCAAATGACGATTTTCATTGTCAATATTCTGCTATTCCTGTTCGCCAAACCGATCCTTTCACTTATCGACCCGGTTGGCGCTACGGACCCGAAAGTACGTTTATTCCGCGCCGTAAATATTTTTGTTTTCGGCTTGCAACTTATCGGCCTGTTTATGCTTTGGGCCAATCTAGGGCAGTTGGGCGGTGTCGAAATTGTTGATGGCGTCGAACAAGAGTTGAAAACCTCCTCTAATTTCCTCCGCAATATGGGTTATTCCATCATGGCCATTTATGGCATGATGTTGCTTTACAGCTTCCTGGGCGCGCAGATTAAAAAGCGTTTCGGCAAGGAACGGACTTTGGATAGTAAAAAAGTCTACATGGAGACCTATAGCTCCCGCTTGGTCAATTTGATCATGTTACTGATCATTATTCTAACTCTGATCTATATTTTGATCTTGATCTGGGGCGCGCAAGATAAGTTTACACCCATTTACGGCTTACTTGCTGCCTTCCTTGGCTTTACCTCCGGTATATGGGCGCCGGACATTATTAGCGGCCTGATTATCCTGAATACTGAGATCCTCGAAGACGGCGATGTCGTCATGCTCGATGGACATAAAAATGAATATGTGATTGGGCGTGTGACCCTGATCTATGTCGTGCTTTATGATATTAGAAACAATCACCGTACCCTGATGCGCAATGCCCAGTTTACGCAGAACCGGATCGACAATCTCTCTCGCGTTACCAGCTCCAACGGAATCCGACAGGGCCTGCTTTATAAAATTGGCTATCCGAGTTTTACGGGGGGGCGGGACGAACGAATGGCTCAACTGGCTGAATTTAAAGACTCCGTCTCGGATATGTTTACAGCTGCCAATCAAGCCTGTGTTGAAAATGAAGATATTATGGTCAATGCGAGTAAGCCTTTTGATTGGGCTATGACTAATGCCGGAGATTTCGCCCTCGAATACACGCTATGGGTTTATCTGGATCGTATTCCTAATACCAAAATAACCTCAACCTGCCGTAAGCATTTGATGGGAACAATCTACAAAGTGAACGAGGCTGTCTATGACGCGTCCATCGCAGAAGATATCGACCTCTCAACGCCGAATGTGCAGCAGATCCTGATGCCGTCCGATGAACCGGAGCCGCTTGCGGTGATCGCGCCAAGACAAGCGCGTAAACCCAAAAACAAACCGGACCATCAAGACCCAAAACAAGTATGAAACCCGTAAATGATTTTATTGAAGACGCTCAAATGGTTAGACATATAGCTAATAGGTAGCGCCCGTTGCCTCTTTAAATATCTCCGAAAGAATCGTGAATTCAATCACTACTCAAACGACTATAAATTTCGTGATCGCGCCAGCGGCCGTTGATT
>JAHDBU010000052.1 GCA_020630275.1 Hellea sp.
ATTCGCGCTCGCGGCTTTAGATCATAATTTTCTACGGTATCTTCAGAGTTTATGATCATGAGCCGCATGCTGTTACAACGCTAGGGGAATACTCTTCCAAATCTCGTCTGGAAAAACCCCAGTCCTTCGCGATCATTTCCTCCCCATGGAAATGACCGACCTGTTCCTTACCAAACCTAGTGACGTATGAAAAACATGATCAAATCCCAGTGTTTGTCCCGCAATAATGGAGGCACCGATGGAGATATTGCACATAGTTTGAACGCCACCTACAGTCGCCACATCCTGCGTGCCGCTCATGACAGCCTGGTCGGCGAAATGAACAGCTTGCTGAGAGGACCACATTGTCGGTCTATGGTTACTCCAGGAATGGCTAAATCGTAACCCACAATAACCAAGCAGTCCGAGCTTTATTACATGCCCAAGGGCCTACAGTTTCCAAAACAACCAAAAACGACATCATCATACTCGTCTTGAGGAATATTGTTCCGCTCAACAATTTCTTCAATAGCATGCGCCGCCAGATCTACGCCGTGTATATTTTGTAGAAACCCTCGTCTCTTACCAGTTGCGGTTCGCACCGTGTCAACAATATAGTCTTCAGTCAAAAACGCTCTCCGTTCAGAGTTATTATCACGGTTATTCAGAGTAACAATTGACATCAATGAGATTAATTCTAATTCTAGGACAGCATAGACAAAAGCTAATCTGATATAGAATGCTTACATTCTAGGTCGCAACCAAAGTGTACGTTTTGTCGAGTGTCTAAGTGCGAAAAACCTATGCTGAGAGACCCGTTCCAACAACCCAAGATGCATAGCCGCTATGACGTCCATGGACAGGCCTTTTGAAATCGATAGATTGTTGTCGGCAATCTCCTGCGCCTTTTCACTCATCGACAAAGCTTTATCGATCGTCTGCATGAGATGGTCTTCGTCCAGCGGGATATAGTTGAAGCCACTAAGGCCTTCACGCTCGGTAACATCCACGAAATCTCCCATGAGCGGATAAATAGGCGTCGTCCCGAAAGTGGCTGCCTGATGCAGGACACCGGAACTGCCAGTTGTGCTGTCATAGTCAAATACCGCAACTCGTCCCTGTTTGAAAAATCCGGGCACATCCTCTTCCGCAACATAACCATGAAAGACGATGTTGGGATCAGCGGCGTGTTTAGCTTTGAGGCTATCGATATATCCCGGTGTTGCCGGGTGGTCGGAGCCGCCAATCACCAGCCGAATGGGATTATGGCCATATTGGTTACTATTAAGGCGCTGAACAGCGCTAATCATGCGATCCAGTTTTTTATAGGTCCCGAATTTACCCATGGTCACGATCGAATTTGCTCGATTGACGAGAGGCGGAATATCCGCTGGGTCCTCACAATTGAACGATCCATGCGGCACCAGAAAAGCATTGTCGGCTTTATACTTTTCGCGAAGAATATCCAAAAAACTATCCAATGTGACGCTCATATAACCGGACTTAAGCAGGACTTTATTGATTAGGGTTCCCGCAAAGGAAACTAGTTTTTGGCGAAAGCCTTTACCGGCCAGATTGGTCTGGGACAGATCAACGGCGTCGATCAGATTATGCATGATGACACCAGTCGGAATTTTTGCCCGCTGGCTTAGCGACGGCGCAAACAATCCAAGGGCCGCCGGGATTTCCCGATCACCAAAGGACGCTGTTTGCAAATTGAATAGGGCATAATCTGGGTCTACCGCTTTAAGCGCCCTGAGAATATCACGCGACGCTTTCAGGCTGTTAAAATCCCAGACACGCTGGACTTCAATTTTAGGATCCAAATAGACCTCGGCTTTCACACCGTCCATTTTATCGGCGATGACAACAATTCGGTGAATATCATCGCGGCGGGCAAAGGCCTTGGCCAAGTGGAAGCCATATTCATTCAGCGAATTGCGCGCCGGGGGGAAAGCAGAAATAAGAGCAAGTGTAGTCATTTTTAGTCTCCTTTGACTGTAGAAAGAAAAGATTGATTGAAAGCGTGAAAGGCTTGAGCCGCTGGTCGCCAGGCGCCGTCCTTGTTTGTTATGCCGTAGGCTTTTTGCTGGGCTTTGCGCCACGGTCGATGACCGACAATGTTTGAGCCGATTTCATCGAAATCGTTCAGGGTCCAGACAAAGACGCCGTCTACATTTTTTAGCTGAGATAATTGTGCATCGAGGCGTTTTGCCTGGCGTTGAGTTTTATCCCCGGTCGGGCTCCAGCGACTATGGCCGATTTCCGTAACAAATACAGGCCGATCGGCGACTTTTATGCGCAAGGTGTTCAAACGCTCAGAAAGACCTCTCGGGTCATTATAGTCATGGACCGAGACCAGGTTAAGCTGATCGGACAGCTTGTCGGCTTGCGCCGGGTCTGACCAGCCAATGGTCAGAGGGATATTGGGATGGTTTTGCCGAGCGCTTGAAATCATGGCCTCGAGCCAAACAGTCACTTGCCTTTCCCCGGACGGCTTGAAATCCAGATCCGGTTGATTTTTCAGATCAACAGCTAGAAGTGCATCGTGATCATGGATGACATCAAGAATCGTTGAAAGATGGACGGAGTCCCGGCTCCAATTCTGCAGGCGGTAATCCGCCCTCAGATCGAACATTGTGATGATGACTTTGATATCGCGCTTCGCGCTCATGTCCAAAAACCGCTGCAGTTTTGTCAGGCCGTCTTTCTGTGTGTCGAGATTGGCGAAATATTCATGTTGCATAAAGATGCGGACCGCATTTGCGCCGAGATCAGAAATAGCGTCCAGATCGCGCTCGATATCATCGACGGGAAATTCGCCCCAAAACTTATCCCAGGGCGCCGAGCGCGGATAATAATTGATACCGGATATTTTGCCCGTTTCTAGGGCTATAACTTGGCTATTTGAGAACGCGAGACTTTCAACGATCTCGACCGATTTTAAAACCCATCCCCGCTCAGTAAGCATAAATCTTACTTGCCGTTTGACTTTCGTTTTTTCCCCGTAAGTGATTTCATCTGCGGACACAGAAACGGATTGCTGAATTGAGCTTTCCTGCAATTGCACCAGGCGCAGATCGCCGTGGATATATTGCGGCGCCAAATTGCGATTGAGATAGACGCTTAACTGACATTGTTCGGGTTGGCATTTTTGACGTTGGAATTCTGATCCGGCCTGATCGATAAATAGCTGTCTTTGGTCGGTCTTTGAAACCTGGCCATCAAATTGCTCTAGAAGCTGGATGAAAAGTGTCTGATCGGCATCCGACAGTTTGTCCTCATGCGGGATATTCGCGTCTTGCCACTGGGCGCCCAAGGCATAATTTTCATCGATAGTGAGCGCGTTCAAAAAATCATGGGTTTGTACCGGTGTGCTGGCAAAGGCTGCGACCATGGACCAAAGCCCAGAAGCCCCTATTAAAATGGCAGGAAAAAGATGACGTCGGCGCATGGTTACACGCCTCCACACAGGTAAGGCGGCATTTGAATATCACTTGATATTTCTCCAATCCGGACGCGAAGGCGTGTGTTAGCCTGCCGGATCGACGCGCAATCTATGTGAAGTCCGATACGGCCATTGAGCGTTTGGGTTCGCAAGTTGGTGTAAACATCTGATCCCTGCATTAAATCAATTTCGACAAGCCGGCCGTCGTCCAGAATATTGCCGAAGCCGTCAGAAATTATGGAGGATGACAATAATGCCTGGCCTTTATTTTTTTCAACCATCAGATCGAATTGACCGGCCTGTGCGGCGTGAACCATAACTTCTGCGGGCCCCGAGCTGATGCCGTTTGCTTTGGCCGTAAAGACGATGCGGCCGGACGTGGTCGGGGCTTTGATTTCAATATAGGCCAATCCCTGATCGACCTGCGCCACATATTGGCGCCCTGTATCCGCATTTATGATCGTGACCGTCTTGGCAGAACTGTTTTCCAAAGCGCCCGTTAAAGTCTCAACGGCGATAAAGATATCTTCGCCTGGCTCGACGGATTGCGGGCCCACATATAGATTAATGTTCTCCGTCTTGCAGATCCCCTTATGAGGCGAAGCGAAACAATTATCCTGAGCCGACGATGTCCCTGGCAAACTACCGATCAGAGACATGATTATATAAATGGGCATAGTTTTCATGGCGATGTCCTTTCGCCAGAAAAGTTGCAAAGCCTATGCCCGGTTTTTACGGGGGAATTCGGCCTCAAAATCCGAAATTGCGTAATTCTTCATTGCAAATTGCAAAGCGGATTCGCGACTTGCGAAGAAATCCCGCCCAAACGAGCGAAAAATCCCGGTCTGATTTTTGCGACAGTCAGAGCAAAGGAGATTTTGCCATGCTTAATACCGCAACCCAAATCATGACCCCACAGAATAGATCCTGGAATCCAGAAAAGATTGCTGTTGTTATTCCCTGCTATAATGAAGCTCAGAGACTGGCTTTGGACACGTTTATAGAGTTTGCCCGCCACACGGATGATTTCAGACTTATCTTTGTCGATGACGGATCTAAGGATCAAACCATTAGCCTATTATGTGGTGCGGTCGCTGCGCTACCTGAAAAAGTCGACGCCTTAATCATGAAGCAAAATGGCGGTAAAGCCGAAGCGGTTCGCCAAGGTTTGAAATTTGCCGCAAAACGCGGTCACGAATATATCGCTTTTCTGGATGCCGACCTGGCAACACCGATTGATGCCATTCTCGACTTCGCGTCGGTTGCTAACCGCATGCCCGAAATTGACGTTGTATTTGGTTCACGCAAAGGCGGACTTGGTCATCGGGTTTACCGAGAGTTTCACCGTAAAATTATTTCAAAAGTCTGCGCCACGCTTGGCCGTTTGGCGACTGGTCTTCCCATTAGCGACACCCAATGTGGGGCTAAACTCTTTAGAAATACGCCGGCTTTCTGGCGGGCATTAGAGAATCCATTCAGTGCCGGGTGGCTGTTTGATGTAGAGTTGTTTTTACGGATTTCTGATCCTGATAAAAAGAAGCGCAACAAGTTCTTTGAATATCCGGTTATTGAATGGACCGAAATTCCCGGGTCCAAGATTAAAACCTCCGACGTCGTTAAGAGCGGATTTAAAATGTTGGGCCTGATAGCCAATCAATGGAAAATCCGAGAGCATTATTCTCGGCGCAAAGATGATCACAGCCTCCTAGACTATCAAACCCTAAGAGCAGGAACACATTTGTCTTATCGACTTATCAATGATTTGCCTGAAGTCATCGATCATCTGGCCCCCGGCGTTATAATTGATCTGTGTGCCGTTCAAACATTTGATCCATCTGTCTTCACCGCCTTAGTCGGAGCTTGCGACGCATTGAGACTGCAAGGTCTGCATGTCAAAGTGCGGCTTCCAGAGCAAAGGGACATAATCACGGCGGCCCAGAACACCGGCCTGATTGCTACAATCGACTGCACGAAAGTCAAAGGGGCTCCAGGCAAAGTTGGTGGGAATGCCTTGTTTGATTTGGTGGAGGTCTAGATGTCTCGCCTCCTACAAGTATGTGGACAGAAGAAGAGTTTACTAGGCCCTGCAATCATTATCTTCGTTTCCGCCAACATCGCCAATGTGGCCAATCTGGCGTTTAATATGATCTTCGCCCGTTTGATGAGCCCGTCCGAATTTGCGGACCTGACTTTGCTGATGTCGATCAAGCTGGGATTGCTCTCCATATTCTCGGCCCTGCAATTCGGTGTTTCCGAGATTGCGGCCAAAAAAGAGGTAATGAATGCGCGCTCCATGGCCGCCAAGATATCGCGACAAAGCTTATTGTTTTCAATTCCGCTTTGTTTTGTATTGATATTGGGCGCAGAACTCATAGCCAGAGTCTTGAACTTTCAGAACCTTCCCGCCCTGATATGTCTGTTTCTGGCCATTCCGTTTTTCCTGCCCATGATCATTTTCCGAGGTTTGGCACAGGGCCAAATGCATTTGCCGAAAATGGTAGGGTCTTTTCAAGCTGAGTGGATTGTGCGGCTATTTGGGTGTTGGCTGATGTGGATGGCTGGTTTCGGCCTGATGGGCATTACGATTGCGCTCATCCTTTCCGTTTTTGCGGGCCTTATTTTCACCATGGATAAAGATGATATCCGCGCATTGAAAACCCCTGATCCGTCAAACTTTGCCATTTTAAAAACGACTTTGCCTTATGGCCTGATCTTCTTAGCACAGGTTTTGGCTTTGGACGGCGATATCTTTATTGCTAAAGCCGCCTTTTCAAATGAAGTTGCAGGTGGGGCCGCAGCGCTTTTGTTAATCCAGCGGATCTTCTTTTTTGCTTTCTTGTCCTTTGCGACCATTTTGCAGCCCTTTATTGTCGGTCAGACAACTTCTGAACAGCTCGCCTTGAAACCCCTCCTAAAGCTCTTGGGAATTGTCGTGCTCGTCAGCGGCGTCGCCCTTTCAATCATAGCCATAAGGCCGGAATTATTTGTGGGCATTTTCCTGGGTGCCAACTACGTCACTTTGGCCCCAATGGTTCTCATTGCCGGAGCCATCGGCGCTTCGATGGTTGGTGTTCAGCTGACGGTCGTCGCTTTTCTGGCTAAAGGCGGTAAACAGGCCCCGTTCATTCTTATGGCGCTGGCTTTAATCTATTATTTGGGCGTCATGCTTATGATGTCCCTTGATTCAGAGTTGAGCTATGAAACGCTTCTAAAGCTAAAGCTCTTAGTATTCGGTACAGGCATACTCGGAATCAGTGCATATTTAGGAAAACGGGTCACCGCCAACCCATGACGTTAAAACCGCGAAATTTGACCTATTTGGCAATTGCGCTGGCATTGTTGCTACACGGCGCCCTGCTGCCCTTTACCTATGGTCAGACCTATGATGCCTATATTCATATGTTTTTTGCGGATCACTATCATCGTCAGTGGTTCGATCCGTGGGAGACCCGATGGTATACGGGATTTACCGTTACGGCCTACCCGCCTGGTAGCCATCAGGCCGTCGCTGTCCTAATGAATTTCATGGATATGCGGGCGGCCTTTGTAACTGTCATGACCGGAGCTATTGTGCTCCTGACCATCGGCATTTACAGGTTTTCGCAAATCTGGGTGTCTCAAAAAGCAGCCGCACTGGCAGCGCTATTGGCGGTATTTTCGACCGCGATAGCAGAAACAGTCCATCTTTTTGGTCAATTACCAACCATATTTTCTATCGCTTTATTCCTAAACGCTATGCCGCACATGTCGCGCTGGATCGAAAAAGGGGGTTGGAGGGAATTGGGGCTAGCTTTATGTTTTACAGCTGGCGCCACCGCAGCTCACCATGTAACCCCCTTATTTGGGACCATTTTTTTTGTAGCGCCCATTGGTCTTGCCGCCTGGATTGCTCACCTAAAATCATCACAGCAACCGGAACGTCTAGGGTTTTCCAAGGCGGAGTTGCGGCGTTGGATGACCGCACCCGCGCGTGGCATTATTCTTGGCCTGTCTATGCTGGTGCTGATTGTGGGTGTTGTCTTTCCTTATTGGTATTGGTCCATTACGGATCCAATTACCCAGGTCAGCATCCCGCATGGCAGCCGGGAAAGCTTCATTGCAAAACCCAATTTGGGTCTGATGTTTTTCGTTATTCCGTGGGGGCTGTTATTCTTTGCCCTGCCTTATCTGGTTTACAAACTCAAGACATCGCTTTGGCCCTTAGGCGCAACCATACTCTTTGCGTTGCTACTGGGTACGGGCGGTACGACACCTGTTCCGAAAATTATCCTGGGTGGGGCATTTGATATCCTCACCTTGGACCGGTTTACGTTTTGGGCCACTTTACTGATTTTGCCCATAGCAGGATTACTCGCCGTTTCCCTCATACAAGGGCGCGCCCGGTCTATATTCAACAAAGCTTTTGGGGAATTAGGTGCTCGCCTCTTACTGGTTGGAATTTTTGCCATTTATGCTATGGGCCCAGTGGCCGTAGCCTTGCTACCCAAAGTCCGACCAACACAACCTGATTTTGTGGACCCAGCTCCCATTGTTAAATTCATGGACGAAGACGGACATAGTCAGTGGCGTTATCTGACCCTGGGTCTCGGCGATCAATTTGCCTATCACAGCGCTTTGATCAATGCGGAGTCCGTCGACGGTAATTACAATTCGGCGCGGCGGCTGCCCTCTCTGACAAATTATGCTGTCGAGCGATTGGAAAATTCCAAATATGCCGGCGTGCCCGGTCTGGCATCTCTTAATCAATTTCTGACCAACGCCGATCGTTTTCATCTCAAATATGTCTTCTCTAATGACGAATATTATGATCCTTTGCTTCATTATACAGGATGGAATCCGGTCGTGCGTCTTAGTAACGGCCTCATGGTTTGGGAGAAAGCCAATGTTCCGCCCCTGCCGGATATCCGGGCCAAGCGGCAATTGCCCACCTATCAGGTCTACTGGTGGGGCATCGTCCCGTTTACCGGGCTTAGCCTCGCTTTTCTGGCTCTTTTCGGCCTGGCTATAAGAGGCCGATTGATATCTCAGGATCGCCAAGGACATTATATTGGAGAGTCCAATCGGGATTTTGAGACACGCGCGTCAGTGATCAGAGCCGTGCAGTTAGTGCCTGTCTTTGGGTTGATTTTAGCCATTGGCATAACGGGTTTTATATTGCGGCAAGACGAGACCCGTTCAAATGCCGAGATCATCGCTCAATATTACGGGCATCTGGATTTCCGTGAATATGCGGAGGCTTATGAGCTTCTGGATACGCAGGTTTCTTATTCAGATTATCTGCGGGATCAACGACTTCGTGGCGGTCTAGTACCCTCTTATGGCAAGCTCATCAACACGGAAACTCTTCGTTTGGATCCCGAAACTGTTACGACGGAGCTCCGCTTTCTAACGGCTATCGGCTATAAATCGGTGGCGGTATCTCATGACGTTTCGGATGGAAAAATTGTTTATAAAAGTCCGAGAGCCAGATTCGACCAGAATATGGTGAACTATGAAAATCAAACTCGCTTTCTGGATCAGACAAGCCGGAACATTATCCGCCCTGAACAAGAAAAAGTCGCCAAGCTGCAAAGACCCCGCATCACTGCGTCCACAGCTTATTTGTACGAAGAAGACGGCCGTTTCTTCGCCATGGGACAACTTACGAACACATCCCCCTTCCCGGCCTGTGTTCAGCTCAAAGCCAATGCTGTGAGCGCAGACGGTGAAAATTTGGCAACGCAAAATATGGGGCGGCTGGGGGCTCATCGCCTGCTGCCCGGAGAGACCTCTCCCTATAAGGTTGCGTTTGAAGGATATCTCAAAATTTCCGACGCCAGTTTCAACAGCGCCTATGACCCGGAGCAGTTCTCTGTTCCCGAATTTACCGATCCGCCAAAAGCACTGTCTATTGATATACAGTCAACGGTTTGCGCACCGGACATTTATAAAGCTCTCTCTTTTGAAAATGTAGAGGTCGCGGATGACCGCCTCACCTTCACGATTGCCAATCACGGCACCACTATCGTCAATACATTGCAGCTCAAGATCAGCCTGTTTGAAGACGAACAATTTCAAGTCTTCCCATTCTATATACAGGAAAGCCTGCGTCCGGGCGAACGTAGATTCTTGGAGATGGAGCCGCCCGAATTCCAGGCCATCATCGGGAAAACAGAAAATGCCCGGATCAATGGTTTGGAGCGAGCTTCAACGGATTTGATGCCTGGTGCATTTACATATGAGGGGATCGCCGTAGATATTGCCTTTGACGCAATGACCTATGACATTCTGCAATAGTTGCATTGTGCAATTCTTGATTTGCATTTTGCAATCAATAGATCGCGTCAAGATTTTATTAACCACCTAAGTTACTGATTTTATTGAAGCAAAGACTGGCCTCCCGCTTGCAATAGTTAGAGCAAGAAAGGACTTTGTCATGCGTAACTTAATAAAAATATTTCTGGCCAGCTCGACGGCTTTATTCGCCGCCTGTGCCAGCACACCCGTCCAGTATTCTGAGGCAAATATGTCCGGTGTCGCTCAGGATTTATTGCAAACATCAGAAGCCCCAGATGGCTTTGAAAACACTGCCCTGTCCCTGAACAAGGCCCGCGAAATGGCCATCACCAGAAACCAGAACTATAGACAACGCGTCAATCGGTTATTGGTCAAACTGGACCATGACAAGGGTCGTACACGCTCTATGTTGCCAGAAGTCTATGCTCAGAGTTTTGGCCGTTGGCGTAATAATACCAACGCATCTGTCGGCGTCAGGGTGGATGAACTTGGCGCAGCTATGCCCGAAGACTTTTATACGGCACAAGATCAATCTCTGGCGAACTCAAATATCACCCTCACTTGGGATATGTTGGATATTGCTCTGACAAGTCACAATAAAGCCGGTGCGGCTATCAAAGGTTTTGACGCTATAGAAAATAATCGGGTCGGCTGCCACCAGCTTATGGTAGATTTGGAGCGAGCATATTGGCGCAAGGCCGCCTATGACCGTGCCAAAGATAAGCGGGAATGGCTCAATAACCGGATTGATTACGCCCTGGACCTGTCCAATCAAGAAGCTGGAAAAGGTGAAGACAAGGAATTGCCCGAGTGGATGTATCAACGGGAACTGATCGATATCAAACGTTGGTATGAAAGCATGTATCGCGGCTTGGCGTCAGCCGAGTCCGACCTGAAAAAACTCATCAACATCCCCCACAGAACCGAGTTCGTCGTCGAAACGCATGCCTCCCTCACGGACGGCGAACTCGGTTCACCCAGGGGTGATAATCTGGAAGATTTGTTTGTGTATGCTTTTGAAAACCGTCCGGAAATACGCCGCACGCTCTACACTATTGATCAGACGCAGCTCGAAAATGAAAAGAATATTTTGCGTCGTCTTCCTGGCTTGAGCTTGTTCATGTCAGGCAATAATGACACCAATAGTTTTGCACTGAACAAGGATTTTTTGTCCGCTGGGATCAATCTGTCCTGGGACGTTATCGGTCTGGTAAACATGGGCCGTACCAAGCAACAGGGAAAGGCACGTCTAGGCCTCGAACGAGATCAGTTAGATGTGATTGCAACATCGATCATGGCACAGGTCGCGCTGGCTTTGGAAAACGTGAAAAACCTCAATGCGGAAATGGATCTGGCCTGGAAAGCTAAAGATATTCAGGACGGGATTACAGGTAAACT
This sequence comes from Hellea sp., assembly GCA_020630275.1. GTDB lineage: Bacteria > Pseudomonadota > Alphaproteobacteria > Caulobacterales > Maricaulaceae > JACOMS01. Next base: position 11,102 of record JAHDBU010000052.1, read on the forward strand.
CAATGCTGATGTGAAAGCCGGTAAGAACCGGGAAATTTACCTGATCAAAGAAGAGCTATTGCGTGAAATGTCTATCCTACGGGAAGACATCGCCCGGGCAGAACTTCGCGCTGGTGAAGCCCGCCTGGCTCAAAGCCTTGGCACAATGAAAACCTGCGAAATCTAGATTTTAATTCCCATGTAGAAACTAAACCGCGATAGCATCCGCTGTCGCGGTTTCTGATTGTTCAGGCCAGCTTTCTTTTTTTCGGTATATAGTGGACGGGCTGAGAGACAACATATCGGCAGCCTTGGGGATACTGCCTCCGCAATGCTCAATGGCGGCCTCAATAATCTCGCGTTCAATTTCAGCAAAGGGTCGTTCCAGGTCGACCAATATGCTGGCGATAGCAGGGACTGACGGCGTAGACTCCACGGCTTGTATCAATTCATAGTCCGCCGGATTTGCAATAACGCGCTTTTGCAATTGTAACATTTCAGCTTCCAAGACGGGACCGTCAAATATGACGGCCGCCTTGCGCATAGAGTTCTGCAGCTCTCTGACATTTCCGGGCCAATCATGGTTTAAGAGGCGATCTTTGGCGTCATCGGAAATACTCTCAAAAGACTTACCTTCTTCTTCAGCAAACTTCTGCAGGAAGTTGTCGGCCAACATGACAATATCTTCGCCGCGGGCACGCAGAGGCGGCAAATCGATAGTCAGCACATTTAGCCGGTAAAGGAGATCTTCGCGAAATCTCTTCTCAGCCACCTCGACCATGGGATCGCGATTGGTTGCGCAGACGATACGGACGTCCACATCTTCCTGCCAGTCACTTCCGACCCGTTTGATTTGTCCGGTTTGTAGGAAACGCAAAAGCTTAGCCTGCAAGCCAATATCCATCTCGCAAATCTCATCCAGAAACAATGTACCACCATTGGCCATGCTGGCTGCACCTTTGCGAGCCTCATTGGCGCCCGTAAAAGCGCCTTTAACATGACCAAAAATTTCGGACTCCATGAGATTATCCGGGATAGCTGCACAATTAATTGCGATGAACGGCTTTTTGCGGCGCTCACCCGTTTCGTGCAAAGCCCGCGCTGTGACTTCTTTGCCCGTTCCAGACTCGCCCGTGATGAAAACCGGCGCTTTGGAATTAGCCAGGCTGTTGATCGTGGAATAGACCGATTTCATAACGTCTGACCGGCCAACAAAGCCTGGCAGATCTCCAACCGCATTCTTTGACAGCTTCCGAACATCCTTTTTGAGCTTGGAACGCTCCAGAGCATTTTTGACGGACGTCAGCATACGCTCTTCGGTGAAAGGCTTGATCAAAAAATCATAAGCCCCTAATCGCATGGCATCGACGGCCGCATTCACGGACCCGTTTGCGGTGATAACTATAAAGGTTACCTCATGCGGCGAAGTATGCATCTCTTGTAAGATTTCAATGCCACTCAGTCCCGGCAATTGCAGATCAAGTAACACAGTCGAAAACTCGCCAGTTTTCAGCATGTTTAGAGCCGTCTGGCCGTTCTGACAGAGCTCGGCACGGATACCTTCACGCTTGAGCATTTTCTCATACATAAGCGCCATGGATAGCGTGTCTTCGACAATGAGTATTTTATTTCTACCAGCCATTTTGGTCTCCATCCGCCCGTTAAGCGGCGTGTTTCGCGCGTTCAAATAAACCGTCGAGATTGTCGATATAGTCTGAAAGCATTTCTATTGTTTTTTGGGTCAGGTCTGTATCAGGCAAACCCTCATCACTCGTCACCTGCTCGTGGATTTGTTCCGCCATTTTCGACAAATCAGACATGCCATAAGTGCCGGCCAGTCCCTTTAAGGTGTGGCTGGGCCGGGCCAGTGATTCCCAGGCCTTTTCCTTGACCGCTTTCACGTAAAGCCTGCGAATATCTTGAAGATCCGCTCTCAACTGATTTTGAAATACAGGAATGTCGTCGGCGTCCAATTGATTGGCAAACCCGCCAAACTCCAAGTTTGCGGAATTAAGCGACTGCCGGCTTCGGCCCAAAAGACTGCTGATCGCGGCGAACAGGTCTTCTTTTTTGAAGGGTTTCGTGACCACTTCATCGACGCCGTCATCCCGCAATGCATCCAGGTCCTGAAAACTCCCCATTGCGGTCAACGCAATAATCGGAATATCCCGGTGAGGATTATTTGAAGCCCGGATTATGCGCGTCGCCTCTTTGCCATTCATTTTGGGCATGAAAATATCCATAAGGACAAGATCAAATTCCTGTTGCTCAAGCCTAACCAACGCTTCGGCACCGTTATCGACAACGGTCAATTCTGCGCAGCGGTTTTCTAATATATGGCGGATCACCATTTGATTGGTGACATTATCCTCCGCCACGAGAATGCGGCAGTTTTCCATACTGAACTCTTTCTTTTCATAACGATCATTGATGGCTGAGGCCAAGGCAATCGGTAGAGGTACGGACAGCCAAAACGTGGAGCCCTTGCCCTGTTCGCTTTCACATCCCAATTCTCCACCCATCAGGTCAGCTAAACCTTTGGAAATCGTGAGACCGAGACCGGTTCCATCATATTCGCGGGTCTCTGAATCGTCGGCCATGAAAAATTCGTCGAAGAGATTTTTGATGTGGCTTTGATTAATCCCGATACCTGTATCCGTGACCGAACATTTCAGTCGGCGCTCTGTATCACTGTGATGAGCAAGTCCTACCTTGAGTGTCAACGAGCCCTTATCGGTGAATTTGAGCGCATTGCTGACAAAATTCAGTAGTATCTGACGGATTCGACCGATATCTCCTTCGAGGTAAACATCGTCATTGGCCTCTTCAATAACGAGGTCAATCTTCAACCCTTTGTCGTCGGCCTGAGATTTAAACAATTGTACGACGTCATCAAAAACGGCGTTGGCCCGAAATGGATAAGAAACCAGACTAGCCTGCCCGGAGGACATGCGGGCATAGTCTAGAACATCATTAATCACCCGAAGGAGCGCGACAGAAGACGACTCTGCTGTTTTCACCAAATGACGCTGTTCTTTATTGAGCTCAGTATCTCCGAGGATATCCAGAATACCCAGAACCGCATTAAATGGTGTCCGGATTTCATGGCTCATAGTCGCTAAAAATCGTGACTTCGCTTCATTAGCAGCTTCGGCCGCGTCTTTCGCAGCCACGAGGTCTTTTTGTGCTGCGATCCTCTCAGAAATATCGCGAATATAGGCAATGAAAATATCGCCATTTTCACTGGAACTGCGAGAGATCGCAAGTTCTGACATAAACTCCGAACCATCCGCGCGCATGGCTTCGATCTCGATGCGCTGTCCGAGTATTTTGCTCAGCCCGGTTTCGCGCATGCGTTTCATACCGCCATTGTGGGCATCTCTGTAACGTTCTGGCACAATTAGATCGGCCATGAGAAGCCCTAATATATCGTCGCGTTTATATCCGAAAATACGTTCAGCGGACTCACTGAAATCTACAACATTGCCGTCGGCATCGATGACGATAATTCCATCAAGAGAGGCAGATACAGTGGCTTGCAACTGTGCCGCATGCAACTGAGCCTGCTGCTCTGCCTTTTTGGCCTGATCTTCCCATTTTAGACTAAGGCGACGAAAGCCATATCCAAGACAAAATGAGAAAGCCGCCGCACTTATTCCAACAAGGTAAGTACCCACAAATCGCTCCCGATAAGGAGTAAGCTTCTCACATATGGCTTAAAATTCGGTCGGGTTTTAAGGTTAGTATTTCCTTAATCCATCAAGCCCTTATCTTTCTCATCGACG
>JAHDBU010000001.1:0-58182 GCA_020630275.1 Hellea sp.
AAAAGAAAAAAGACCTGTTAGCTTCTATGAGTGAAGACAATTATTCCGCCAAAGATATTGAGGTCCTAGAGGGCCTAGAACCTGTTCGCATGCGCCCTGGCATGTATATTGGTGGGACCGATGACCGTGCTTTGCATCACCTTTTTGCCGAGGTTATCGATAACTCTATGGATGAAGCTGTTGCTGGGCATGCAAGCCGCATTGAGGTTGAACTTCATTCCGATGGATTTTTGTCGGTAACAGATAATGGCCGGGGTATTCCGGTTGATGCCCACCCTAAATACAAGGACAAATCAGCCCTTGAAGTGATCATGACAACGCTCCATGCGGGCGGGAAATTTTCGAGCGACGCCTATGAAACCTCTGGCGGCCTCCATGGTGTAGGGGTCTCTGTCGTGAACGCTCTTTCGGATGCGCTCGAAGTTGAAGTTGCCCGGAACAAGCAATTATTTCGGATGAAGTTTTCTCAGGGCAAGCCGCTTGGAAAGCTCGAGGATCTAGGCCCGATTAACAACAGACGTGGAACCCGCGTTCGTTTTCATCCTGATCCTGAGATATTCGGAGCTAAAGCCCATTTCAAACCAGGACGCCTTTTTCGCATGACCCGGGCAAAAGCCTACCTTCAACCAGGTGTAGAGATCCGCTGGAAATGCGACAAGAAGCTGGTTGAGGAGCTGGATACTGTTCCGCATGAAGCTGTCTTTCATTTCCCAGACGGATTGGCAGATTATCTCAAAGAAACCATGGGCACCAAAGCTACGGTGACCCCTGAGATATTTGCGGGCCGGAGCAAGAAAGACAGCGGCCATGGACGAGTCGAGTGGGCGATTGCCTGGTCTCCAGAGGGCTATGGCGACGCAGATACCTTTGTACGCTCCTACTGCAACACCATTCCGACAGGCGGTGGCGGCACGCATGAACAAGGTCTTCGCGCGGCCATTACCAAAGGTTTGCGCGCCTATGCCGATATCTGCGGCATGGGCAAGAAAATGACCCACGTTAAAGCCGACGATGTCATGAATGGGGCAGCTGCAATGGTCTCTGTTTTCATTGGCAATCCAGAATTCCAAGGGCAAACCAAAGACAAGCTATCTAACACTGAAGCTGCGCGGATCGTAGAGAGTGCAGTTCGCGATCCCTTTGATCACTGGTTAGCTTCATCCCCCAAAGATGCGACACAACTTCTGGAATGGGTAATTGAAAAAGCCAATGAACGCGTGCGACGTCGCAAGCAGAGAGACATCAACCGCAAATCGGCAACTAAGAGGCTTCGTCTTCCTGGTAAGCTTGCCGATTGCTCCCGTAAAGACTCCACAGATACGGAGCTCTTTATCGTTGAGGGTGATAGTGCGGGTGGGTCTGCCAAACAAGCCCGAAACAGGGAAACACAAGCCATTCTGCCGCTACGCGGTAAAATCCTTAATGTGCACAGCGCCAGCATGGACAAGATATCCAAAAACGCTGAAATCAATGATCTGATGACAGCCCTCGGGACAGGTCTGGGGCGCAAATTTGACCTGGAAGACCTTCGTTACGAGCGGGTTGTGATCATGACCGACGCCGACGTGGATGGCGCTCATATCGCGGCGCTGTTGATCACATTTTTCTATATTTATATGCGCCCGTTGATCGAAGAGGGGCGGCTGTTTATGGCAATGCCTCCACTTTATAAAATCACCCAAGGTGCCAAAACCGAATATGCCATAGACGACTTACATAAGGACGAGTTGATTGAAAAGGTCTTCACGGGTCGCGGAAAAATTGATGTGGGCCGGTTTAAAGGCCTGGGCGAAATGATGGCGTCCCAGCTCAAAGACACCACAATGAACCCAAAGACCCGCAAGATGATCCAGATTAAAATTGATCAGGAAAACCTCCCCACGACCGAGTCTCTGGTGGAAACCTTGATGGGCAAACGGGCGGAACTGCGTTTCCAGTATATTCAGGATCACGCTCAATTCGTCGAAGAATTGGACCTTTAGTTTGGTCCCGGACGAAGACGCAACCATGCCGAGTCCGCTCATACCAGCAGCGACAGTTCTATTACTACGCGACACCAAAGACGACATCGAAGTCCTCATGCTGCGCCGGAACAAAGCCCTCAAAGCTTTTGGCGGTGCCTGGGTGTTCCCTGGCGGTCGCGTTGACGATAAGGATGGTCCGGGCCTGGATGAAATTTCGCGCGCACAGCATACGGCGATCCGGGAAACTATGGAAGAAACCAACCTGGATATTTCTGGGGCAAAGTTTGCAACGCTCTCTAATTGGATCCCACCTGTCGAAGAAAAGCGTCGATTTTCTACCTGGTTCTTTGTGGCTAAAGCCCCGGATTCGCCAGTGAAAATCGATGATGGTGAAATTCACGATTACCAATGGATCTCGCCTAAGGCAGCTCTAGCCAAGGTACCCTCACCTGACCTCTATCTCATGCCACCGACTTATATTTCGCTATGGTCGCTCAAGGCGTTTAATCACGTAGATGAAGCTTTGCTGGGAGTATCCAATATGGAACCCGAACGGTTTGAGACAAAGTTCACTCGCGGCAATAAAGGCTTTATTACAATGTGGCCGGGAGATGCCTGCTATGACAGTTTGGACCTCTCTATCGAAGGTCCTAAACGCCGGCTTTATGCCGAACCTGATCAATGGCGCTACGAGACGGATTTTCGATAGCGCATATGCAACTTTTTTCACTTGCTTCGCGCTCGGTCGCTCTTTAGCCTCATCCAAAATATTTGGAGGGGAATATGCGTAGCTTAATCGGGAGTGTAGCGGCTATAGCGCTATTGGCTGGTTGTAAGGGCGGCGAAAAACTAGCGTCAAAAGAAAAGGCCGACCAAAAACCAACCCAGTCTCAGCCATCGCCTCAGTTGGCAGGTGCTGCGGTGACTGGTGAAAACGCCTATTTTGGCGATTTACATATTCACACCAAAAACTCTTTCGATGCTTACATCTTCAATGTCCGGACAACGCCGGATGATGTTTATCGGTTTGCAAAGGGCGAAAGTGTCCGTCATCCCGCCGGCTACGATATCAAGATTTGGGGTGATCCTTTGGACTTTGTCGGCACAACCGACCACGGTGCCTATATGGGCATCCTGCCCGCTATGGATACCGAGGGACATCCGCTGTCCAAAGTCGAATGGGCGCAAGGCATGTTTGGCACTGACCCCGAACTTATTACTCGCGCTTTTGGGCGCATTGGCGACTCTGTTCGCAGTGGCGTTCCTTATGACGAAATTTATGACCGCGACATCATTGACGATGCTTGGAAACAATCTGTCGACGCGGCCGATCGTCATTATGCGCCAGGCAAGCTCACAACATTTTCTGCCTATGAATATACGTCGGTGAAAACCCGTGAAGGTGGAGACGGATTTGTGGGCGGCAACCTCCATCGAAACGTCGTTTTCCGTGACAAGGCCCCGAAGCGACTTTTCTCTACCCTCGATTCAACCAACCCTGAGGATCTTTGGGACTGGATGGATAATGAGCGGGCGCAAGGCCGGGACGTTATGGCCATCCCACACAACTCCAATGTGTCTGACGGTTTGATGTTTGATCTAGTGACCTATGAAGGCAATCCTATGAACAAGGCCTATGCGGATCAGCGGATACTCAATGAGCCCATCGTAGAAATGACCCAGGTTAAGGGTACCTCCGAAACGCACCCTGCCCTGTCACCCAATGATGAATGGGCGAATTTTGAAATCTATGAAGACCTTCTAAGCTCCTACACAAAATCCAAAATTACAGGCAGCTATGTGCGTGAAGCTCTGGCCAATGGTTTTAAGATCGAAAAAGAGATCGGCACAAACCCGTTTAAGTTCGGCATGATTGGCGCCAGTGACTCCCATGTCGCTGGTGGTGCCTTTGACGAAAAAGATTATTGGTCCAAAGTTGGTATCTTGGACGCCACACCCGAATCTCGTGGCTCTGTTCCGCCTAAAGGCAGCAAAAGCTGGGAAGGCATTGAGCGCGACCAAAATGCCGAGCACTGGTTCAGCAAATGGGGCGCGTCTGGCCTTGCAGCTGTCTGGGCACCTGAGAACACGAGGGAAGCTATATTCGATGCTATGCGGCGTAAAGAAACCTACGCAACATCTGGTCCGCGAATCAAAGTCAGAATGTTTGGCGGATATGATTACGACGCACGCATATTAGAAAAATCCGACATGGTCGCGCAGGCCTATGCGGGCGGTGTGCCTATGGGCGGTGACCTCTCAAGGAGCGAAACAGCACCGAGATTTGTCGTTTGGGCCATGCGGGACGCCCGCAGTGCTCCGCTACAGCGACTGCAGATGGTCAAGTCCTGGTATGCGGATGGTAAAGCTCAGGAGATGGTCTATGACATTGCCTGTTCTGATGGCGACACGCCTGATCCGGCGACTCACCGTTGCCCGGATAACGGCGCAAGCGTTAATCTCGAAAACTGCTCGGTTTCAGATGATAGCGGTGATGCGGAGTTAAAGACCGTCTGGACGGATCCGGATTTCAATTCTGATGTTTCGTTTGCCTATTACGTTCGCGTTTTGGAGAATCCAAGCTGTCGCTGGTCGACCTGGGACGCCTTGTCAAAAGGTACTGATCTTCATCCTGATCTGCCCCCAACCATACAGGAGCGGGCCTACACGTCTCCGATCTGGTATAACGCTCAGTAGGACCCAAAATGCGTAAATGGTGGCGCGAGCCTCTCGTTCATTTCATTCTGATCGGCGCTCTGCTCTTTGTCGGACACTATATTTGGGCGCAGCATGTGTCCAAGCAGGACTATACAATCCATGTTTCGGCGAGCGAAATTCAGCGACAGGCTGAAATTTTCGCCAGCGAGAACCAACGCCAGCCCTCGGACGAGGACATACAGGCACTGATCTTTGCCCATGTGGAAGAACAAATCCTCATGCGAGAGGCTCAGAGATTAGGCCTGGAGGCTGACGATACGATTATTCGTCGGCGTCTGGCCCAGAAAATGCGCTTCATGATCAATGAGGACACACCTCCTGATTTGCCGAATGACGCAATCCTTAAAGCTTGGTTTGAAGAGAATGCGGCGTTATTTGTGCAGCCCGAACAGCGGGCCTTTATCCATGTCTATTTCAGTCCCGGTTCGCACAACGATGTCAGCGCGGCGGCCAATGAGGCTCTTAGCCGGATCAACGATCAGAATTGGAAGACACTGGGCGATCCGTTTATCGAAAGCAATTCAGTGACCATGATTGACGCCGACGGCTTAACCCGAAAATACGGCAAGAATTTTACGGACAAGCTCTTTGCGCTACCCATTCAAGACGACTGGCAGGGCCCTATCTCCAGTGCCTTTGGGTTACATTTGGTGCGTATCGTGGATCACCAATCCAAGGATACGCCTGACTTTGAAAGGGCGAGACCTGATGTAGAACGGGTCTGGCAAGAGCAATCCCTCCGTGCCGCCAATGAGCAGCGCCTCGTGGACTTGTTGGAGAAATATAAGGTCGAGGTCGAAGGATTGGATCCGTGAGAGCGTTTTTAACCGCCTTCATCCTATTGGCTTTCAGTTTCTTTGCGTCCACGACGCAAGCTCATGAAGTCCGCCCAGGCTCCCTTAAAATCAAAGAAACCAGTCAGGACGTTTTCGAAGCCGTCTGGAAGCAACCTATACTCTCCGGAAAGCGTCTCAAGATTGATCCGGTATTCCCTGAAGGCTGTGCAGTGGACGAGTCGTCACGAAGCTTTGGAACCGGGACGCTCTCTGTCAATTATGATGTAAAATGCTCATTGGACTCCGGCACCATAAAAATTGATGGGCTTGAGCGAACCCTGACCGATGTCTTCGTGGAAATTACCTATTTGAACGCTGAGCCAAAAAGAGAGCTCTTAAAGCCAGCTGCGAATGCCTTGGATTTATCCGAGGAAACAGGCGCGTCTATCGCGGAATATATCTGGATTGGTGTGGAACATATCATCTTTGGCTGGGATCATCTCTTGTTCGTTTTGGGGCTGGTATTGTTGGTTGAACGTCGTCAGATCATTGGCGTGGCGACTGCCTTCACCGTCGCCCATTCTATAACCCTGGCTCTGGCCGCTTTGGGTTTTTTGTCCATCCCAATTCGCCCCGTGGAAATATTGATCGCCCTGAGCATTGCGCTCTTAGCCGTTGAAATAATGAGGAAATTTCGCGGAGAACTCGGCCTTTCTGCTCGACGGCCTTATCTCATCGGATTTCTCATCGGCCTCATTCATGGCTGCGGCTTCGCCTCAGCGCTTTCAGAGATCGGCCTGCCCAAAGGCATGGAGCTGCTCTCCCTGCTCTTCTTCAACATAGGTGTCGAGCTGGGTCAGTTTTTTGTCATCCTGATATTTGTCCTGGTTTTCTTCGCTTTGTCCAAATTTCAGTTTAATCGCAACAAGATCGTCGAGACGGCCGTCGCCTATGCCATAGGTGGTGTCGCCATGTATTGGGTCATCGACCGTCTGAAAGACTATGTTGTCTAATTGACCGCAATAAAGCTATAGGCGCGTTTATCCGTTTGGACACTATCACTTTTAACAGCCAGCCGAATTTCGCCGCCTTGTTTGATATTGGGATGAGCGGGCAGACTTACCAGAACTTTCTGTCCACTCTCCAAAGTCACCAGCGCTTTGATAAAGGTTGGGCCGATGACCTTTTTATTGGGCAGGATAGTGTGAATAACGGCGGTTGTCTCGCCCGCATCCACCCAGTCATAATTATTGGGTTTGACCATCCAGACCCAAACGACGGCTGCCGCTGCCAATAGAAATCCGGCAACCGCCAGCTTTTCTTTTCCTGTTAAATTGAGGTTTGCCATATGTCTCTCCCTTATAAGGTGCTGGACATATGGGGAGGATTGGGCCCAATTAAATGTTGCGAGAGGAAAAACTTTTCGGCAGAATTACCTAATGAGCGATACAACACCCAGCAATTCAGAAGGTTTTAACAGCTTTAAGGCATTTTATCCTTACTACCTCGCGGAGCATAGCGATGTGAATTGTCGGCGTTTGCACTTTATCGGCACAGGCCTGATAGTCGCCCTTTGGGTCTGGGTATTTGCCACGGCCAATTGGTGGTGGTTATTGTTGACCCCCATTTTGGGTTACGGCTTTGCCTGGGTCGGTCATTTCTTTTTTGAAAAAAACAAACCCGCCACATTCAAACATCCTCTCTATAGCCTGATAGGGGACTGGGTGATGTTCTTTGATATGTTGCGCGGAAAAGTTTCCTTAGTGCGTTAGGACTTCTTGGCCGTCATCGGGACCTTTGTCATGGTCCAGCCAAAGGCAATCAAACCGGAAATTATATTAGCGGCGGCTAAGCCCACAAACGCGCCTTTTAATCCGCCTAATGACACGCCTACATAGATCAACCCTATATATAGAATCAGAGACCGAATGATCGTGTAGACAAGCCCATAAATAGGCCGCCCAATTGCGTTCAGCCCAGCGGCGCTGACAAAGACAAAGCCATAGGCAAATATCGTAACAGGCACGATGTAAAAATACGGCGTGATTTTCTCAATCAATTCGGCGTCTTTAGTGAAAATGGATGCAATCTGCGGTGCAAATAGAGCCATGATTACTGCCATGCCTGTACTCCAATAGAAACATATCCGGTAACAGACCCGAAAGGCTTCGCGGACACGTTCGGTTTTACCGGCACCGCCATTGCGTCCGGTTATCGCGCCGATACAGGCAGACAGAGCATAGAGAAGCCCAACCGAAATCAACTCGGCCCGACTGGCGACACCAAAAGCAGCGACGTCAACGTCAGACAGTTTCAAACTTAGGATCGCAACCGCGAAGAAGGTCGCTACGGGAACAATGATGTTCGTCATAGCAGCAGGAACGCCGACCTGCCCAACGATGGCCCATGCCCTTCGAATGGAGCGCAACGTCATGCCTGAAAACGTGATGGCTTTTTGTTGAAACAAGACGAGGTAAAAACCGTAACAGGCTGCGATAATATTCCCAATCAGTGTGGCCAATGCCGCGCCTTGAATTTCCATACGGGGGAAAGGGCCCCATCCGAAAATCAAGAAAGGATCCAAGATGATATTGATGATAGCGCCCAATATCATTATCGAGCTCGGCAGTGCTGCCTGGCCATTTCCCCGCAAAACATTATTGCTCATGGAGGCGATAGAGACAATGACGAGGCCTGGAAGAGAAATCATGAGATATTTCAAGGCCATGTCATAGACATCGCCTTTGGCCCCGGCTGCCTTTAGAACATTGGGGGCAGACAGCACCATCATCGTCACCAGAATACTCATGACTGTAATCGCCATGAGGATAGCTGCCGCTCCGTGGCGTTTTGATCTTTCTTTGTCGCCCTCGCCCAATGCTCTTGCGACGGCAGACATTGTTCCTGCTCCAAGGCCGATATTGGCACTATTACCCATAAACGTTAGTGGAAAGGCGAAAGTAAGTGCGGCCAATGCCGCGATGGCCAAATTGGGACGGGCCGGATCGGTCAAGCGACCCAAATAAATCGTGTCGACAATCCCTGTCGATATGAGCGCTATGACCGCGATGGAAAACGGCCCGAGCATTCGCATGACATGACCGTTGATTGAACCTTCTAAGACATTGGTTTTATCAGTTTCGGACAATCGGCCTCAGCTATCGGTGAGACGGCGCGAATGCGGCCAGTGTCGCCATTTGAATGATTTCAGATGCCGGAGCGCCTAGACGACAGATCTGAACTGGTTTTTCTAATCCAGTAAGGAACGGTCCTAAAACGGTAGCCCCACCAACAGCTTTCAACAACTTGGTAGATATTGAGGCGGAATGAATGGCGGGCATGATCAAAACATTTGCGGAGTCGGTCAGACGCGAGAACGGATAGGTCAGCGTATGTAACGGATCGAGAGCCACGTCTGCTGACATATCACCTTCATACTCAAAGTTGACTTGACGTTCATCAAGGATTCGGACGGCTTCGCGGACGCGCTCCATGCGCTCACCCACTGGATTTCCGAAAGTCGAATAGGACAGCAATGCAACGCGGGGTTCAAACCCGAATTGTCTGGCAAACCCGGCCGTCGTCTCGGCGATATCGGCAAGGTCTTTAGCCGCCGGAAACTCCGTGATATTGGTGTCAGCAATAAACAGCGTTTTGCCTTGGTTGATGGCAACAGAAACCCCCATAGTCCGTTCATCCCGATCATGAGCCAAAACCATTCGAACGTCCCTTAGAGCTTTGTCATAGGTCCGAGTGACACCGGTTACCATACCATCTGCCAAGCCATGACTGAGCATAAGCGACGAGAATACATTTCGATCATTATTAACTAGACGCTGGGCGTCACGGCGCAGAAACCCGCTTCGCTGCAGCTTGCTATAGAGTGTCTCAACGAACTCTGCATTACGGTCAAAAAGACGTGCGTTAAGAATGGTCAGGTCTTCTCCGTTTTCAATGCCCAGCAATTTCATATTGTCCTGCACGGGTTTTTCTCGTCCAATCAGAATGGCCTTGCCTAGGCCGCGTTGCTGAAAGGCCTGAGCCGCCCTAATAACTGCCGGTTCCTCGCCTTCGGCAAATACTATGGTTTTGGGCTCATTGACGACGGATGCTGTAATCCCCTGCAAAAGCGCTGCCGTTGGATCTTGTCTACGGGCCAACTGGCGTCTGTAAGCGTCCATGTCTTCGATAGGTTTACGGGCTGTGCCCGTATCCATGGCAGCTTGAGCGACATATGGCGGGATTTCAGAAATCAAACGGGGATCGAAAGGCGCAGGAATAATATAGTCCGGGCCATATTTAGGGCGCTTCCCATGATAAGCCGCTGCAACTTCTTCCGGTACGTCTTGCCGGGCCAGATCCGCAAGCGCCTTTGCGCAAGCGAGTTTCATCTCCTCGTTGACGTTCCGTGCGCGTACATCGAGAGCGCCACGGAAAATATAGGGGAAACCGAGAACATTATTGACCTGATTGGGATAATCCGAACGCCCTGTCGCAATAATGGCATCATCGCGAACGGCCTTTATATCTTCTGGGACAATTTCGGGGTCCGGGTTCGCCATGGCAAAAATGATGGGGTTTTTCGCCATGGACTTAACCATGTCTTGATTGACAATTCCGGCGACAGAGAGGCCCAGAAATACATCAGCGCCCTCCATGGCTTCCGCCAATGTACGTTTATCGGTATCGATGGCATGAGGGGCCTTCCATTGATCCATATACTCTTTGCGCCCGCGAAAAACGACGCCACGACTATCGACAACAATGGCGTTTTCATCTTTGATCCCCAGTCGTTTTATAAGACCAAGAACAGATAAGCCGGCAGCCCCGGCGCCCGCCAGAACAACTTTGGTGTCTTCAAACTTACGCCCCGTCAAATCGAGCGCGTTGATTAAGCCCGCTGTCGCGATAATGGCCGTGCCGTGCTGGTCATCGTGAAATACTGGAATATTGAGCTCGTCGCGGAGGCGCTGTTCAATGATGAAGCATTCCGGAGACCCAATATCCTCAAGATTGATACCACCGAAGGTATGTCCAATTCGACGCACACATTCGATAAATTTATCTGCGTCTTCTTCTTCAACCTCAATGTCAAAGGAATCGATATCGGCAAACCTTTTAAATAGAACCGACTTCCCCTCCATCACTGGCTTAGAGGCCGCTGCGCCCAAATTTCCCAAACCCAAAATAGCCGTTCCATTAGAAATCACGGCCACCATATTGCCTTTGGAAGTATAGTCGTAAGCCAAATCCGGATCTTTGGCGATTTCTTCTACCGGCACAGCCACACCCGGAGAATATGCCAAGGATAAATCTCGCTGCGTCGCCATTGGTTTGGTCGGTCTAAGGGCTAATTTTCCGGGTGTCGGTTCAGCATGGAATTTTAACGCTTGTTCGTCTGTAATGTAGGTTTTCCTGGCCAATTTCAGATTCTCCAAAGCCCTATTGAGCCCGTCTCTTAGCCATATTTAGCGAACGATTAAAGCTTAATATTTCGAGCTTTCCATTGCCTACATTATCAGCTCCTCTGATTTTGCGCACAAATTTTAATCACATCCATAACGAGCGACTATTTATTATGCAGTTTTGGCGGCATACACAGTAATCAATGATTCTCGCTCGATAATAGTCGACTCAGGTCAGGTCATAATTAAACACGACATCCGTGAATTCAGGAGGTTTACCGTGAAAAAAATAGAAGCCATCATCAAACCATTCAAGCTGGATGAGGTAAAAGAAGCGCTGCAGGAAGTTGGACTGCAAGGTATGACGGTTGTCGAAGCCAAGGGTTTTGGCCGTCAGAAGGGTCACACAGAGCTATACCGAGGCGCCGAATATGTCGTTGATTTCCTGCCGAAATTGAAACTGGAACTTGTAGTTGCCGATGATCAGGTCGAGCCGGCACTCGAAGCTATCCAAACCGCAGCTAAAACCGGGAAAATCGGTGACGGCAAAATTTTTGTTTCGAGTGTGGAACAGGCTATTCGTATTCGTACCGGCGAGTCTGGCGAAGCCGCACTTTAAATATAATCAGATCAGTTAGGGAAAGGATCTAAAATGTCTGCTGACAAAATAGTAAAACGTTTGAAAGACGAGAATATCGGCTTTGTCGATTTTCGTTTCACAGACCCAAAAGGAAAAATGCAACACGTCACATTCACAGCCGAGATGTGTGATGAAGATTTGTTTGCCGATGGGACCATGTTTGACGGTTCCTCTATTGGCGGATGGAAAGACATCAACGAGTCTGACATGGTTTTGATGCCGGACACATCAACTGCCAAACTGGATCCGTTTTATCAGCAGGACACACTGGCGATTTTCTGTGACATTTTAGAACCTGATACAAATGAGCCGTATAACCGCGATCCTCGCGGAACGGCCAAAGCTGCTCAGACTTATATGAACTCAGCCAAGATCGGTGATCAGGTGTACTTCGGTCCAGAAGCTGAATTCTTTGTGTTCGACGATGTGCGTTGGAATACAGACAAAAACATTACTGGCTACGAAATTGACTCGACTGAGCTGCCAGAAAATACTGGCACACACTATGCAGGCGGCAATATGGGTCACCGTCCGGGTCCTAAAGGCGGCTACTTCCCAGTGCCACCAATCGATTCGGCGCAAGACATGCGCACAGAAATGCTAACCATTATGGATGAGCTGGGTCTGCGCCCTGAAAAGCATCACCACGAAGTGGCCCCGGCACAGCACGAGCTTGGCATGAAGTTCTCTACTCTGCTTGAGATGGGCGACAACATGCAGCTTTATAAATATATCGTTCATAACGTAGCGCATGCTTACGGCAAAACGGCAACCTTTATGCCAAAGCCGATGTGGAACGATAACGGCACAGGTATGCACGTCCATATGTCTATCTGGAAAGATAAGAAACCTCTCTTTGCCGGTAACGAATATGCTGGCCTCTCCAAAGAGTGTCTCTATTACATCGGTGGTATTATCAAGCATGCTCGCGCCATCAACGCGTTCTCAAATGCCTCGACCAACTCCTACAAGCGTCTGGTCCCTGGATTTGAGGCACCTGTTATGCTGGCTTATTCGTCTCGCAACCGCTCGGCATCTATCCGTATTCCGTGGACGGCCTCTCCAAATGGCAAGCGTCTTGAAGCAAGATTCCCCGATCCAGCGGGTAATCCATACCTGACCTATACAGCTTTGCTAATGGCTGGTCTTGACGGGATTAAGAACAAGATCGATCCCGGCGATGCCATGGACAAAGACTTGTATGATCTGCCACCAGAAGAAGCAGCCCAAATTCCGCAAGTATGTGGTTCCTTGAAGGAAGCTCTCGAAGCTCTGGACGCTGACCGGGACTTCCTGAAAGCCGGTGGTGTCTTTGATGACGATCAGATCGACGCCTATATCGACCTAAAAATGGAAGAAGTGCACCGTGTGAACATGCACCCTCATCCAGTCGAGTTCGACCTTTACTACAAGTGCTAAAGCTCTGAAGACAAGACAAAATAAAACCGGGGCTCGCCCCGGTTTTTTTATACAAAATTTTTGAAAAAAATTAGAAGCGGCTTGAAGAGTCGTTGTCGCGGTCGCCTTGAAGCGCTTTCATCAAATCGTCTGCTGACATTTCCTGCGGCAGCTCGGCATCTCCCTGTTCGATGTTCAGGACCGGTGCCTCTTCTTTTTCTTCTGGCATATCGTCGTCAAGGATAACTCGCTGCAGACCTACAACCAGGCCTTCACGTAAATCGTTCAAGTCCAATGTTTCTTCCGCAATTTCGCGCAAAGCAACGACGGGTGTTTTGTCATTGTCGCGATCGACAGTCAGGCTGGACCCTGCCGAAATGCTTCTGGAACGGTGTGAGGCCAATAAAACAAGGTCGAAACGGTTTGGAACGATCTCAACACAATCTTCCACTGTGACGCGTGCCATAATAACTCCGGGATAAATCTTTTAATTCGCAGGAAACATATTTCCGACTCGCGGGGCTATATAATCCGTGCTAAAACTTTGCAAGAACTATTTATTTCCCTTGCAAATATGGTAAGTGACGCTTTTGCAATGCAGCGAGACCTAAACCTGTGTTTTATAATTCACACAAAAATCCGTTGATTTCGGCCCCGTTCAGCCGCGCGCTCATGGCGAGTTTGGCGCCGGACGGAGGACTGTGGATGCCAGGGAGCATAAAACGCTTCTCACCCGAGGAATGTGCCGAACTGGGTTCGCATTCATTCGCCGACTGTGCGGCAGTCCTAGCGCGTCAATTCGTCGACGGTCAATTTACAGACGAGGATTTACAGAGGATTTGCCGAGACGCGTATGACTTTCCCGTCCCGCTCAAAACTCTGGATGGATACGAAGTCGATCCGGCTGTACCGGAGCTCGCTGGGAATGAATTTTTGCTCGAACTGTTTCACGGCCCAACACTGGCGTTCAAGGACTTCGCCGCCCGTTTTATGGGTCGAGCCGCCAGCCATATAATGAGCAAGAAAGACCAGACGCGGACCATTCTTGTGGCAACGTCTGGTGACACAGGCGGCGCCATAGGAGACGCCTTCCTCTATCAAAATGGCATTCGCGTTTTTATTCTATTCCCAAAAAATGGGGTCAGCAAAGTTCAGGAACAACAACTAACAACAATGGGTGGCGGCGATGCCAATGTTCATGCCATTGCAGTCGATGGTACGTTTGATGATTGCCAACAAATGGTCAAAAACGCTTTTGCCGACAATCAACTTACCCGAAAATATAATCTGATGTCGGCCAATTCGATCAATGTTGGACGGGTAATCCCTCAAAGTTTCTACTATTTCTGGACCAGCCTGCAACTTAAAGCCGCTTATGGTGATCTTCCGATAGTCTATTCCATTCCTTCTGGAAATCTAGGCAATCTAACTGGCGGACTAATTGCACGAGAAATGGGGGCTCCGATTGACCGATTTGTTGTAGGCAATAATGTCAACGACCCATTTGTGGACTACCTAGAGACCGGGGAATATACCCCTCGCCCGTCACAACCCACGCTTTCCAATGCCATGGATATTGGACGACCCAATAATTTTCCTCGGATATCCAAACTATTTAAGAACAATTATGACGACATTCTTAAAGTCTGCTGGGGCGCGTCATTTTCTGATACGGACACTGAGCGGCATATGCGTAGAGTTTTCGCGGAAACAAACTACATAATGTGCCCCCACACTGCCGTGGGACATATGGCTATGAATGCCTTTGCAGATGATATTGATATTGAGTTTCTCAAGGTTACTGTGGCAACAGCACATCCAGCAAAATTTGCAGACAGTGTTGAACGCATATTGAGAACTGAAATCTCAATGCCAGAACCGTTAGCCAAAGCAATGACGAGAGAAAAAGTTTTTGTAGAAACGAAACCTAACCTTGACGCGCTCGTTGAAATTCTCGAAACAGAGATGTCATGAAACTTTCAGCCAAACAATTTCTCGCAAAACACAACGACAAAACACTAAAGCTGGCTTTTGTCGGCATGTCCAATATCGGCAAATCATACACAGCAAAACGCTTTGCAGATCATTTCGGATATACTTTAATAGAGGTCGACAAGATGATCTGGGAACGCCTTGGTCATGACGACATGGATGAATTTGCTGACTGGCAGGGCCATCCTTACGAAGAGGGATATGCAGAACGAGAAGCCCTTTCCATAGAAATGGAAACTCACGCGACGGACAAGGCTATCAGTCAATCCGAAGGCGCAACGATCCTCGATACCACAGGCAGTGTTATTTATGTCTCGCCTATACTGAGGCGCAAAATCAAAGAACAATTTTATGTGGTTCACATCAAAGCGGAGATGAGTGACCTTGAACGGTTGAAATGGGATTATTTCGACAATCCCAAACCTTTAATCTGGGGACGTCAATATCGGCCCAAACCAAATTTGACCGACCGTGAAAATATTTTTGAATGTTATCCCAAACTGCTAATGTCCCGCGCTAAAGAGTATGTCTCCATGGCGGACGTTACGGTTACGTCCAAATTTGTTTTGGACCCAGACCTGACTGAGGACGACCTACTGGCTGCGATCAAGCCATCCCGATAGCAATTGCGTTTTCGCCAAATTTGCTAGAAATCTGACATGGCCCTCTGAGCTATTCAGGCACGCAATATACTCAAAATGCGTTCCTCCGGCCTCCATGAACGTCTCCCGGGCTTCCATATTGATCTCTTCCAATGTCTCCAGACAATCCGCCGCAAATCCCGGCGTTATGAGCGCAACCGACTTTACGCCCTCTCCTGGCAAGGCCTCGAGGACTTTATCCGTATAGGGCTGTAACCAGGCCTTAGGGCCGAAGCGCGATTGGAATGTCAGGCGGAGTTTGTCTTCTGACATGCCTAACCTTTGACGCATGAGCTCTACCGTTCGCTGACATTCTTTCTGATACGGATCACCTTTATCGATATAGGATTGTGGCATGCCGTGGAAGGATGCCAGAACCACGTCCGGTTTTGTTTCCATTCCGTCGAGACTCTCTTTGATCGATTGAGCCAGCAATTCGATATAATCTTCATGCTCATGGTAATCTCTAACAAAACGCAAGGTCGGGACGTTCCGGGCCTTTTTCATTGCTTTGTGGAAACCGTCGTAAACCGAAGCCGTGGTCGCACCTGCATATTGGGGATAGAGCGGCAGGACGGCAATCCGAGTAATGCCTTTTTCTTCCATACGTTCCAGAACGGATCCGATAGACGGGTTGCCGTAGCGCATGGCCACGTCCACTTCGATCGTTTCACCCAATATTTCCTGCACAGCTCGTGCTTGAGAGCGAGTAATCCGAACAAGTGGTGCCTCATCTCCAGCTTGCCCATCAAATTCGTGCCAGATTTTTTTGTAGGCTCGTGCCGACCTCGCTGGTCGGACCCTTAAGATAATTCCGTGGAGAATCGGGCACCAGATCCATCGTGTTGTCTCGATTACGCGTTTGTCGTGCAAAAACTCAAACAGGTATTTCCTTACCGCGCTGGGGGTTGGCGCATCCGGAGAACCCAGATTAACAAGGATGAGGCCAGATTTTTCCATTACAGGTCTTAATTCGTTTCGTGTAATTTTAAATTGTTAGCAGAGCAGGACTTGACCCCAGTCAATTCACGTTTACGAATACGAATAGCAAGGAAAATCAGATCAAAAGGGGTAAAAAAATGCGCAAAGCTCTCTTACTCGCCACCGGCTTGTCCATTCTAACACTCGTGGGATGCAAAGCCGAAACAAAAACCGAAGCACAAGTTCAAACTCCGCCACCGGCAACCGAGCAAAAAACGGCACCAGTCACCGCCGAAAAAGAAAGCCCGCCAACGCCACAAGAAGCCAAAGAATTTCTTCAAGCGGCCGAAGAGGAACTCGCCCGCGAAAACGAACTTGTTTACCGGATGGCATGGGTGCAAAACAACTTCATTAATATGGACAGCAATTATGTGCTTCAAAAGCTTAATGCTGATTATGCCAAAATCGGCACACGGCTGGCCAATGAGGCCAAGCGCTTCAATGACCTCGACTTGCCGGCTGACATGAAGCGCAAGCTCAATGTTTTGAAAACCGGGAATGTCTTCCCTGCTCCTGACAAAGACGGCGCTGCGGAAAAGCTGTCTGAATTGTCCACTAAACTAGGTTCAATCTACAGCACGGGTAAGTTCGAATATAAGGACAAAGAACTGACTCTAGGTCAGCTCTCAGACATTATCGCCACATCAAGAGATCCAGAAGAACTTCAGGCTGTCTGGGAAGGTTGGCGCACGGTCTCCCCGGCCATGAAGGACGGATATGCCAAGATCGTCGATATCGCCAATGAAGGATCCCGCGAGTTAGGGTTCAAAGATACGGGAGACCTCTGGCGCGGCGGATATGATATGGAAGCCGAGGCCTTTGCCGCCGAAGCCGACCGCCTCTGGGGGCAAGTAAAACCCTTATATGATCAGCTGCATTGTTACGTCCGAACCGGTCTGAACCAGGAGTATGGCGATGAGGTCGTCCCGCTAGATCAACCGATCCGCGCCGACCTTTTGGGCAATATGTGGGCCCAGAGCTGGGGCAATGTCTATGATCTGGTCGCCCCCGAAGGCGCTGGCGACGGCGTCGACATCACAAAACTTCTGAAAGAAAACGATTATACCGTGATCGATATGGTCAAAACAGCCGAGGATTTTTTCGTCTCGATGGGCTTTGAACCACTTCCTGAGACATTCTGGGAGCGTTCTTTATTCGTCAAACCCGCTGACCGGGAAGTCGCCTGCCACGCTTCGGCCTGGGATGTAGACAACAAAGAGGATTTACGGATTAAGATGTGCACCAAGATCAATGGCGAAGATTTCATCACAGTTCACCACGAACTTGGACACAATTTCTATCAGCGCGCCTATATGGATCAGCCTTTTTACTACAAAAACGGCGCCAATGACGGCTTCCACGAAGCCATTGGCGATATGATCGCTTTGTCGATCACCCCGGATTATCTGGTTGAGATTGGTCTATTGGATGAAGCTAATGTTCCAGGTGAGGACGAAGATATCGCCCTTTTGATGCGTCAGGCTATGGATAAAATTGCATTCTTGCCCTTCGGCATCATGATTGATCAATGGCGTTGGAAAGTTTTTTCCGGTGAGTATTCCCCATCTGAATATAATAGTGGCTGGTGGGAATTACGGGAAAAGTATCAAGGCATACGTCCACCGTCTTCCCGGCCTGGAGATGCTTTCGATCCAGGCGCTAAATATCACATTCCCAATAACGTCCCTTATATGCGTTACTTCCTGGCGCACATTCTGCAGTTCCAGTTCCACAAGGCTGCTTGCGACATGGTTGGCTATGACGGGCCGCTACACCGCTGCTCCGTCTACGGCAACAAAGAGGTTGGCAGCAAATTTAACGCCATGATGGAAATGGGCGCCTCAAAGCCTTGGCCCGACGCTCTGGAAGCCTTCACAGGGACCCGCGACATGGATGGTTCGGCTGTCGTGGAGTATTTTGCACCTTTAATGGCCTATCTTGAGGCTAAAAACGAGGGAAAATCCTGCGGCTGGTAAGGAGGAGCGTTAACCTTTGTTAAATCATACGGTGGCAAGCGGGGACTATGGTCCTCGCGCATTCCATAGCTGAAAGCCCGCGCAAATTCCTCGCGGTAAAGTCCGTACTGATTGTTGCGGATTCTGAAGATAGCCAAACAGAGTTATCCGACCAGTTACATGAATCGGGCTATAATACGGTCAATTCTATATATTCTGGCGATCGTCTGAAAGGTATTCCCCGTCAGACCCCGGATGCTGTCATAATTCGTCTTTCGATCTATGTCGATCAAGCTAACGCCATCGCCGATGCATTGCGAAATCGTTATGCTGGCAAAAACATACCGTTAATTGGGATTTTTCCTGAGAACCATGATCAGAACACCACAAATTTTGACTCTACCCTCATAGAACCAGTTTTCCCAAAGCAAATTGTCCATCGCGTGGCGGCCATGGTGCGCCTTAGCACAATGCAAACTGAGATCACACTTCGGCTAGAGACTCTGGATGAAGATTTTGGGATTGAGCACAAGCTAAACGCAGAAGCCTTTGACACAAAATTGACCGTTTTGTTTATTGGCAAAGCCACGCCGGAATTCATGATCATTATCAATGCGCTCGAGCGCAAGAATGTGGAAGTCGTGGCGGCGTTTACGTCATTTTCGGCCTTTGACTTTTTGCATGATTTTGTATTTGACGCTGTCGTCATTAATGCACTGAACGGCATGGAACCGGGTCTGACGATTGCGCAAACCATGCGGCGAAACTCGGCGCTTTATCATACGCCCGCCCTACTATTAGGTCAAAAGGGTAAAATCCGAAGCCAAACCGCTTTCGAACATGGTGTTTCCGATATTTTATATTCCGATACAGATGAACGGGATATTCAGGATCGTATTCTTGAGCTCGCGCGTTTTCATCGATTGCATCGCCAGGTCAGAGCCGAATTTGAAAATATGGGCCACGAGGCTGTATTGGATCCTTGTGGTACCTATTCGGGCACGTTTTTCTCAAAACACCTCAGTCGCCTGATGGATACATATTCCACGCAAGATCTGCCAGTCTCAGTTTTGACGGCAGAAGTCTGTTTCGATGAAACCGTTACAATGGATGAACAAAGCAAAGCCCTCAATGAACTGGGCGGCATTATCAAAAACCTTGTGAGGGTTTACGATGTGACAGCTCGTATATCCCGAAATGTTTTCGTCATTGCGTTTCCGGGTCAACCTGCCTCTAGTTTATCTTCGGTACAACATCGTTTGTCTTCTATCCCCAACAACACTAAGCTCTTGGATGATGGTCCCAGTGGTCAGTCTCGGAAAATTGGTTTAAACATTGATATCGCTGAGATGAGCCACGGCGTTACGGGCGAAACATGGCTGGCCCAACGCTTAACTATTGACAATAGCTAGCCAGTATTAAGAGCGTTCAAAGTCTTTACAGCCAATTTGACGCGCGCGTCTGCTTTTTCTAACTGACCTGCAATAAAAATCGTCTGATCTGGCCGCAATCTCCACCCCTTGTTTTGCGTGATCGCATTGAGAATAACCGAAGGATCGGAAATACCCTCATGGCGCATGGTCACTACAAGCCCCCGAGGTCCTGCATCAATCTTAGCAACTTGAACCTTTCGACATAAACGTTTGATTTTCATGACATTTAGAAGCGAGCCTACTTCTTGGGGTAATTTCCCAAACCTGTCGATGAGCTCAGCCGCTAGGGCTTCGGAGGCTTGATCGTCTTCAATCTCGGAAATCCTGCGATAAGTGGCCAGACGCAGATTCAGGTCTTGGATATAATAGTCAGGAATAAGAACAGCGATACCCAGATTGACGCTGGGTGACCAGGACTGATCTTTGACTTCTTTGTCATCACGGAGCTCGGCCACCGCCTCTTCCAGCATATGCTGATAAAGCTCAACGCCGACATCTTTGATATAGCCAGATTGCTCCTCTCCCAATGGGTTGCCGCCTCCCCTCATATCCAAATCATGACTCGCTAATGTAAACCCAGCCCCAAGCGTATCAAGAGATTGCAGAATTTTAAGACGTTGCAGAGCTCCCGCAGTCGCTACATGCTCATCCGGCATGGTGAGATAGGCATAGGCTCGGATCTTGGAACGTCCAACCCGGCCACGCATTTGGTAGAGCTGCGCAAGGCCAAACCGATCCGCCCGGTAGACAATCATGGTATTGGCACTTGGAATATCAATGCCGCTCTCGATGATGGAGGTCGACAATAGCACATCATATTGTCCATCATAAAAGGCGGTCATAATGTCTTCCAGGTCACGGCCAGGCATCTGCCCATGAGCTGTGATAAATTTCACCTCGGGCACATCTTCGCGCAAAAAATCCTCAAGCTTGGGCAGGTCGGCAATACGCGGTGCCACAAAGAAACTCTGTCCGCCGCGGTATTTTTCCCGCAAAACGGCTTTTCTCACCGAGACCGGATCAAAGGGTGACACATAAGTTCGTACGGCCAAACGGTCGACGGGTGGTGTGGCAATCAATGATAAATCTCGAATACCAGACAATGCCATTTGAAGTGTACGCGGTATCGGCGTAGCCGTCAGGGTCAGCACATGCACATCCGCCCGCAAAGCTTTGAGACGTTCTTTATGAGAGACCCCAAATCTCTGCTCCTCATCAACAATCAACAAACCGAGATTTGCGAAGGAAATTGATTTGGCCAATAACGCGTGGGTCCCAATGACGATATCGCATCGCCCATTGGCGATTTCTTCTTTCGTCGCATTAGCTGATTTTGGCGACACCAGACGCGATAGTTGACGAACGTGGACCGGCAGGCCTCGAAACCGTTCGGAAAATGTTTTGAAGTGTTGACGGGCCAGAATAGTGGTCGGTGCCACAATCGCGACTTGCTGCCCGCTCATGACCGCCGCAAAGGCCGCGCGCAGGGCCACCTCTGTTTTCCCAAAACCCACATCACCGCAAATCAGCCGATCCATGGGCTTTCCGCTGCCCAGATCTTCGAGTACATCCTCAATAGCGGATAGTTGATCGTCAGTCTCCACATAAGGGAAACGGGCACAAAATTCGTTATAATCCTGGGTCGGCACGTCGATGGGATCAGCGGACCGCAGAGCCCGCTTGGCAGCAATCTTGATCAACTCTGCCGCCATATCTTGAAGGCGTTTCTTGGCCTTGGCCTTACGCGATTGCCAGGCAACACCGCCCAACCGGTCCAGATTGACCAGATCGCCAGCTGCCCCGTAGCGTGACAAGAGCTCGATATTCTCTACTGGCAGATAGAGCTTGGCGCCGTCTGCATATTCCAGATCAAGGCAATCATGAGGCGCTGACTGAACATCCAGTGTCTTGAGCCCAAGATAACGCCCCAGACCATGATCGATATGAATTATCAGATCACCCGGTTGTAGCGCAGAGGCCTCTGAAATGAAGTTCTTGGCTTTGCGGCGGCGGCTGCGATTGACCAGGCGGTCACCCAGAATGTCTTGTTCCGAGAGGATGCGCAGATCACCAAACTCAAATCCCTGCTCCAGCGGTAAGGTTACCCGGCGCAGAGACCCTTTGGGCAATGCGAGCAGATCTGGGCCCCGTTGCTCTTCTGGTAGCACAAGATCGTGATCCTCAAACACGCTAGACATGCGCTCGGACGAGCCTTCAGTCCAGGATGCGATGATTACGGTTTTACCCGCATCGCGTTCCGCTTTGACATGATCCACAACAGCATCAAAAACGTTGACGCCTTCAGTCTTGCGTTCATTAGAAAAATTGCGGCCGGATCGCCCCTTAAAATCAATCAGATTATCCCTTTCGGGCGGAATGAATGGTGAATGCCAGCGTTTGCGGGATGCGGCGGCATCTATATGCTCAGGATATAAGTAAAGGTCGTCAAATGGTAATGGACGATATTGACCTTCCGTTGCACCGCCACGTTTTTCCTCACTAGCGGCTGTATGGGCTGTTCGGGTTTCATGCAGATCCAGGACGAGGTCTCGGCGTTCAAACATGGCCTCTTTAGCCAGGCTATCAAATGCCACCAAGGCACTTTCTGGCAGGTAATCAAAAACCGTTTCCAGTTTTTCAAAAAACAGTGGCAGGAAATGTTCAATCCCTTGAGGCCTTATACCCTCGCTAACGGAGGCATAGATCGGGTCTTTACTGGTCCCACCTCCAAATTTAGCCACATAGGCCCGGCGGAAATTCGCTTTAGCGTCATCATTGAAGAAAACTTCCCCGACAGGCGCAAGGTCAATTGAGCTGATCTGCCGAGTGGTGCGCTGTGTCTCAACGTCGAAATGGCGAATATTTTCCAGCTCATCTCCAAAGAAATCCAGGCGGACAGGCTCACCTAATGCAGGTGAGTAAATATCCACCAATCCTCCGCGGATGGCGTAATCCCCCGGTTCGACGACCGTAGAGGCCCGGCTATAGCCGTTCATCATCAGGTATTTTTCAAGTTTCTCGCGAGCCAATGATTGCCCGGCCTTGGCACTAAAACCAGACTCGGCGATCACTGACTTAGGTGGCACACGCTGGGAAACGGCACTGACTGTAGATACGATGATCAATGGCGCATCGGCCTTAACCTGGGTCAACAAATAGAGCGCGGCACTTCGACGGGCGGCAATCAGACGGCTCGGAGATATGCGGTCATAGGGCAGACAGTCCCAGGCTGGCAGAGATACAACGGGGATATCTGGCGCAAAAAAACGGCAGGCGGCTTGAAAAGCGGCGGCGCGGCTATCGTCGCGGGCCACAAACACCGCCGGACGTCCGTCTTTGCGTACCGCGCGGGTAAAGATAATCGCGTCCAGCCCTTCTGGTAGACCCGCTGCCGTCAGTTCATCCTCGGCAGATATATATCTTTGGATTTGCAGCATTAAAATTCAGGTCGGTACTGACGTATTTTTTCTAATAGCGGCGTGTCGAAATTGGCGGGTACGGGCTGTGCCTTTGTGATCCAGGCATAGATATCATGGTCCTTGGCTTCCAAAAGATCCTCAAAAGCCACCAGTTCCTCATCGGACAGCTCATCGATGTGGGTTTTTAAAAATCCGCCCAACAGAATATCGGCCTCTTTAAAGCCGCGATAATTGGCCCGGTAGAGCAGTCTTTTCTTGCGTGTTTCGTCCATGGTTCTTTCTTATACCCGAGAGTCAGGATTAGCATCTTGCGCCCCCCTAAATTCTCGTCCAACTTATGGCAATGCGGCCAGATGTTCTTTTTCCGTTTTTTGCCGATGTGACAAGCCTAAACGGTGTGGGTAATCGTGTGCGTGAGGCTCTAGGCCGGGCTATGGGTACGCGGATAAAGGATTTGCTTTTAACGCCGCCATCAAATCTCATTGACCGAAGTTACCGACCCAATATTGCTGGCGCCCGCCAAGGTGAAGTTTGCACATTCACTGTAACAGTCGGCCAACATTCGGTTCCAGAATCCCGGCGCAAACCTTATAAAATCAAAGTCTACGACAACACGGGCGATATGACTTTGGTTTTCTTTCAGGCTCGTGCCGATTACCTGAAGCGTGTCCTACCAGAGGGTAGCAACCGTCTTATTTCTGGAAAAATTGAATTTTACGGCCCAAACATCCAGATGACGCACCCAGATTATATTCTGGACCCCAGAAAAAATGAGGACCTTCCTCTCTACGAGACGCAATATCCTTTGACCCAGGGCCTCTCACAAAAGGTGGCTCGCAAAGCGTTGGTTCAAGCCAATCAGAAAATCAATGACCTCCCCGAATGGCTCGACCGCAGCCTGCTGGAGCGTCAGGACTGGCGGAGCTTTAACGAGTCTCTTCGGCGCATGCATCAGCCCGAACACCCGGTGGATGTGAAAGCGGAGTCACCGCCTCGTATGCGCCTGGCCTATGATGAAATCCTTGCCAAACAATTGGCCTTGGCATTGGTGCGCGAGAGTACACGGAAACGAAAAGGCAGCGCGCTCGAGGCCGACGGAAAATATGTGGAGGATGTCCTCAAAGGCGCCCCCTTCCCGCCGACGGGCGCACAAAGCCGGGCCGTCAAAGAAATCATTGCTGATTTGGCATCGCCCTATCGCATGTCGCGGTTATTGCAAGGGGACGTCGGAGCAGGCAAAACTTTTGTGGCCGCTCAGATTGCTGCCTACGCCGCCGAGGCCGGCGTTCAGATCGCCCTCATGGCCCCCACTGAAATTCTGGCCCGCCAACATGCCCAAACCATGTCAGAATTTCTGGAACCCGCCGGCCTCACGGTCGAAGCCCTGACAGGCCGGGACAAGGGCAAGCCGCGCGCCGCCCTCATGAATGGCCTCAGGGAAGGCTATATTGATGTAATCATCGGCACCCATGCCCTGTTTCAGGACGCCGTTGAGTTTAAAAATTTGGGACTAGTCATCATCGACGAGCAACATCGTTTTGGCGTGCATGATCGCATGCGGCTGGCTCAGAAGGGTAAAAAGCCGGATTTACTGGTCATGACTGCCACCCCAATTCCGCGTACACTAGCCCTCACCGCTTATGGGGATTTAGATATCTCAAAGTTGGATGAGAAGCCCGCAGGCCGCAAACCCATCGATACGCGTATTTTGCCGCTGCAAAGGCTAGACAATATTATCGACGCCGTAGGGCGCACTATCAACGACGGCAATCAGGTCTATTGGGTTTGTCCCCTTGTTGAGGATAGCGACCTTATTGATCTGTCGTCTGTCGAAGAGCGCCACCGCGCCTTGCAAGCCCATTTCGGCAGCCGGGTTGGTCTTGTGCATGGTCGTCTGTCACCCCAAGAAAAGGACATGATGACCGAGCGCTTTAAGTCGGGCGATCTGGATGTTCTGGTCGCGACGACAGTTATCGAGGTCGGCGTCGATGCGCCCAACGCTACGGTAATTGTCATCGAACATGCGGAGCGCTTTGGCCTGGCGCAACTCCACCAATTACGGGGCCGGGTTGGCCGTGGCGACAAACAATCATCCTGTCTGTTGCTCTATAAAGGTCCGCTATCTGTCAATGGGAAAGCACGCTTGGAAATCATGCGCCAAACCGAAGACGGATTCGTAATAGCGGAAAAGGACTGGGAGCTGCGGGGCTCAGGGGATTTGCTAGGCAGTCGTCAAAGCGGCCTGCCCAAATTCACACTAGCCGATATGGATAAACATAAATCCCTGTTGGAAACCGCCCATCAAGACGCTCGGATTATTATTGAAAAAGACCCGGGTTTAAAAACCGAACGCGGACAGGCCTTGCAGGTCCTGCTTTATCTGTTTGAACAGGATTGGGGGATAGAACTGATGCGCGCTGGTTAGGTGATTTGGACCGGTAATTCTATTTCGGTCCCGTCCTCTAATAGGAGCTTGTCGTCATTAGATACAATACCCCCGGAGATAATCATCTTGGCCCCCTCCTCTGGCGTCATATCCAGAATTTTCAAATCTGTGCGTTTTGTAAACAACAAAAAGCCAGACGTGGGATTGGGTGTGGTCGGGACAAAAATACTCACATAATCACCTTTAAGGTGTTTGGTCGGGGCACCTTTGAGGTCCGCCGTCACAAATCCTATGGCCCAAAGCCCCGGGCGCGGATATTCTAGCAGGCAGACTTCCTTGAAATTGCGCTCATCGCTCTTAGCAACCGTGTTGACGATCTGCTTTAAGCCGCCATAGAGATTGCGTACAAATGGCACGCGCTCCAAAATACGCTCGCCAAATCGCAAGATGCTGCCACCAATGAAATTTGATGCAATCACGCCTAAAACAAACAAAGCACTTATAGCCACAATTAAGCCAATGCCCGGTATATTGAAGCCGATCCGTTCTTCTAGATAAGGGCCTGGATTAAGCTCTTTGGGCAGCAGATTCCAGACAGTGGCATCCACTTTTGTTACGATGAAGGAAATCACCCAGATAGTGGCCGCCAGGGGCAAAGCAATAATAAGTCCAGTAAAGAAACGGTTTCGCAAAATACGCAAAAATCCCGGTCGTTCTTTCTCAACCGTTACATCATTTTCATCTGGTGAATCTACCATTGGCTTCGTTCCGCAAACAGGCTAGTCAGACGTGACCACCTTACAGACTCATATGGCTAAATTGCGGCAATTTTCAACTCAAACTTATTTCATTTTCTCAGGAATATTCGCTGCACTCCTGATCTTTGCGGCTTTAATCTACTACCGGAACGATATTTTCCAGTCTATGCAAGATCCCGGTCAGCCGTTTCAAACCTATGAGGCCCCGGAAGCCCCCAATTATAACTTGGCTAAAAACTGGATGGAATTGCCGGACCTGGCGGCCGACCCGTTTAAGCATGAAACCCAAGGCGACGTCTTTGTCATATTGCCTGTCCTCTTTAAAGGGGGCGATCACTGGAACCTCCCTATTACAAGAGAGGATCAAATAGACCGGCTCAATCAAACAATTCGTCCCAATTATGTCGCGCCGTATAAATCGGCCGGGCGTTTGTTTGTGCCATATTATCGTCAGGCCTCACTTTATACGTCCATGACCAATCGGGAAGATGCTAGGCGATCCCTCGACTTGGCCTATCGGGATGTGCGACGGGCCTTTGAATTCTTTCTCAAACACTCTCCACCTGAACGACCCATTATCCTGGCTGGTCACGGGCAAGGTGCGTCTCATGCGCAACGCTTATTGTCAGAATTTTTTCGGGGCCCTCTGAAAGATCGCCTCGCAGCCGCCTATCTGATTGATCATCCTCTTCCGTTAGAACATTTTGAAAGTCAATTGGCCGGATTGGTTCCCTGCGAGAGTTCATCCGACACAAAATGTGTAGTGGGCTGGGGCGCATTCATGCCTGGTGATCAGGCCATTGTGGACAGGTTCGGCACAGATTTGAATGTGTTCGAAACAGACGACTATTACAAAATCAATGGTCGCCCACTTTTGTGTATGAACCCGCTGTCGTGGTCACGCGGACCAGACTATGCGCCGAGGCGACTGCATAAAGGTGGTATGGCTGCCATTGGTTTGGAGCCCGACCGGAAGGTCGCCCCCCTCACAAAACAGTTCGGGGCGCAATGCGAAAACGGCTTTTTGTATATCGATAAACCGCGCAGCCGTGCCCTGCGCCGCCCTATTCGAATAGGCGGCCATTACAGGACATTGCAATTTAACCTGTTTTTTGAGGATATCCGCCAGAATGCAATGGCGCGCGTTGAGGCCTTGAAAACAGGCGGTCAGTTACCGGAACGTGTGGAAAAGCTGGATGATCTTGAGGTAATTGAAATTGTCGATAGCCCAACCAAACCCGTTGACGAGGAATAGCTAGGCAAAACTGATAGATTCGCTCGCCTTAGAAAGCTCATCGAAACGTTTGATATCATTCAATAATTTCTCAAAATGATCCATTGGAATCATATTGGGCCCATCAGACGGCGCATTAGCAGGGTCCGGATGAGTTTCCATGAAAATCGCCGCCACACCAATTGAGGCCGCTGCTCTAGCCAAAGGAGGTACAAATTCTCGTTGACCGCCACTCGTTCCGCCCTGCCCACCTGGCTGCTGAACAGAATGGGTGGCATCAAATACGACAGGTCCGCCAAACGATTTCATAATCGGCAAGCCCCGGAAGTCAGTGATAAGGGTGTTGTATCCAAAGCTGGCGCCGCGTTCACAAGCCATGACATTCGGATTTCCAGCCTCAACCAGTTTATTAAGTACATTTTTCATATCCCAAGGAGCGAGAAATTGTCCTTTTTTGACATTGATGACCCGATTGGTTTTCGCGGCGGCCACTAACAAATCTGTCTGCCGACATAGAAAGGCTGGGATTTGTAACATGTCGACCACTTTGCCAACCTCACGCGCCTGCTCTGCGGTATGAATATCGGTCAGACACGGGAGGCCGGTTTCTTTTTGGATCGCTTCGAAAACTGGCAGAGCTTTATCCAGCCCCATACCGCGGGGTGAATGAATACTGGTTCGGTTCGCTTTATCGTAAGACGTTTTGTAGACAATGTTCAGGCCAACCCGATCTGAAATGTCCCGCAGACGTTCTGCCGTCATGAGCGCATGATCCCGGCTTTCCATGGCACAAGGCCCAGCCAGTATGGTCACTGGCTCGGAATTTCCGATATTATAGGTGCCGCGCCCCGGCGTTTGCATCGCAATGGTCGAATTGATTTCCATAGCGGCGCCAGTAACATAAGTTTGAATAAAAAGCATGGATTTTTGCAGCAAATTCGGCCACATCGTGTTTCAAATATTCGCAAAGAAATCTGGAGACTGAAATGTCCGCTGCCTCTGTGCTCGACCTGATCGGCAACACCCCCCTTATCCGGCTGAATGATGCGTCCAAACTGACCGGCTGTGAAATTCTGGGCAAGGCTGAATTCCTAAACCCTGGCCAATCTGTCAAAGATCGCGCGGCCTTGAGCATTATTCGCGCCGCTGAAAAATCCGGCGAATTAAAGCCTGGCGGTGTGGTCGTCGAAGGCACGGCCGGTAATACGGGTATCGGTCTGGCGATGGTCTGTTCAGCACTCGGCTATCGCTGTAAGATCGTTATGCCCCGCACTCAGAGCCAAGAGAAAAAAGATGCGGTCAAACTCCTTGGGGCGGAACTCGTCGAGGTCGATGCTGTGCCATACAGTAATCCCAATAATTATGTCCATATATCTGAGCGCATGGCCAAAGAACTCGCAGATACGGAACCTAATGGTGCGATTTGGGCGAACCAGTTTGATAATACAGCCAATCGCGACGCACACATCCATACGACCGGGCCGGAAATCTATGAACAGACAGACGGAAAAGTGGACGGCTTTATTTGCGCAGTAGGGTCCGGTGGAACCCTGGGCGGCGTGTCGATGGCCCTTAAGAAACTCAATCCGAAAATTCAGATCGGTGTGGCTGACCCGATGGGTTCCAAAATGTACAGCTTTTACAAGTACGGTGAGTTGGAGAGCGAAGGTAACTCTATCACCGAAGGCATCGGGCAAGGGCGTATCACCGCCAATCTCAAAGACATAGTGGTCGACCGAGCCTATCAAATCCATGACAAAGAAGCTTTGGAAACACTGTTTTCGCTTAATCAACTCGAAGGCATTTGTCTGGGGGGATCTTCGGGGATCAATGTGGCCGGCGCCATCCGCATGGCCAAAGACCTGGGACCAGGTCACACCATTGTGACTATTCTATGTGATTACGGACAGCGCTATCAATCCAAGGTCTATAATCCTGAATTCCTGCAAGAAAAAGGCCTGCCGGTGCCGCCATGGCTTTTGTAGGGGCATCCGAATATCTGGTTGACGTTGATTGGCTAAAGCAAAGACTGGACGATCCTGATATTGCTATCCTGGACGGGACTTGGTTGATGCCAGGGTCCAAAGAGGTTGTGCCGGACGGATATATTCCCGGCGCGCAATTTTTCGATATTGATGACATCGCAACGCCACATCCAACACTTACCCATATGTTACCAAGCCCAGAACGGTTTGAAGACACCATGAACATAATGGGTATTGAAAATCATAATCATGTGATTTGCTATGATCGACGAAGTGTTGCTACAGCCCCTCGCCTCTGGTGGACATTTAAGATGTTTGGTCATGAGCGCGTATCCGTTTTGAATGGCGGTCTACCGGCCTGGTTGGCAGAAGGATTTGAAATTACGGATAAAGAAACCACCCGTTCCACGGCCGCTCCCTATAAATGCCATCCTTCTCTTACAGGCGTCATGACAATGGCTGAAATTCTGGAAGAATTGGAAAACACCCCACAAATCGTCGATACAAGACCATTAGGGCGGTTTCTCGGCCAAGACCCCGAACCCAGACCCGGTCTAAGGAGCGGTCGGGTACCAGGCAGTCGCTCTTTTCCTTACAAAAATTGCATCAAAGACAACCGTTTTATACCCTTGAGCGATCTCAAGCATATGATTGAGGCCTTAGATCTAGATTTTGAAAAACCGATTATCACGACCTGTGGGTCGGGCGTTGCAGCCTGCGGTGTTGCCTTTATTTTGACTCAGCTAGGCGCGAGCGACATAAGAGTATATGACGGTTCATGGAGCGAATGGGGAGCGTCCGACGCACCGATAGAGATATGAAAGATAAAACCAAATTTACTCATATAGGCCGGCCGAAACCGGGGATCGCAACGCCCGTTAATCTAGACGTTACGCGCGCCTCGACTCTGCTGTTTGCAAAGTCTGAAGATTTATACAGGACTGACATCAGAGGTTATGGTCGCCATGGCAGCCCATTGCATGACGCGTTAGAAGAGGCTTTCAACGAGCTGGAAAATGGCGCGGGCACATCGTTGGCTCCATCAGGGTTTGCAGCCTGCACGCTGGCCATTTTGTCTTGCGTTTCGGCGGGAGACCACTTGCTAGTAACAGATTCAATTTACGGGCCGACCCGGAACTTCTGTGAGAACTTTCTTAAGGGACTGGGCGTGGAAGCGGAGCGCTACGACCCGCGCATAGGTGCCGAAATCGCTTCTTTTTTTAAACCCAACACGATAGCAATCATTACAGAAAGCCCCGGCTCTTTGACGTTTGAAATTCAAGACCTACCTGCCATTGTCAAAGCTGCGAAAACAAGGGACCTCAAAGTTATTGTCGACAATACCTGGTCCGGTGGCATTAGCTACAAGCCTCTCAATATGGGAGCAGATATCAGCATCCATGCCGCGACCAAATATATGGGCGGGCATAGTGACATTCTCTTTGGCGCTGTCATCAGTAGAACAAAGGATATGGCGGCGAAAGTCGCAAAGACACGAAAGTTTCTGGGTTATGCCACGTCACCAGATGATGCCTATCAAATCTTGCGGGGCTTTCGCACCCTCCACACACGGTTTGAGGCTCAGGAAAAAAGCGCCGTGCAACTGGCTGACTGGCTAAAGACACAATCTTTTGTAGAAACAGTTTTGCACCCAGCTCTCGACTGCCATCCGGATCATGGACTTTGGAAACGGGATTTTACAGGCGGCGGCTGTCTTTTCACCGTGGTTATGAAACCAGCCACAACCCAGCAAATCAACGCCTTTATTGATGGCTTAGAGCTCTTCGGCATCGGTTTTTCTTATGGTGGCTTTGAGAGCGTCGTCATTCATTGCGACCCGCAGCTTAACCGAAAATTCGGTGACGGTTTTGCTGGGCCACTAGTGCGTTTTGGTTGTGGCCTAGAGGATATCGAAGATCTGAAAGCCGATATAATGCAATCCGCTGCTCAAGCCCTGAATGCGTAAACCGCTCTTACGATATAAGCGATTTTGGCTGCTCTCTATTCTCGTCGTGATTATTGGCTATCTACTGACCATGAGGCCCGTCCAGATTATTTTACAAACGGCGTCGAATAATCCAAGTCCCGTAACCGCATCGCCTGCCCTGCCAGATGTGACAATCGAAACTTGGACCGCATTGCGTCGAGACCATCTCAATTCCCTCGAGGCCTCTCTTTATGGAAGTTTTCCATCCGAATTAAATGTATCCATAGTCGCCACAAAGACGTTGGGTCGGCCAAGTGGATTAGAAAACGCTCAAATACAGCATTACGTCTTGCAAGTCAGCAATCCACTTAATCAACATTCATCCGAGTTAGACTTTGTTCTCATATCCCCGTCTGGCGGTACAAATCGACTTATTCTGACTCAGAACTTTTGCCCCAATCATGATGTGTTGAGCGGTTTCGATATGCGCAAACCCAATAACATCCAATTTAGTTGCGCCGGCGAAGGCGTTTTTTCAAAACTCATGCTGTATTTTTTTGGCCGCTATATTGTGACGCCACCTATCGAAGCTATTCTCGATAATGGATATGCACTCGGTATAATGCATCCTCCGCAGTTTATAGCCGATAGTCCGAACTTAGCCGAAGAGCAATTGAACTCATTCTTTTCAAACCATAACCAAAACGAACGACCGGGCGCACTCATAAGCTGGGCTGCATTATCGACGAATATGGCGGAGCTTTTAAGTCAGAATTACGAAACAATCGTGACCTGGGGCCACTCGCGATATGGTAAGACCGCACTTCTGGCGGCTGCCTATTCCAAGCATATTGACGGTGCCATAGCCCATCAGTCTGGCACTGGGGGTGCGAGTCTGTTTCGGGATAAGGCGGGAGAAACTTTGTCGGATATCGTTTCGGGCTACCCACATTGGTTTGGAAAGAATGCGGATAAATATACCGACGATCCTCATGAGCTTCCATTGGATCAACATTACCTGTTAGCGCTGATAGCCCCTAAACCTGTTTTACTCGGCAATGCCAGGCGCGATGTATGGTCTGACCCAGAAGGCGCCTTTCATGCAGCCAAAGCTGCAAATTTGATATACGCTCAGTTTAATAAAAAAGGCATGACCGCCACCCGACTAGACGAATTTAAACCCGAGGATCATATCAGTTTCTGGACTCGACCGGGAACGCATGGCGTAACCGAAGAAGATTGGCCGGCCTTTCTTGAATTCTTGAATAATCATTTTTGAGATGGCAGATCCAGTAGGACTCGAACCTACAACCTGCCGCTTAGAAGGCGGCTGCTCTATCCAGTTGAGCTATGGATCCCCGATATCTTAATGAGTCCAAGGAAGCTTGCGCTCATATGCGAAATTCTCTGCATAAGAACGTGAAATCCTTTTGACCGTTTTGGGTTTGATGACCCTATGTGGAATATTATTGGACTTTGCATATGCAACGGCAGCTTCTAGCGTCTCAAAACGCAAATCCAGCTGCGCACTCATATCCGTTGACCGGTAAGTCCCCGTCAGCGGATCAACCGTTGCTTCACCGGACTTCGGCAGTTCCAAGACCCAATGTCTTGAATTGCTGCGACCAGATTGCATGGCGTTGGGCGAAGGCTGATAAATCCGCGCAAACATAATGGCTCCAATAAGCTTCGGAGTGGGCATTAAAGCGATTGAGGATTGTTGTAAAGCGGGG
The DNA here is from genome assembly GCA_020630275.1 of Hellea sp. Lineage (GTDB taxonomy): Bacteria > Pseudomonadota > Alphaproteobacteria > Caulobacterales > Maricaulaceae > JACOMS01. Next base: position 33,346 of record JAHDBU010000001.1, read on the forward strand.
AAATGGCGTTATCCGTTAAAGGCCCCGTTCAATATTTTCTTGACGTCCGACAAGCTTTGTTTTCGTCCACCGCCCGCAGCCATTCGTGCTTGAGCAATGGCAGGATTTCCCGTTGAACTCTGGGCTACCGCACGCATCTGAGATTGCGGCAAGGGTTGGCGAGGTTCAGGCTGATGCGTGGGCTGCCGAGAAGCCGTTACAGGAGCTTGCTTGGCGGCACCATTATTGGCTGCAGGAATGGCACCGGCATGATTGTCTTTAGGGGACCTGCGGCTGCGCCAATTTGCAAAAACGCCTTGCATGAATTCAGGCGTCGTCCGATCCTCTGCCCAAAGATGAGTGAACTTGGCACTTGAACTATGTGGACGATATTCCTCGGCTAACGTATTTAATATTACCCGCATGGGCATGTTGACACTTTCACCAAAGATCATGGTCTCGGCCGTTCCGAGGGATGGCAAAAATGATAATAATTCATCCGCACCGTCCGGCACGGCAGCCCGAACAAAATTCTGATCAACCTCGTTGCTTAAGCGCATGGAAAAAACCGTAGAGCATTGCGATAGGGTCGACGGTTCCAATTCAGAAGGTCTTTGAGAAATAATACCGAGGGATACCCCGTACTTCCGGCCTTCTTTAGCAATGCGAGAAATAATCTTTCGAGTGGAATTGAATCCAAGACTCGGATCTGCGGGCACGTATCTGTGCGCTTCCTCACAAACGAGAAGAATCGGTATCTTTCGATCGCTCCAGACCGCCAGATCAAAGGCCAAACGACTAACGACGGAAACGACTATATTCATGGCCTCAGAGGGAATTGAGGAAAAGTCCAATATGGATATTGGTCTATTATTTACGGGGATCCTGAAAATCCGCCCGACAATATTCTCAATTGGGTTAGCCGCTGCTTGATTACGAAATATAAACTGATAGCGCGGGTCGGATAAGATCATCTGAATACGACGTTTCAGGCGCATAAATGGTTGCAAATTGTTCGCGTTTTGGAGCTTACCCATTTCATGGTCGATGAGTTTAATTAGGTCCCTAATCCGGTACGGAACCGGAGAGTCCAGTGAAATATGTGCACCTGCTCGACCAAGTTCTTTTTCTAAGTCTCCAATTTTTAACTGCGATGATATTGAACCGCCCTGTTGCGCCATACGTTCATAGAGCTGCTTTGCCTTGAGAATGACCTCGTGCAAAATCTCCTGCTCCTCGCGCCGATGATCCTCAATTTCGCTAGCAAGAAGCTCAACTGTTTCTTCGAAGTTGAATAACCAAATAGGAAGATCCAGCGTATTTCCGCTTATCACCTCCGCCATTGGACCAAAACTCCTTGAATATTCGTTGTGAGGATCAAACAACACAACGTGAGCATTCCGATTTTCCTGCAAAATCGCTTGAAGGACTAATGCCACGGTACAAGATTTACCGGAACCGGTTGAGCCGATAATAGCAAAGTGCTTTGACAATAGATCATCCGTTCGCACATTAGCCACAATAGAATTATCTTGCTGTAACTTGCCAACTGTGATGCATTGCTCATCATCGCGGTTAAATATAGTCCTGAGTTCTAATTGCGTCATGGTCATGACAGCTTCGTTCAAGACCGGGAATGACCTCACACCTCTAAAAAACTGAGTTTCTCGTGTCGTCTGATTTGTTGTGATCTCCCCTAGAATATCGACTTGCGCAATACATCCGTCGCGCAACCCTTCTTCATCAGGATCACCGATCTTCAAGGAAGAAACCATACAGATCACCAGAGACTGGCGCGTCATAATTTTCAAAATCGTACCGAGTTGGGCGAAATGGAGCTGTCCATTGACGATGATTGACTTGTTCAAACGCACCAACGCCTTTGAAGAACCAACGGACATGATTCGACCGACTTCGACAGCTTGCTGCACGGGCGGTTGTTGCTGTGCCTGATTTTGAACGCCGTTCGCAGTCTGCATAGACCTGAATCCCCAATAACTGGGCGAATCAATACCCTAAAAGGTGTTAGGAAATACTTACCAACTGTATCAAAACGGCACTTAAGAAAATGGTCGGGGCGGCAAGATTCGAACTTGCGACCCCCTGTTCCCAAAACAGGTGCGCTACCAGGCTGCGCTACGCCCCGACAAAGGCTGCCTCTCTTTATACAACAAAATTATTTTCGCAAGTCTTACTGTAAGAAAAAAATCGAATTTATTGTTCGCTATTTCCAACATTCCCGAAGAAAGGATGTTTAACCACATCGCCCGGCATAATGCCAAGTTCGAGCGCCCGCCCACCTGCTAATTCCAGTACGGCAGCAACCGTAGCTTCGGATGAAATCGACCGCAAAGAATAAGGTGTAGCTGAATGCTCAATCTTCAAAATCTTGCCATTTTGGCGGACAAAGATGATGTCCAGCGGCACGCCAGTATTCTTCATCCAAATAGAAAGAACGCCCTGCTCGGCGTATTCGAATAGCATACCCTTTTCCGGCTCGATGACATCTCGGTACATCAGACCACGAGTCTGCTTTTCTGGCGTGTCTGCGATTTCGACAGAAAAATTATGAGTTGCGCCGTCGCTTTCGATCATCAGAGCCTCCGGGGCACCGAAATCTACATTCTTGATATCGGCATCCTGCGCCAAAACTGGCATAGCCAAAACAGCAGCTCCGAAAGTTCCCAACAGCAGTTTTTTCATATTGCGTTCCATAAACACGACTTACCCAAAGCCCGGCAAAACGCCAAGGGCTTTTTACTTAAAAATCTATGGTAAAAACACGGAGGAAAGTCGTGGCAGTCCCTAGGGGAATCGAACCCCTCTTTCCAGGTTGAAAACCTGGCGTCCTAACCGATAGACGAAGGGACCGCGTTACGACGAGAGGGCATATATATGCGCTTTGTCCCGCTTTCAAGTCAGTTTATTGAAAAAATTGCATTTTATGCAAAAGCCATATCTACAACATGAAAATCAATTCGTGTACGGCCATTCCAGTTATCCTGTTTGATACGCCCGGCCACATGTACGGGCTTGCCGTGATTTGACAACAATATGTCTGACAGGCCGTTTTCCTCTGCATTGAAACAAATCGCATTAACCCGGGCACCTTCCCGGTCTGTGAAGGCACAGCGTACATGTCCACCCCGCAGGCGCTCTGCATATGCAATGCTCAGCCTATCCATGACGAAAACCGGTTCTGGATTGCTGGCCCCAAAGGGTCCAACTTTGTCCACTTGATCCACGAGCTTCCTGCCAATTGCAGTCGGTCTAACCAGACAATCTATTTTCATAGCAATTTCCTGTCGAGCTTTTCTGACATCTTCGCTTAAATAGTCTTGTATAAAGCGTTCAAATTCTTGGATTTTTTTTCGTTCAATTGTCAGCCCTCCCGCCATGGCGTGACCACCCCCAGAAATCAACAGCCCCGATTCTTTGGCGGCGGAAATCGCTGCGCCAAGGTTGACCCCTTTGAGCGAACGTCCAGAACCCTTTCCAATACCGTCCTCATCTATGCCAATCACTATAACGGGTAGTCCGAGCTGGTCCTTCAGGCGCCCGGCAACGATACCGATAATCCCAGCGTGCCAGCCTTCCATGGCGGTCACAACCACTGTGTCTTCTATCATGTTCTGCGTGGCAGCCTCATCAGCTTCAAACAGGATTTGTGCTTGGAGTTTCTTACGCTCGGCATTTACCCGATCTAGCTCCGCAGCATGATGGTAAGCTTTCTGTGTGTCCTCTGTACTAAGCAGCTCCGCCCCCATTCGGGCCTCACCGATTCGCCCCCCCGCATTAATACGGGGGCCCAAGACAAAGCCGGCATGATAAGTCGTATAGGGTTTCTGGATTTTTGAGACATCAGCCAACGCCGCAACTCCCGGATTATAGCTACCCGTTAGGACTTTCAGGCCCTGTCGGACTATGGCCCGATTAAGTTGGGTTAGCGGGACTACATCGCAAATCGTCCCTAAAGCCGTCAGCCCCAATAGCCCTAAAATATCCGGTAAATCTTGCTTGCCCCGGCGACGAAGTTCCCGATTCAGGCCCGCTAGCAGCATAAAAGTCACACCAGCGGCTGCCAAAAACCCTAATCCAGACTCATCATCAGGTCGGTTTGGATTAATGAGTGCACGGCAGGGAGGGATGTCTGCATCCATAAGATGGTGATCAACGACAACAATATCTAGGCCGAGATCCTGTGCTGAAACAAGCGCCGAACGCGCCGCCGCACCGCAATCAACCGTAATCACCAGATCAAAGCCCTGCTCTTTCAGGATTTCAAAGGCCTTTTCCGAGGGACCGTAGCCCTCCTTTATGCGGTCCGGCACATAAAGGCCAAATTCGTGCCCCAGTTCTTTGGCCCATCTCAGAAGCTGCGAAGCGGATGTCGCCCCGTCCACATCATAATCGGCAAAGACGGCAACCCGTTTGCCCGCCTCCATGGCGTCAAGGATGCAAGTGACAGCCAGATCCATGTCTTTGAGCGATGACGGATCCGGCATAAGATTTCTGAGTTTCGGTTCCAGGAAATCGGGGACGTCATCGAGACTAACATCTCGACCAGCCAACAGCCGAGCTGTCAGCAGGTCGACATTATGATGGGTCTGGTATTGTACGAGCAACTCTTCAGAATTGTTACGAAATACCCAGCGGCGACCTCGAGCGGACGATTCAACATCCAGAACAGTTTCTTTCGCCAAGCTCAATCGCCAGTTTCCAAATATGCACGGATATTGCGCGCAGCCTGCCGTATGCGCTGTTCATTCTCAACCAATGCAACCCGGACATAACCTTCACCATTACTGCCAAAGCCGACACCGGGAGAAACAGCTGCTCCGGCGTGGATCATCAATTCTTTGGCAAATTCCAATGAGCTCATATGGGCTTTAGACTCGGGCAAGGGCGCCCACACAAACATTGAAGCATCCGGGCTGGGGATATCCCAGCCGGCCCTCCCAAAAGACTCTACCATGACGTCGCGGCGGTTCTTATAAGTTTCGCGGGCCGCAACGACACAATCCTGCGGTCCGTCTAAAGCTGCACAAGCCGCCACCTGTATCGGAGTAAAAGCTCCGTAATCCAGATAAGACTTTACCCGTGCTAAAGCCGCGATCAGGTGCGGAGCCCCAACGGCAAATCCCATGCGCCACCCCGCCATAGAATAGGTTTTCGATAAAGACGTCGTCTCCACCGCCACATCCTTGGCACCGCCGACCTCGAAAATAGACGGAGGCTTTTCGCCGAAATAGATTTCTGAATAGGCCAAGTCAGAAAGAATTATGATATTATGCTCATGGGCAATTCGTACGATTTCTTCGTAAAAGCTTATTTCCGCTGTATGCCCAGTGGGATTGGAAGGAAAACAGACCACGATCGCCATGGGTGGTTTCGTCGCTTTGGCCAGCGCATCTTTTACGCCAGCCAAATATTCGTCCGCCGTAATGGCTGGAATAGGCTGAATTTTTGCGCCCGCAATCACAAAACCATAAGCATGGAGCGGATAGGACGGATCCGGAGCATAGATTACATCGCCGGGTTCAGTGATGGCTTGAGCCAGATTTGCAAAGCCTTCTTTGGATCCCATAGTCGCGATAATTTCCGTCTCCGGATCTAGGCTCACACCAAAACGTCGATCATAATATCGCGCACAGGCCTGACGCAGACCATTGATACCTCGTGATACGGAATAGCCCGTTGTACGCGGTTTCTGGACTGTCTCGATAAGTTTATCGATGACGTGTTTAGGAGTCGGTTGGTCCGGGTTGCCGAAACCAAAATCAATGATGTCCTGCCCCTCTTTGCGCAACTGTGCCTTGAGCTTATTGACTTCGGCAAAGACGTATGGGGGGAGCCGCTGAATCCGGTAAAATTCGGTTTTTTTGCTGAGCATTGTATAGGCTTTTTGTTTTTAATTCTCGACAGGGTCGTCGAGCTTATATTCTTGAACTTTGGCTTTCAGCGCATCGATATTTTGTTCTATTTCCTGATCAGTCTGACCGTAAACAGCAGCCGGAGCGTTAAATCCGTCTCGCGTTCGAATCATATCCTTGGCGGCACGGTCCCAGTCTGCAGCCGACCTGACGCCGGTTGGTGAATCAGGCGCATCGCTTGGATTGGGGTACTCCAGCCTGTCGGAACCCTCAATGGCCTCATTAAACGCCGGCAAATCAACCAGATCAGGCATGCTCACCGTATTGCAAGCCGATAGGAACAATCCTACCAAGAGCACGTAAACGCGCCGAGTCGTTTTTTGTTTTTCAATCCTCACGCTTTTCTTATGAGAGAAAAAGATGGAGCCGTCACCCGAAAAATTCACAGGCGTAAATAAATTACGGAAAAACCGGCAGGGCCTCTAATCCCAAAGTCTCGCCCCATCCTTGGGCAACGTTATAGTTTTGAATGGCTTGGCCAGCGGAGCCTTTGACCAGATTGTCGATGACACCGACCAAGATGACTTGCCCCGGCACGCGATCTTGAAAAATTCCGAGACCGAAGAGATTGCTGCCGCGCACATGACGGGTTTGGGGGACGCTGTCCATCAGGCGCACAAAAGGCTCGTCTTTGTAGCGCGCTTGGTAGGTTTTCGTGACTTGGTCGAAGCTCACGCCCTTCGCCAATCGTGCATAGGCGGTGGTAATCATACCCCTATTCATAGGAATAAGATGTGGCGTAAAACTGACCAATGATTTTTGACCTGATATCCTTGTTAGCATCTGGTCTATTTCTGGCGCATGACGGTGCGTTCCGACCCCATAAGCATGGGCCCCATCAGCGACTTCCGAATAAATCAAGCCTTCTTTAGCTTTGCGACCGGCCCCGGTCACCCCAGATTTCGCGTCAATGATGATATTGTCCATTTGAAACAGGCCTGCTTCGATCCCGGGTAAGAGCGACAGCAGGCTGCAGGTCGGGTAGCAACCCGGACAGGCGATAAGGTCGGCACCTTGGAGATCAGCTTTCGCATATTCGGTCAGACCGTATACAGCCGTTCCCAACAGGTCGATAAAGGCATGGGGACGGCCATAAGTTTGCTCGTAAAGCACCGGATCAGAAAGTCGAAAATCAGCCGAAAGGTCAACAATCGTTCCGACTTTGTCTTTAATCTGGGCAATGGTTTCCTGACTGGCCCCGTGCGGGAGACAGGCAAAGACAACATCAATTTCTGAAAAATCAATATCTTCCCATTTCTGAATCATCATGTCGCCAAAGTTTGGATAAGTGTCCGAGAGTTTTTGTCCGGCGCGGGAATGACCGGATAAGGCCTTGAGTTCTAGATTTGGATGACCATGAACAAGACGAATAGTTTCCGCACCCGTATATCCGCTGGCTCCTAGTATCGCGACATTGTGTTTGATGGTCATAATTATCCCAAAAGAAAAAGGCGCCTCGTCTCCGAAGCGCCTGAAACATAAACGATTTTGTTTGTCGTATTCTTAACGCTTGGAGAACTGGAAGCTCTTACGGGCTTTCGCCTTGCCGTATTTTTTACGCTCAACAACACGCGAGTCGCGGGTGAGGAAGCCAGCGGCTTTCAGGGGGGCGCGTAAAGACGGCTCGTAAAGGTTTAGAGCTTTGGAGATACCGTGCTTCACGGCACCCGCCTGACCGGACAGTCCGCCGCCTTTTACAGTCGCAATAACGTCATATTGGTCGACACGCTCGGCAACTTCGAATGGCTGACGAATAATCAAACGCAGAACCGGACGGGCAAAGTACACTTCCTGATCGCGGCCATTCACGGTGATTTTGCCGGAACCTGGCTTGATCCAGACTCGGGCAATAGAGTTTTTCCGCTTACCGGTCGCATAAGAACGGCCATGCTCGTCAATCTTGGGCTCCCGTAGGACCACATCTTGGGCCGTCGCAGCCGGAGCATCGGCTCCGCCTTCCATGACGTTTTTCAGGTCTTCAAGAGTATTAGTCTCGGCCATGTTTTAGCCCTCTCTTGTGTTTTTAGAGCTCATGGATTTGAAGTCGATGACTTCAGGCTTTTGAGCTTCGTGTGGATGTTCGGCACCCGCATATACATGCAGATTTGACAGTTGCTTTCGCGCCAGCGGGCTTTCCTTGGGCAGCATACGCTGAACGGCTTTCTTCATAACACGCTCAGGGAAACGACCGTCGAGAATTTTCCCCGCGGTTGTTTCTTTCAAACCACCGGGATAACCAGTGTGTTTGTAATACATCTTATCTTTGCGTTTGTTGCCGGTGAAGACAACTTTGTCCGCATTGATAATGACGACCTTGTCACCACAGTCGATGTGCGGTGTATAGTCAGGTCTGTGCTTGCCACGCAGGCGCATGGCGATAAATGTCGCCAGACGTCCGACGACAACACCTTCCGCATCAATCAAGATCCATTTCCTGTCTTGAACGTCCGCGGTCTTTAAAAACTTTGTCGCTTTCATTATAACCTCTATTTCGGGGTTTCCCGTAGATTTAGATGGGCGCACCTAACACAACAAACATGTCTGTCAATGCTATTTTTCCACACCCCACTTAATTTACCCATAAATAACAATGATTTACACATGCGGTATTATTTTACCTCAACAAACATACAACTTTCTTGATTTTAAGCTTGAAATATCTTGACCACTTCAACCAAAACGTTAGAACACGCTTTATGAACACATTAGGTATACTGGGGCTATGTATCTGTGCTGCTACTCTCCCCTTCGTTGGCGCCTCCTTAAGGCGAAATCCCCCTCCACATCAGAAGACCGATAAGAAAGTTCCCTTTCTTGTTTTTACGATAGGCGCTATTGTCGCGGTGATAGGTTTTCTTCAATAGAAACTCAGTCTGTCAGGCAAAGGCCTTGATGTCTTGCTCATCGCCTTGAACGCGCGTATGGGCGAGGTATGAATATCAGATATTTTATGATCCCCGCCCTGACGCTGGCTCTGATTGGATGCAAAGACAAGTCTGAACCCGTTGAAGTCAACATCAATCCGGAACCAGATGTCAAGATCTCCAGCTCTGTTGACGTTAAGGCCACCTCTCACCTATTTCCCAAAGAGCAGATCATCAAAGCGACGATCGCACCGAAATCGGGAATGCGAGCCTTTTCAAGCAAAATCCTACTTTTGTCAGACTCGGGAAAACTGTACGCAACAGACACGGCTTTTCCTCAGTTAGAGTTAATCCACGCGGGCCCTATTACCGACATTTCTGGTTTCTATCTTAGCGATAACATCTCAGGTTTTCTGGCCCAGGAGGCTGAAAACAAGATCAGTGCCTATCTCGATACAGATGCCGGAAAGTTTGATGTGATACCTCTTGAAGGCCTACCCTCCGGGGTTGGCTTCTGCGAAGACATGATCAAGCGGCCCGGGCTAATCACTTTATCACTTCCCGACAGCAAAACCACTTTTAGCCTTTCCTTCAAGGAAGAGAGGTTAACGCTCAGCGCTGTGGAAGACGGACAGGATTGCGGCAAAGCTCGGCAGTTCGCATTGACAAAACAAGAAGGCGGTACATCATTACTAGCAGAGAAAACCGCTGCACAAATTGCGGAACAGCTTGCCGGCAGCAAAATATACGAGACTTTTATCCTCTCATCTGGCCTGGCCGTTCAACACGGGCAGACGGCCAAAGGGGTTAAGGTCATCGATGGCTTGAGTATTGATGGTCTTTCGACTTCGCAATGGACCTATTCGACAAGTCAGCCTCTGGGCAACACGTTCAATGCCGGAGTCACATTAATTCGCGGCGATGACGAAAACCGGATCGTCATGATTGCGAATGATTACCTTGCCCGGACAGTATTTAGGCCCAACGACAACTAACCCAATTAGTACCCTCGTTGGGCACCGCGCCATAAACCCATGGCTGAAATAAAAACAAATATAGCCAAGAATTGATGTGCCAACGCTAAATTGAGCGGTACAACTTTGATGAGCGCCCAGACCCCTAATCCAATTTGGGTTATCAACAGGACTGTGAACATAATTGCTTTCGTCCTGATTTTGCGAATGCTGCGCACCCGCCATAAGAATATAATGGTCAAGAAAAAGAGCAAATAGGCTAGAATACGGTGATTAAATTGTATTGCAGCAATATTTTCGAACAGGTTTTTCCAAAACGGGCTTAGGTCACCATAGCCTTCCGGGACTATTTTTTTATCCATATAAGGCCAGTCATTATACCGTTTGCCAGCATGAGTACCCGCAACAAATGCCCCGGCTACAATCTGTAAATAGACTAAAATACCGATCAATCCGGCATGTTTGGGCGCCGCCGGGGGTTCATTGCGCAGACCCCACCCGTCCCGATGATCTTTCCACGTCCAATAGAGTAATCCCAGTATTATGAAAGCTACTCCCAGATGAAAGGCCAACATATATTGGCTGACATCCACTCGGTTCTCAACCAAGCCGCTTTTAACCATGTACCAACCAACAACCCCTTGCGCGCCGATCAGCAGCCCGATCAATAGAAACCGCGGAAACTTGCCCTTGGGGATTTTACGCCGAAATAATAGGTATAAGAAAGGCAATGCATAAACCAAACCAATCACCCGTCCATAAAGTCGGTGAAACCACTCCCAGAAGAAAATCCGCTTGAATCCGGAAAGCTCCATATCGGGATGCTCAGCCTCAAATTCGGGAATTTGCTTGTATTTTTCAAAAGCCTCACGCCAGGCTTCATCTGTCATTGGTGGCAATATACCTGATACCAGATCCCATTCGGTGATGGACAGGCCTGAATTGGTTAGCCTTGTAACCCCGCCAATAACGATCATGCCAATCACCAGCAAAATTAACGCGCCCAACCATGCCGAAATACGACGATCAGTAGAAGTGGATACCACGCACAAGATCCCAATTATAATTGCAGTGGTCGGAGTGATTGGATTTGAACCAACGACCTCTCGTCCCCCAGACGAGTGCGCTAACCGGACTGCGCCACACTCCGTGACCACTTGAAGCGCAGGCTATATAGCAAGCCTATTACGCATGGCAATTGCAAAGAATCCTGTCTTATTGCGGCGGAGTGTCCTGTTTGAATGCCAGCCATTGTCGCTTTAATTCTTTGAGTCGCCCTAACGCACCTTCGAGCTCAGACCGCTCGGCGTCCGTCAATCCGGTCGGTACTGCCTCAATACTGTGAACTGAAAGTCGCGAACGACGCTCAGAATTGGCCGGCTCGCCCTCACTCGGTTCGTCCAGTCTAGGAGGTTCTGGTTCGGGAAGGGTCTCGATTTCGACCTCTTCTGGCGAGGTGTCCTCTTCCGGAAAAAAGGACTCGCTTGCGAAATCATGAGGTTGAGCGTCGGCAAAAGAGGCGGTTGAAACTTCGTCGTCGAGTATCTGGGTTTCATTGTCTTTTGGCGCAGCTTGAATATGATCAGGCACGAGGACAGTATCTTTCACATCCTTAGGGATCGAAGCCCGGCGGATAGAACGACCTAGTTCCGCTACGCGCGCCGCGCCTTTGACTCGTATGAGTTTTTGTACATCCTTAATCGGATGGCGCTCATCATGGAGCAAAATTTTTATCCCCCTGAGGAACTCAATATCTTCAGGTCGGTAAAATCTGCGCCCCCCGCCTCTTTTTATCGGTTTGAATGATGGAAATTTGGACTCCCAAAACCGTAGAACATGGGGCTGTAAGTCGAGTTCGTCAGCAGCCTCGCTTATGGTTCGAAATGCACGCGTAGTTTTTGACTGCATGCTTAGCTCTTGCTCAGTGCCGCATCCACTCGGTCACGCATCATTTGCGAAGGTTTGAATGTCAAAACCCGGCGTGGTGTTATCGGCACCTCTTCACCAGTTTTGGGATTTCGACCAATCCGTTCGTTTTTGTCGCGAAGTGTGAATGTTCCGAATCCGGCAAGCTTGACCACTTCACCGCGGATCAGTGCATCAATAATCTGATCGATAACCGCCTCCACTAGTGCGGCACTTTCAGTTCTGGATAGACCGATTTCGCGATAAACAGCTTCAGCGAGGTCGGCTCTGGTCACTGTATTACGGATCATTAGATTCCCCTTAACGGCCTAGCTATAACGGAAATTATGTATAATATTCAATAGGTAAACAACCATTTTTGAACGATTAACGCCGGATTAGTAGCGTAAAAGCGAAGCGCCCCAAGTAAATCCACCGCCAAAGGCCTCCAAAAGAGCTAAATCTCCACGCTTTATGCGACCATCGCGAACCGCTGTGTCAAAGGCTAATGGCACGGACGCTGCGGAAGTATTGGCGTGTTTGGCTACAGTGGAAATTACCTGCTCTGGCTTTAACCCTAATTGCCGTCCAACACCATCTAGGATCCTTTGATTAGCTTGATGAGGAACCATCCAGTTGACGTCTTTGATATCAATACCGACCTGCCCCACACACGTTTTCATGGCGAGCGCAATATCTTTGACGGCGTGTCGAAAAACTTGTTTCCCTTCCATACGAACATGACCAACCGTTTGTGTTCTGGACGGCCCTCCATCGACATAGAGCAAATCACAGTGTTGCCCGTCGGAACGAATGAAACTATTAATCACACCCTGCTCGGTGTTGTCTTCGCGCCCCAGAACCATTGCCCCTGCGCCGTCTCCAAATAGCACACAAGTTGTGCGGTCTTCCCAATCCAAGATACGCGAAAAGGTTTCGGCACCGATGACCACTACATTTCGATAAGGCCCAGCCTTAATCATAGCATCAGCCACATGGACGGCATAAACAAAACCGCTGCAAACAGCCTGGATATCAAATGCTGCACCGCCTCGAAGGCCCAGCTTTTCCTGAATTATGGTTGCAGTCGACGGGAATGTCAGGTCCGGCGTGGTCGTAGCCACTATAATGAGATCAATATCGTGCGAAGTCAGACCGGCATGACCCAAAGCATTTTTAGCAGCCGCGACACCCAAATCCGATGTAAACTCACCATCAGCCGCAATATGCCTTTGCTCTATGCCGCTGCGTTCCCGAATCCACGCATCCGACGTGTCCACTATAGACGCCAGTTCGTCATTCTTCATTATACGGGCCGGAAGATAACTGCCGACTCCGCGCACCACGGAGCGAATATTTGTCAAGCCACAAATCCCATATTGTCGTCTTCATCGTGGAGGGCGTTTAATGTGCGCTCAACTTCGGCGAGGAAATCACTTTCAGCCAGTTCAACACCAATCGCTACAGCATTTGCAAAACCGACGGCATCAGTGCCACCATGACTCTTAATAATGATGCCATTGAGGCCAAGAAACACGCCGCCATTGGCGCGTCTGGGATCAAGACGTTTTTGCAGACGTTTAAAGCCCGCATAGTTAAGCATGGCCGTAAATTTCGACCATATTGAGGCCTGTAGTGACTCCTTAAAAAACTTTGATATCAGCTTGGCTGTCCCCTCGGCGGTTTTCAAAGCGATATTACCCGTGAAACCGTCCGTCACAACCACATCTACTTCGCCAAAGGAAATATCATTACCCTCAACAAAGCCGACATAGTTCAGGCCTAACTCACTATTATTTAACCGCTCATGGGCTGCTTTGATGGTCGCATTACCTTTGAGCTCTTCTGTTCCAACATTCAGAAGGCCGATGCTAGGTTTGTCTTTATGGAATAAAGCCCGATAATAAGCTTCGCCCATAACCGCAAATTCGGTCAGGTGCGACGCATCACAATCTACATTGGCACCAATGTCCAGCACAACACACATGCCGTCGGGTTGAGGCCAAAGACCTGCAATCGCCGGACGTTGAACACCAATCATAGTACGTAGTAAGCGATAGGAAATCGCCATGAGTGCGCCCGTATTGCCTGCGGACACGCCCACTCGAGCGCTGCCCTCTTTGACGGAGTCGATTGTATTCCACATGCTCGACCCCTCACCTCGGCGTAAGGCATGCCTGGGCTTGGTATCCATATCAATGGCCAATTCTGTGTGGACGATTTCAGACCGGGCTGTTGTGAGCGGCGCCTTGGCCATTAGCGGCGCAAGCTGCGTCTCATCGCCGTGAATTATGAAATGTACGTCATGATCACTTCCCTGGGTCTTGAGGTAATGCTCAAGTCCCTGAATGACGATGTCCGGGGCGTTATCTCCGCCCATGGCATCAATCGACATGACAAATGCTTCGCTCATATTCTTGTCTGCTATCCTCCAAAGGAGGCCTATAGAGGAATTATGGGGGCATGCCTACAATTGATTGAGAGAAATCAAGCTAAAAATTTGGAAATATATACTTCTGTTCAGCGAGTTCATCAAAAGTCTTTCCAGACAATTCCTCCCTCATCGACTGCAAATATTCTGTGACGTGATTTGCAAATAACGATGATTCTTCCTTTAAAGCACCTTGCTGAACCGCTTCCAGAAGTTTTGTTGGCTCACTCAAAGATTCTGTCAATGTTTTCAGGCGTTTATAAAAAAATCCAACAATAGGCTTTATGCGTTTCTTGACACCTGTATCCGTATACCCCTCTTCTCGCAGTGCCGTATCAAAATCTTTAACCATGACATCGAAAACAGCTTGAGATAGACTTCCCTCATTATTTCGACCTGTATTTATGCCTTCGCGCATCTCCGCGGAACGCACTGCATCCATAAACACTGCCAGATGCATCGTAAGAATATCGACCCGGCCATCATAAGTATCTGGGAACCGTTCTGGCCCAAAAAACTCTGGCTGCCGCGATTGGCGCATCAGGGACGCATAAATGTCCCCAGCTTGGGATTTCTTATTGGATTTGGCTTTAAAAAAGCGCTGCAAAAATCCCATTTCAGGCTCCGATTTTATACAGAAGATGTCTTGCATGTTTGCATGGCTTTAGCTACTGCAATCGCACGCGAATCCAAAGACGACAAAGAGTCACTAGAATAATATGAAACGCTCAATCATCAGACCCGTATCCGTTATCGCTATTGTTGCTCTTCTTTCCGCTTGTAATCCAACTCTGCGAAATCACGGTTATATTGCAACCGCCGAGAAGCCTCAGGCCGTCGAAGTCGGCTCTGACACCAAAGCCAGCGTCCTTTCTCGGCTCGGTAACCCATCCGTTCAAGGCACATTCGACGAGAGCCTGGAAACGGACACTTGGTATTACATGGCCGCAACCCGGCAGCGTTTTGCTTACTTACGCCCCGTTATCGAAGAGCGCTCCATCACAGCGATCTCGTTTAATGAAGACGGTCAAGTCGTGAAAGTAGCCGAATACGGCATCGAAGACGGCCAATACGTGAATTTTGTCGACCGTAAAACACCGACTCGCGGTCGTGAAGTTTCGATTCTTGAACAAATCTTCGGTACACTTGGCCGACTACCGACCGACCGAATCGGCGGTGGCAATCAGAATACCCCAGGGGGGGCAGGAGGTCCCGGCGGCCGCTAGCTACGGCGCTGACCTCAGCAATAAAACCCGGCCTTTATATTGTGGAATATAGGCCGGGTTTTTTATTGGCTAAATCATAGAATTATTTCGTTCCTAAAAATGCGAATATCCCGACCTAACGAACGTAACCTCTTTTCCGTCTTGCACCAACTTCAATCCCTCGCCCAATCCGCATTGCCCGACCCAGGTCAGGTTAAATGGCAAATCGGCAGCCGCTTTTTCAATAGCCAGACGGTGATCTTCGTGGGCAGTGAAGATGATTTCGTAGTCATCGCCATGGGTCAACAGGCGTTCGAGATCACCCTTGTCTGAGGCCAGCCAGTTTTTGATCTCCAGCGGGAATTGCAAGCGGTCCAGATCGACAATCCCGCTAACATGGCTAACCTCCAGGATATGAGAAAGATCGGCAATAAAACCGTCAGAGATATCCACCGACGCCGTCCCAAAGGTACGAAGCAGGTTCGTAAGCTGGTTGCGTGGCGGAAGACGATAGAACATATCCCGATCACCGCGCAGTTCGCTTATAGCCCGCAACCCGAAATAACCTTTGCCCAGATAACCGGTGAGCCAGATATCATCACCGGGCTTGGCCCCTCGCCTTTTGACTGCCATGCCCTTCGGACATTCCCCAATCAGCGTGGCCGAAAAAACCGCCGGACCATCTATGGACACAGTATCCCCACCCCAAAGATGAATTTTAAATTCCTCTTGAACCGCGCGCAGCCCTTCGGCGAAACTCTCGATCAGGCTTAATTCCACAGACTTCGGCCAAGCCAAAGATATCAGATAACCTCTTGGTGAAGCGGCTTTGGCGGCGATATCCGAAAGATTGACCCGCAACAACCGCTGCGCCACATCAGCACCATATTCACCTTTGGGAAAATGAACGCCTTCGACCATGGCATCTTTGGTAAGAACCAGATCAAACCCAGGTGTCGGAGAGAAATGCGCCGCGTCGTCCAGAAGGCCCAATCCTTCGGGCCCCGCCAAAGGCGCAAAATATTTCGAGATCAGGTCAAACTCGTTCAAACTGGCTTTCCAACCAAACCAAATTCAGCGGCGCGGACTCTCTTGGCGTATTTGTCTAGAGCTCCATTCACAAAGGCCGGTTCGCTTTGTTCGAAAAACTGCGACGCAACCGATACATATTCGTCAATAATGACAAGGGCCGGAATATCCGGACGACGGGAAATCTCGTAGCTCCCAGCCCGCATAATAGCTCGCAAGGTCATGTCCAGCCGTTTCATAGACCACTTCTCCGACAGATGGTCGGCGATATCTTGATCAATGGTTTCTTGAAATTGCACGACACCGCGCAAAACGTCTTCGAAAAACTCTAGGTCGGTTTTCTCGATATCGATACGGTGATGGGAGAACTCTTCGATAACAGAATCCAGCTGAATGCCAGAAATGTCCATCTGATAAAGTGCCTGCACAGCGGCCAGACGCGCGAGGCTCCGGCGCTTATGATAATTGTCGTCCACTAGCCTTTCAGCTCTTCACGGATTTTAATCATCTTAAGGACAGCATTAGCGGCAAATCCGCCTTTGTCTTTCTTGTCCTTTTTGGCGCGGGCCCAGGCCTGTTTTTCGTTTTCGACTGTGATGATACCGTTACCTATGGCCAGGTTTTGATCGACCGCTAAATCCATAATGGCACGCGCAGACTCCTGACAAACATAGTCATAATGTGTGGTCTCGCCACGGATGACGCAGCCTAGAGCAACATAGCCATCAAACTTGGTTTGACCCGCCTCGGCATAGGAAATGACATGGGGAATTTCGAGGGCACCCGGGACAGTGACTTTGGTGATTTCAACGCCGGGCTGTTGCAGAACGGCCAGAGCACCTTCGAGTAGTGCGTCAGAGATCTCTTCGTAGAAACGCGCTTCAATAACAAGAATTTTCATGGGCTGACTTATGATTTATATTGTTTTGGCGGCGTGATGCCGGTGAGTTCCAGATTATAGGCTTCCAGACCGATAAGCTTGGGCAAGGTATGGGTGATCAGGCGCATTTTACGAACTTTTTGATCGGCCAAAATTTGCGCGCCGACACCATATTCACGAATGTTTTGCTCTTTGCGGTCACCGGGAATACTGTGCGCTCCGAGACGTTCCAGCAAAGTATCAATACTTCCCTCCCGGATCAGTACCATAACCGCGTGGCCTTCATATTCAGCCAGTTGGTGCATTGCATGCCAGATCATTCCAGAGCGCGGGCTATTTTCGTGCAATATGTCCCCTGCAAAATCGATCTTGTGAACCCGAACTAATGTCTCTTTTCCTGGAATTGGCTCTCCCTTGGTCAAGGCGACGTGTTCAAGACCATCTAGATAGTTACGGTAGACATGAATTTTGAAATCATGCCCCGCCTGATCCGTGAAATTGCTGGATGCCACATGTTTGACGAAGTGATCTTTCTGCATGCGATAGGCGACCAAGTCTTCGATCGTACCGATTTTCATACCATGGAACTGAGCGAACTTTACGAGGTCCGGCAGGCGCGCCATGGTTCCGTCATCATTCATGATCTCGCAGATCACCGCCGAAGGGTTCAATCCGGCCATGCGGGAAATATCAACAGAGGCCTCGGTATGGCCCGTCCGAACGAGGACACCGCCATCTCGAGCGATGATCGGGAACATATGACCTGGTGATACGATATCGCGTTCAGTCGACTCTGGATCAATCGCAACCTGAATTGTCCGAGAACGGTCACCGGCACTGATGCCGGTTGTGACGCCGTCGCGAGCTTCGATAGATTGAGTGAAGGCCGTCTCAAACCGAGATTTGTTCTCCGCCGACATATTACGAAGGCCCAGAGCGTCGGCGCGCGATTCTTCGATGGCCAGACAAATCAGGCCGCGACCAAATTTGGCCATAAAATTGACAGCGTCCGGGGTCGCAAACTGGGCTGGTATAATTAAATCGCCCTCATTCTCGCGGTTTTCAGCGTCGACCAAAATATACATACGGCCATTACGGGCATCTTCGATAATCTCTTCGGGCGTGGCCAAATTAAAGACATCCTGTTTCGAGGCTTTATTGAGCTTTTCAGTCATCACGGGCTTTCATATGCGACAAGTATCGGGCCACATAGCGCGCTATGAGGTCGATTTCCAGATTTACTTTGTCACCAATGCCAAGTTTTCCCAGTGTCGTGACTTCAGCTGTATGGGGTATGATATTCACCTCGAACCAATCTTTACCAACCTCATTCACCGTCAATGACACACCATCCACACAGGCAGAGCCTTTCGGCGCGATGGCGAACATGATCTCGTTCGGTGTTTGAAAGCGGATACGTTTTGACCCCGCAATCTCTTCGATGTCCAGAACCTGTCCCCGTCCATCTACATGGCCAGTGACCAAATGCCCGCCCAGCTCGTCCTTGGCAGTCATGGCGCGTTCCAGATTGATCAAACGTCCCTCGTCCCAGCTACCCATAGTGGTTTTGTCGAGGCTTTCATCCGAAACGTCAAAGCTGTACCAGCCGGCGTATGCAGAGCTTTCCAGCAAGCCCTTCTCAACCACGGTCATGCACGCCCCGGAATGAGAAATAGATGCGCCGATATCAATGCTCTCAACGTCGTAATTTGTATGGACAACCATACGCGTATCGCCCCATTCCCCGCCCGTCTCGCGAGCGACTTTAGCAATGCGCCCGACATCTGTGATGATCCCCGTAAACATCAGGTCACGCGCTCCAGCACTTCATATGTATCAGGTCCAATCATCTCATAGGATTGTCGTTGAAAACGGACCGCTTTGTCCAGTGACGAAAACGCCATATCACCTATGCAGTTTCGCCCGTCACCGCCGAGAACTATGGGTGCCCGAAACCAGTGAATGCGATCAATCAAACCACGTCGCAAAAAGCTCGCCGCCAAAGTTCCGCCACCTTCAATCAAGAGAGAATTCACGCCCAACGTCCCAAGTACGATTAAACTTTCACAAATATCTAATCCATCGTCGACAGAAGCAATACTAAAAACCTGAACGCCCATTTGTTTCAACCCTTTAGGAGCTTTTTCTCGACTAAAAACCACAACCGGTATGTCTCCTGCAGATCTGGCTAGCTGGGAGTCCGGGGATAAACGCAGGCGGCTATCATACACAATACGTACGGGATCCGGTTGCCCCGAAATTCTGGTCGTGAGAAGGGGGTCGTCCTTCATGACGGTGTTAGATCCGACACAAATCCCATCATGTTTGGCCCGAAGTTCGCGCCCTTTAGCGCGCGATTCTTGCGAGGTAATCCATTTGGACTGCCCATTGGAGAGCGCAATTTTCCCGTCCAATGACGTCGCCATTTTTAGAGAGATAAATGGTCGATCCACGCCGACTACTCTTCTTCCTCAATCTGAGAGAGTTTTTCTGCCTCGATAAATGTTTCGAAATCATCAGCGGCCCGAAAATCCCGGTACACGCTAGCATAGCGCACATAAGCGACCTTATCGAGTCCTGCCAGACCCTCCATGACTAGTTCTCCGATTTGATCCGATGTGATGTCAGAATTACCGCCACTCTCAAGCTGTCTGACGATACCACTGATCATTTGCTCTACCCGATCAGGGTCCACGGGTCGTTTCTGCATGGCGATCATAACCGAGCGAGCGAGCTTGTTGCGGTCAAACGGGACGCGTTGCCCAGTCTTCTTGACCACATAAAGCTCACGGAGTTGTATGCGTTCGAAGGTCGTAAATCGTCCTGCGCAGGCATTACACAGTCGACGACGACGCACAGCCGTCCCGTCTTCCGCCTGACGGCTGTCTTTGACCTGGGTGTCTTCGCTATTGCAGAACGGGCATCGCATAGGATGCTTATATAGGGGTGCAATTACCCTCGGTAAATAGGAAAGCGGGCTGTTAAGGCCTTCACCTCCTCCTTTACTTTGGCTTCGATCTCCGGGTTACCATCCGGATTTTCAGCTAAAGCGTCGAGAATTTTCGCAATCATTTGACCAATCTGACGGAATTCAGCGGGGCCGAATCCTCTGGTTGTCCCGGCTGGCGAACCGATTCGAATACCCGATGTGACGGTGAACTTTTCTTTGTCAAACGGGATACCGTTTTTGTTACATGTAATATAGGCCCGTCCCAATGCTTTTTCCGCCGCGTTGCCTTTCACGCCTTTTGGTGACAAATCTATGAGCGCCAAATGTGTGTCCGTACCGCCGGAAACTACGGCATAACCGGCCTCGACCAGGGCTTCGGACATGGCTTTGCAATTATCAATAACCAACTGACTATAGGCCTTGAACTCAGGCTTGAGTGCATCGCCAAAGGCTACGGCCTTGGCCGCAATGACGTGCATAAGTGGCCCGCCTTGAAGGCCCGGGAAAACGGCCGAGTTGATTTTCTTGGCGATCTTCTCATCATTGGTCAAGATCATGCCGCCGCGCGGGCCGCGCAAAGTCTTATGCGTTGTGGTTGTTGCTACATGGGCATGCGGGAACGGGCTTGGGTGCGTGCCACCGGCCACCAGACCTGCGAAGTGCGCCATATCAACATGGAGATAAGCCCCAACTTTGTCGGCGATTTCTCGAAAACGGGCAAAATCAATGACGCGGGCATAGGCTGAGCCACCGCAAATGATCAGCTTGGGTTTATGCTCCAGCGCCAAAGCTTCGACCTGATCATAATCAATCAAATGGGTGTCGCGGGTGACGCCATAGGTTATGGCGTTAAACCATTTGCCAGACATGTTTGGCGGCGCGCCATGGGTCAAATGCCCGCCGGACGCCAAATCCATACCCAGAATAGTATCGCCAGGTTTTAACAAAGCTAGAAACACGCCCTGATTGGCCTGGGAGCCTGAATTGGGCTGCACATTAGCAAAGCCACAATCAAATAGTTTGCAAGCCCGCTCTATGGCCAGGTTTTCGGCCACATCTACGTGCTGACACCCGCCATAATAGCGTTTACCCGGATAGCCCTCGGCATATTTATTAGTCAGAACAGAGCCCTGTGCTTCGAGAACCGCATTGGACACAATGTTTTCAGACGCGATCAGCTCAATTTCGTGCTGCTGCCGATCGAGCTCATCCTGCATACTCGCGTAAAGCTCGGGGTCCCGTTCCTTCAGCCCCTGCGAAAAATAATCTTTAAGATGTGCGAAAGCTTGCTTGTTTTCAGCGACAGACATCTGAGCTCTCCGTAAAATTGAGGGTGTCGGTTATTGAATTTGGAACTGAGTCGCAACGAAATTTGCGACATAAAATAGAGCTTAAGCGACTTTTTCCCGTTTTAAATCAAGTTCGTCCCAAACTTGGTGCAAAGCGCCCATTAATTGATCCATCATTGTCTCTGAGTGAAAGGGGCTCGGGGTAAAGCGCAGGCGTTCTGTTCCTCGCGGCACGGTCGGGTAATTGATCGGTTGAACGTATATACCAAACTCTTCGATCAGGCGGTCTGATATGGCCTTACATTTAACCGGGTCACCGACCATGAGCGGCACAATATGCGTATCGCCATCGATAAACGGGAAGCCATCGGCGCGGAAACGCTCTTTCAAGGCACTAGCGCGTTCTTGATGTTGCACGCGCATTTCCGGTGATATTTTCAGGATTTTCACACTGCGCAATGCACCGGCAGCCGTGCTGGGCGGGATGGATGTTGTGAAAATAAAGCCCGACGCCATAGAGCGAACCGCATCAACGATCACTTCATCGGCTGCGATATAACCACCTATCATACCGAATGCCTTGGCCAAAGTGCCCTGTATGATATCAATCCGGTCCATAAGAGCTCGTTCTTCGCAAACACCGCCGCCACGCCTGCCATACATACCGACAGCGTGCACTTCATCGATATAAGTCAGAGCGTTATATTTATCGGCCAGATCGCATATTTCTTTGATGGGCGCGATATCGGCGTCCATGGAATAAACGCTTTCGAAAGCGATAAGTTTGGGACGGTCCGCAGGCGCCGCTTTCAATTTGGCTTCTAAGTCCACCAAGTCATTGTGTTTGAAAATATGCTTTTCGCAACGTGCGCGCTGAATGCCTGAAATCATAGAAGCGTGATTCATTTCATCAGAAAAAATAATTAAGCCTGGAAGGATTTTGCTCATCACGCCAAGAGTGGCCTCATTAGCCACATAGCCTGAGGTAAACACGAGCGCTCGATCTTTATCGTGTAACTCAGCCAATTCTTTTTCCAACTGAACATGATAATGAGTTGTACCAGCAATGTTACGGGTGCCGCCTGAACCGGTGCCTGCGGCATCAACGGCAGACTTAACGGCTTCAACAACGCAATCATTTTGCCCCATTCCTAGATAGTCGTTGGAGCACCAAACTACTATTTCCTTTTCAGAGTAGTCGTCTTTATACCAGACCGCTTTTGGAAATTCGCCCTTTACACGACGGATATCCTGAAAGACCCTGTACCGACCTTCGCCACGTACACTATCTACGGCATCGGAAAAATAGGATGTATAATCAAAGGGCATAGCCTACCTTGAACCAGTTTCGTTTAAAATACGACAATATGTATAAATAATCCATTGCCGAAACGCCGCATCAAGCTCTAAATAGCTTCAAACGGAGATTATTTTGCCTGCCTTTCCCCAGACCCGAATGCGCCGCACCCGAATGAAGGGGTTTTCCCGTCGTCTGGTACGCGAGTCGTATCTAACGGTAGATGACCTGATTTGGACAATGATTGTCTCAGATCAAAAAAAAGCGCGCGACCCAATCCTGAGCCTGCCGGGCGTTGAGCGGCTTAGCATTGATGAACTCGTCGAAGATGCGAAACGTGCCCATAAGCTGGGCATTCCCGCCATCGCTATTTTCCCACATATCGATCCGAAGCTCAAAGATGCGGTGGGTTCAGAGGCCTTGAACGCTGACGGGCTAGTGCCCAATGCCATCCGTGCGGTCAAAAACGCGGTACCGGAACTGGGCATAATAGTCGATGTAGCACTGGACCCATTCACGGATCATGGACATGACGGTGTTTTGGTCGGCGACGAGATAATCAATGATATTTCCGTCGACGCATTGGTGGAGGGTGCCGTTATTCTGGCCGATGCCGGCGCAGATATTGTTGCCCCTTCGGACATGATGGACGGCCGCGTCGGGGCTATTCGTAAGGAGTTGGACCAGCACGGCCATCACAATGTGATGATCATGTCTTACGCGGCTAAATATGCGTCTGGTTACTATGGTCCTTACCGTGATGCCATCGGCACGTCATCTGCCCTACGCGGCGACAAGCGCACTTATCAAATGGACCCGGCGAATAGCGATGAAGCCATTCGGGAAGTCGCGCTGGATATCGAAGAAGGTGCGGATATGGTCATGGTGAAGCCGGGACAGCCCTATCTGGATATTATTTACCGCGTGAAAACGGAACTCCGCGTACCAACTTTTGCTTTTCAGGTCAGTGGCGAGTGCGCGATGATTATGGCCGCCGCGGAAAATGGCTGGGCTGATGAAAAAAGGGTTATCTTGGAAAGTTTGATGTCCTTTAAACGGGCCGGATGCGATGGTGTCTTGACCTATTTTGCACCCAAAGCGGCTGAATGGTTGTCCGAGCGCATGGATGCCTGATATTTCCTCGGACTCATTCCAAACCATTTTTTGAAAGCCCTGGTGAATGCAGCCTGATCGCTATACCAAAGATCATTGCCGATCGCGGCCAATTTCTGCCCTCGACTCATCATGATCAGGCATAGATCCATTTTTACCATTTCCAATATTTGTTTATAGCTCGAATTCTGTTCTTTTAAAAAACGTCGCAGGCTTCGCTCACTGATACCCAAGGCTTTGGCTGTTTTTCCTATAGAAGGACGCTCTGCCTCTATGGTAGCCCTGATCTCGTGCTCAACGCGAAAGGTGATATCGTTTTGGGCTTTAAAAGAAGCTAGGATTTTTTCCTGCTCGGCCTTAATCAGATTGTATTTAACCGGGTCAGCCGTCGGCAGAGGTTTATTGATGATTCCCGACCGGAAATGGACTGAATAGTTAGGCGTTGAGAATTCTACCTCACAGTCCAGAATTCTTTCATATTCTTTCGGGTCCGTTGCTGGGGCATGCCCCAATGAAACTTTCTGAACACCTTTCCCAAATCCCCACGCCAACCAATCAATCGAAGTGACATAGTTGGTCATGACATACTCCAGAACATGCCGATAACGCAAAAAATATTGTGGCGGAAATGTTGGATTAAAGACAATTTGATCGGTTTGAGAGCCACGCTCACCTAGTTTGATGAGTTCCGGTTTGCCAACCGTATGAACGAGTGGAGCATATCGATTGTTTGTTAGCGATGCCTCCTCGAGATCTTTGCTAAAGGCCAAAATATTTCCCATCCGCGTATAGGATGGGATCCTGAACTTTCGACTGCACTTCACACCAATTAGCGGAGTGTCGAGAACACTTGCCGCAACGTTAAAAATATCGCTAACGAGCTCGATATCCACTCTGGACTTGGGAGACGCATAGGATTCGGATAAAATATGGGCATATGTAGAGAGTTTTTGAGGCGCGACCCCAAGTTCCCCCAATATTTCAATTA
>JAHDBU010000001.1:58282-66435 GCA_020630275.1 Hellea sp.
GCAATACAAATTTGATTGATCATCTTGGTCATTTGCCCGGCTCCGCTCGGCCCCATAAGGCGCGTGGCTTTGGCATAAGCATCCATAACTGGATTGGCCCGATCAAAATCGACCTGTTCGCCGCCGCACATAATCGTCAGTTTACCTGTCTGCGCACCAACTTCGCCGCCGGATATTGGTGCATCGACAAAACCTATCCCTTTTTCTCGGGCTTGAGCATCGCATTTTCGCGCACACTCGGCCGAGGCCGTCGTATGGTCGACCATTACTGAACCTGAATTCATGGCTGGAATTGCCTTTTCGGCGACTGCGTAAACATCCGGATCGTCTCCAACACATAAGAAAACAAACTCGGCATCAGCAACCGCCGCTGCAACGGACGATGCTGCCGAACCTTCAAATTCAGTCGCCCATTTTTGCGCCTTGGTCCCCGTCCGATTCCATACCGTCACATCATGTCCAGCGGCCACCAGGTGACCTGCCATAGGGTATCCCATTACGCCCAATCCCAGAAAAGCACATTTCGCCATTTGTCTATTTCCTATTCACAAATTTTGCCGATAATTCCTATGAAATCCATAGCTTGCATGGTAGCTCTAAAGCAAGAAGAAGAGGGTCGAAAAGCGTGGTTGACGTCACCGTAACATGGCATACATGGGCAACTATGGTGATTATTGCGATCGCCGTATACCTGTATTTCCGCGAACGCTTCACAATTGAAAGTATTTCAGTTGGCGTTATCGTCGTTTTTTTGATTTTCTTTCATTTTTTTGCTCCGACAGGTGCGGAAAACCTGGATAGCCGATCTCTCCTGTCGGGTTTTAGCGCGCCCGCTCTGATCGCGATCATGGCCTTGCTGGTGGTGGGACAAGGCATGTACCATACAGGTGCGTTGGAAGGCCCAATACTTCGCATCAATTCTGCACTTGAGAAGAAACCAAAACGCACGTTGGGCCTGGTTTTTCTTGTCGCGTTCGCTGTTTCCATGTTCATGAACAATACACCTGTTGTTGTCATGTTCATCCCGGTGTTAACCGCAATGGCGCTCAGGATGAGAGGGAGCGCTTCACATTTGATGATGCCGCTCAGTTTTATTTGCATTCTGGCTGGCATGACAACGCTGATCGGATCTTCAACAAATCTTTTGGTAAACGGGGAAACCGGCGAACAGCTGACATTTTTTACGCAATTAAAGCCCGGGTTGATCCTTGCCGTAGCGGGAGCCATATACATCGGCATTATGGCTCCTAAATTATTGCCTGCCCGGCAGAGTTTGGAAAACGAAGTTAGCGAGGCGGGCCGCCAATATATCGCCCAGATCGCCATTACTGAAACACACCCATTGAAAGGCGTGCGACCTACGGCAGGCCTTTACCCGGCTTTGAAAGACGTCACGGTCCGGATGATCCAGCGCGGTGAAACTAGTCTGTTACCGCCCTTTGAAACCCAGTTACAAGCCGACGATATTTTGATCGTCGCCGCGACTCGAAAGTCGCTCTCCAAACTCCTGTCTTCCAATAAACAATATTTACGCGGAATGTTGAATATTGCTGGCTTCCATGATGAGAGCCAAGATGAAGGTGGGTCGGAAACCATCGTCATCAGTGAAGCGGTGATTGCGCCGGGTTCTCGCATGGTTGGTCGCAATATTGAACAAATCGGCTTTCGCCGTCAGACTGGCACACTTGTCTTGGGTATCCAGCGCCGCACCCGTATGATCCGAAGCCGCATGCTGGATATCCGGCTTGAGGCCGGTGACGTGCTCTTACTCTTCGGATATGAAAAGGACATGTCCGATTTGCGCACGAACCGCGACCTCCTCTTGTTAGATTGGTCTACATCAGAACTCCCCGATATTCGCAAATCCATGGCAGCACGTCTAATATTTGCCGGTACGATTTTGACCGCGGCAACGAGCATTCTCCCTATTGAGATCGCTGCTCTTATGGGGGCTGTCGGTATGCTCGCCGCAGGATGCCTGAATATCCGGCAAGCCGTTCGAGCGCTTGATATGAAAATCTTTTTGTTGATTGGAGCCGCCTTCACCATGAGTAAAGCCCTCGAAAATACGCAAGGCGCGGCTTTCCTTGCACAACAAACCGTCGACACCTTTCTTCCAATGGGAAATATGGCCTTGATAGCAGCCCTGTTTTTGATGATCGCTTTCATGACCAATATTATCTCCAATGCGGCGACCGCTTTGATCTTTGCACCGATTGCACTCAACATCTCTGCACAAACAGGTATATCCGAGATCGTGATGATTTTGACGGTAATCTTTGCGGCGAATTGTTGTTTTGCCACGCCCATTGCCTACCAAACCAATCTTCTCGTCATGGGCCCGGGACGGTATAAATTCAGCGACTTCGCCAAATTCGGCCTACCGCTCGTTTTTGTGATCTGGGCCACCTATTGCATCATGCTACCGTTCCTTTACGATATCTGATTAATGACTCGGCCCGTAGATACGCAGAAGCTTCAATTCTACATGACGATCCCATCGCCCTGCCCTTATTTACCAGGACGCATGGAGCGGAAGATATTTGCCCAGCTCGACCCGATCACAGGCCCTTATCTCAATAACTATTTGACCCATTCTGGATTTCGTCGCTCGCAAAATGTCCTCTATCGGCCTGCCTGTGAGAATTGCCAATCCTGTCGTTCTCTTCGGGTGGATACGGCCCGTTTCAAACCGACCCGTTCCATGAAGCGGACGGCCAGCCGCAATCGTGATATTACCAGAACGGTCGCGCCCGCTTTGGCTACGCAAGAACAGTTTGATCTTTTGTCCAGATACCTAAATTCACGCCATCATGGTGGAGGCATGAGTGATATGGACTATGCCAGA
Organism: Hellea sp.; assembly: GCA_020630275.1. GTDB lineage: Bacteria > Pseudomonadota > Alphaproteobacteria > Caulobacterales > Maricaulaceae > JACOMS01. The sequence goes on from JAHDBU010000001.1 coordinate 61,131, forward strand.
TATGAGATGATGGTGGAGGAATGCGCCGCCGAAACAGAAATTATCGAATATAGAGATGCAGAGGAAAAACTGGTCGCAGCAGTTTTAATCGATGTACTCATGGACGGCTATTCTATGGTCTATAGCTATTTCGATCCGGAACAATCTGACCGCAGCCTCGGACATTATATGATTCTGGATCAAATTCTGCGGTGTCAGGCCGAAGAACAACCCTGGCTCTATCTGGGTTACTGGGTCAAAGAAAGTCAAAAAATGGACTATAAGGCGCGGTATAGACCCTGCCAGATCCTGGGTGTCTATGGATGGCAAGAATTGGGGAAAGAGGATGAAGCGTAGAGATATTCTATTAGCCGGAGCCGCGCTGGCGACCGGTGGCGGTGTCGCGGGCGTTCTGGCCAGCGGCAAGAAACCGGCGCAAGCCCAACAAGCCCCAAAGAACGCCAATAACCAGATTGCCTCCCCCAACATTAATCGCGGGATCAAACAATTCCAAATGGCAACCAGCTGGCCCAAGGATTTCCCAGGCCTGGGCATTATGCCTGTCCGATTCGCCGAAGCCGTGCGCGTGATGAGCGAAGGCCTTATCGAGGTGAAAGTGGCCGCCGCTGGTGAGATCGTTGGTGCGCTGGAATGTTTCAACGCCACGTCGCGCGGCGGAGTCGATATGTATCACGCCGCCGAGTATTACTGGCAGGGCAAGTCCAAAGCCTTCGCCTTTTTTACGGCGGTCCCCATGGGCATGACAGCCGCTGAAATAATGGCTTGGACGGAATTTGGCGGTGGGCAAGAGCTTTGGGATGAGTTGTCTGCTGGTTACAACATTAAAGCTTTCCATGCCGGCAATACGGGTCACCAGACTGGCGGGTGGTTTAAAAAGAAAATGAATTCCATAGAGGATTTCAAGGGGCTCAACATGCGCATGCCGGGCCTAGGCGGTGAAGTTTTAAAGCGCCTCGGCGCATCTGCCGTTCCCCTTCCCGGAGGTGAGATTTACCAGTCGCTGCAGTCAGGCAATATCGACGCGACTGAATGGGTGGGTCCTTGGAACGACTATGCTTTCGGTTTCTACCGCGAGGCACCTTATTATTACGCACCGGGCTTCCATGAACCCGGCGCAGCATTGGCGCTCGGGATTAATCTGGATGTTTGGAATTCCTTGAGCAGGTCAGAGCAAGCGATGATGGAATATGCCTGCAAATCGGCCAATGACAGTTCTATTGCGGAATATACCTATGAGAATGCACGCGCGCTCAAAACCCTGAAAGAACAACACGGTATTGAGCCGCAATTCTTCTCTGATGATATCATCCGGGCGATTGCCAAAGCCAGCGAAGAGGTTGTGGCTGAGGTTGGTAATGAAGACGCCATTACGCGCAAAGTTTACGCCAGCTACAAAGCAGCCCGCGACTCTTATCGCGGATGGACGGAGATGAGCGATGGCCGATATATCCGCGCTAGACAAGAAGGCCTAGGTGGCTGATCATGGATTGGGGGGAAACCATCAATCTTCTGGCTCGGTTTCTCAAGGGCGCAGGATGGGTATTTCTACCCTTTTTGACCTTGCCTTTTCTAAGTCTGTTAATGTCCGATAACGGATTTATATCCAGACTATCCTCTGGAATTATCCGCACCGTTGACACGGTCCTGTACGGCATAGGTGAGATCGTGAAATGGACGCTCCCCGTTTTGGTTCTAACCGTCGCCTTATCAGTCTTTGCCAAAGAGATCTTTGACACAACCTGGACCAAACTGTTTGAGAGTTCGCAATATTTCCATGCCGTGGTCATTATGCTGGGCGCTGCCGCAACCCTTTTGATGAACCAACATGTGCGGGTGGACGTCTTTTACGATAAGATGACACCCAAACAAAAAGCGCGGGTGGACCTGCTGGGGTTTTACCTTTTGATGATGCCAGTCTGTCTGACGCTCCTTTGGGCGTCACAGACCTATACACGTTTCGCCTGGCTGGATCAGGAAGGCTCCGTCGCACCGGATGGCATTCCCTATAAATATATGCTGATGACGACCATTGCAGTCTTTGCGGTCATGATGCTGGCGCAAGGTCTTTCTATATCGCTGCGGGCTGCCAAAGTTTTAAACGGTCAACCCACACCGGAAAGACCCAGAAATGTGCCGCCCCTATTCCATGAAGAGCGGGTGGAGTAATGTTGACCTTTCTCGCTCTATCGATGTTTGCAGTGGCCTGTCTGGCCCTTCTGCGCGGCTATAATGTAGCCTTTACTCTGGGCGGTGTCGGCATTTTATTTGCGGGCATCGGGACAGCACTCGGTGTTTTTGACTCGACTGACATGCTTAATCTGCCAGACCGGATCTATCCGATCATAACCCGCGAAATTCTGATCGCTGTTCCGCTCTTTGTCTTTATGGGCGTCATGCTGGAGAAATCCAAAATCGCCGAAGAATTGCTGGAGAGCATGGGGAATCTGTTGGGTCCTATGCGGGGCGGCTTGGGCATTTCGGTCGTTTTTGTGGGCGCGCTTTTGGCCGCTTCAACCGGCATTGTCGGGGCGACCGTGGTGACGATGGGCCTGTTGTCCTTACCGACCATGCTCAAGCGGAACTACGCGCCCGACCTCGCCTCAGGCTCGATTGCGGCGTCTGGAACCTTGGGTCAGATCATCCCGCCTTCTATCGTCTTGGTCATATTGGGTGACCAAATGTCCAATGCCAACCAGGAAGCCATACGCTCTCACGGCGCCGCCGAAGGCTCAGTCGTTTCCGTTGGTGACTTATTTGCTGGGGCGCTGATACCAGGGCTTATTCTCGTTGGGCTATATGCGGCCTATATTGCTTTCGTCGCCGTGACCAAACCGCAAAAGGCTCCAGCTCAACCCTGGCCCAAAGATGTCAATGCCTGGGACTTTATTCGAAAGACTTTGGTCGCCATGCTGCCACCGATTATTCTGATAGTTGCGGTACTAGGATCTATATTGGCCGGTTATGCCACCCCCACTCGAGGTGCCGCCTTGGGCGCGTTGGGCGCCATCCTCCTTGCGACTTATAAAACGGCACCACAAGGCTGGGCGCGCATGGCGGCCCTGATTGCTGTCGCCGCACTGACCGGGCTTATTGCTATCGACGTTTTCAGTCTACCGACTTCGCTTGCCTATATTATTGCCGGGATAGCGATCCTGGCAGTCCTTGCTTCTCTCATTCCCTTATTGAGTACCGGACAGCTGGCAGATGTATCCCGGACAACCATGCATATTACTTGTATGGTGTTTGTGATCCTGATCGGGGCCACTATCTTTAGCCTGATCTTCAGGGGATTTGGCGGGGATGAGATGGTGGCGCATTTCCTCTCAGCCGCGCCGGGCGGCAAATGGGGCGCATTTATCTTGGTTATGCTGGTCATGTTCTTTTTGGGCTTTTTCCTCGACTTCATCGAGATCACCTTTGTGGTTGTCCCTCTGGTCGCGCCGCCTCTTCTGGCGGCCGGGTTTGATCCCATACATTTAGGGATATTGATGGCGCTCAACCTACAGACCAGTTTCCTGACGCCGCCATTTGGATTTGCACTGTTTTATCTGCGCGGTGTTGCCCCACCAGAAGTGACCACGACAGCGCTTTACAGGGGCATCATCCCGTTTATTGTCATACAGATTCTTGTTATCCTCATGGTGGTGTTCTGGCCGGATCTGGCCACATCCCTGCCCGCAAAACTATTGAATTGATCCTATGATTACGATTGCCACATGGAATGTGAACTCTATCCGCACCCGAATGCATGCCGTTACCAAATGGCTGACCGATGCTTCGCCCGATGTGGTCTGCCTGCAGGAGATCAAATCCACATCGGAAAACTTCCCCTTCATGGAGATTGAGGCGCTCGGATATAATGTCGAAATCCTGGGGCAGAAATCCTATAACGGTGTTGCGATCCTCTCCAAAAGGCCCTTTGACGAGATTAGCGAACGCGGCTTGCCTGGCGACGACAGCGACGAACAAGCCCGTTATATTGAAGCCGTTATTTCCGGCGACAAAAGACCTTTTCGGGTCGCGTCTATTTACCTCCCCAATGGCAATCCAGCGCCTGGCCCGAAATATGATTACAAGCTCGCCTGGATGGACCGGCTTATGGCTCACGCACAAGGCCTGTTAAAACATGAGGAGGCGTTGGTACTGGCGGGAGACTACAATGTTATCCCTGAAGCCAAGGATGTTTACGCCCCGTCAGAATGGCTCACAGAGGCGCTCTATATGCCAACAACGCGCAAAAAGTTTCAGGAATTTCTCGGCATTGGTCTGACCGAAGCTTTCGCCCAAATGGATGGCCGCGCCGGACAATATACATTCTGGGATTATCAGCGCGGAGCTTGGCAAAACAATGAAGGCATCCGCATTGACCACTTAATCTTATCGCCGCAAGCTGCTGATAATATTGTAGATTTAAAAATTCATAAAATGACCCGCGACGGGATCAAGCCGTCCGATCATGTACCGGTTGTCGGAACGTTTGATTTTTAGAGATGACACGGAGTGGCAAAGTCATACGATCTATCCGCCTGGTTCAGATCGCCTTTTTTCTGATTTTCGTCGTCGGCTCCATGTTCGGTTGGCACATTCATACGGTTTACCGCATGGCGGTGGCCTCCAGCCCCATTGGCGAGCCTTTATTTGAACGTGAACTCCTTGAAGACTACGGCGAACAGATCATTTCTCATCTGGCGGAGAATAATGTGCAGGCCGCGATCATCTCCCGCGCCGGGCAGAAACGCAGCAAATTACCCAAAGGTGTTCAATTTACCCATAGCGCCTTTTGGGTCGCGGAGCCCAAAAACGGTCAGCCCCATTACGCCGTCTATAATCTTTATCACGGCGAAGAGAACAGGTTGGTCTCCTCTCTGGTCAAAGATGACCCGGCGGATTTCTTGCGCTTGACTCGCGAGCATGATGTGGGCGTGATCATTCCGACCAAGGACGCTCAAACAAAGCTCATCGATTACATCAAATCCCCTCGCTACGGCGAAGTGCATCAGATCAATTATTCTCTGATATCCAATCCCTTCGACGCGCGCCTTCAAAACTGTAACGAGTTTATGCTCGACTCTATGGCAGCCATGTTCTGGGAAACGCCCAATTCAACGGAGATCAAAGCCCGTTATCAAGACGTCTTAAAACCGACCGAACTCAAAGCGTCCTTTATTCGGCGCAAAGTTGGCCCCATTGTGGATGAGCGCCTGATTATGGATGATCATAGCGACGATATCCTGACCACGACCCGCCAAACACTGGCGCAATTTCTGGAGAGCCAGGGGGCGCTGGACAAGGCGTATATAATGGA
>JAHDBU010000053.1 GCA_020630275.1 Hellea sp.
CAAAAAATTCTGCTCTGCAGACCAATTTCGTTTTAAACCTTCCACCCAAAATGCATGCAGGCGATACCGCCGGAATAGTCCTGCCAAGAGACGCGCTGGAATCCCGTCTCTTTGACCATATCGGCAAAGGCGTCTTGTTTGGGGAAGCGACGAATGCTTTCGATCAGATATTGATAGCTGTCTCCGTCGCCTGCCAGCCATTCGCCGAGCCTGGGGATAACGTTAAAAGAATAAGTATCATAAATCTGGCGCAGAAATTTCTCTGGCGGCGTGGAAAATTCTAATACCGCCAGCCGCCCCCCAGGTTTTAATATCCGGTGGAATTCTGACAGAGCCTTATCTCGGTGGGTCACATTGCGGATGCCGAATGCAATTGTCACGGCATCACAATAATTATCCGGAAACGGCATGGCTTCGGCATTGCCGCACACCCGTGTCAAATCCATGCCTGCATCTTTGCGCTCGTCTATACCGGCCAAGAGCATTTCAGCGTTGATATCGCAGATGACCGCTCGGGCAGGATCTCCAGTGCCCCGTCTTTGACGCTTTTCTTCGGCCTTTTTAATAAAGCGCCGGGCCAGATCACCTGTGCCGCCTGCCACATCAATGAGAAGTTCACCGGGTTGAGGATTGATCTTGGTGATGGTCATGTCTTTCCAGACCCGGTGAATGCCCAGGCTCATAGCGTCATTCATCACATCATATTTGGACGCGACCGAGTCAAACACCTCCCTGACCTTGCCCTGTTTCTGGGACTCCGGGATGTCATCATAGCCAAAATCAATGGTTTTATCGCTCATGGAATAATGTTGGCATGGATTGGGGGCAAAGACGAGACGCTACCACGTCGCAGCTGGCTTCTTTAACAAAGCGTAAAAAAACACTGATGCGACGTTAGGTAAACCTAAACCCTTCAACGTTATAAACCCCGAAAATTGGAGGGGATTATGGCCGTAGAATTTGACCCAAACGAATATTTTACACAGCCTGGACAGGTCCCGGCACAACCAGCTCATGCGCCAGCGCCGCAATATCAGCCGCAGCCACAACCGGCCTATCCGCCTGTTCAACAACCTGTACAGCCACCCGTGCCTCAAGCGGCACCGCAACCCTATGCGCCACCACAAAATCCCTATCCCGCAGCACCGCCTGCGCCTCAGGCCGCACCTCCAATCCCGCAATATCAGCCGCAACCGGCCCCAGCACCCCAGCATCCACCGGCACCGGCACCGGCACCGGCACCGCAATATCAACCACAACACCAAGCTCAACCGCAACATCAGATGCCGCAACAATTTCAGTATCAGGCACCTCAAGCGCAGCCCTACCAACCCGGTGTCAGCCCAGTTCAAGGCAATGTTGTCGAGGAAGAGGCTCCGAAGAAGGGCCTGCTGGGCCGTTTGAAATCAAAAAAACCCAAAGCCTCGCGGGCAAAACCTGCAAAGGTCAAAAGAGAAAAAGCTCCGCGCGAAGGGGGGGGATCTTCCGGGTTTTTAAAACCTTATCTCCTCGGTTTATTGACCGGTGCCATTTTGACCTTTGGGGGCCTTATGCTCTTGGGCGGCCCCGCTCCACAAAAAGCCCAACCAGCCTTTGAGCCTGTTGCCCAAATTCAACCACCGGTCACAACGCAGCAGGTCGTTGAAGTCATCGAAAGACCCGTCGAGACTGACCCTAAATAGTCATTAAAAATAACTGACGATTGGCTCGTGGCCCCTTATAGAGGGGCTATGATTCTTTTACGGTATCGTTATGCCTGAGCTTCCCGAGGTGGAAACCGTTCGCCGGGGACTCACGCCTGTTATGGAAGGATTTGTCTTTGACCAGGTGATCCTCAACCGACCTAACCTGCGCTTTCCATTCGACCCTAAATTTGTAGAGCGCGTGCAAGGGCAAACCCTGGAGCGCCTTGGGCGGCGGGCCAAGTTTATGATTGCCGAGCTTTCTTCCGGCGACCGGCTGTTTCTACATCTTGGCATGAGCGGGCGCTTTACCATTGATGAGCGGGTTCAGGGTGAGTTCGTCCATAATCACGACACCAACCCCAAACATGATCATGTCCATTTCCTCATGAGTAATGGCTCGCGCGTGACTTATAATGATCCCAGACGTTTTGGATTTATGGAGCTGATCGCGCCGGGTGAGCCGTCCCGCATTGATCATTTAGGTCCTGAACCTTTATCCAATGAACTCTCCGGCCCTACTTTGCGCGCCGCGTTTAAGGGTAAAAAAGCCAATATTAAATCCGCTCTTCTGGATCAGCGGGTGATTGCGGGTCTTGGCAATATATATGTCTGCGAAGCACTCTACCGGTCGAAAATCTCGCCGCGCCGCATGGCCGGACGGTTAAAGACCAAAGAAATAGAGACATTGGTCGGCCATATCAAAGACGTCATCGCCGAAGCCATAGAGGCAGGTGGCAGCTCCTTGCGCGACTTTGCGAATACAGAGGGCGGCCTAGGTTATTTCCAGCACAGCTTTGATGTTTATGGCCGGGAGGGCGAACCCTGCAAAGTCTGCGCCGCACCCATTCAGCGCCTGGTCCAATCGGGTCGCTCCACGTTTTACTGCAAGGCGTGTCAGGGGTAAGTTACTTCTTCCCGATACTCATCAACACCACAATTAGCACCGGAATGGCCATGATAATGACAGCCATGGTCCAGGTTAAACCCAGCTGTGTGACACCGCCGTAAACCGCCAGCGGTGAGAGCAAAATGAGATCAAACGGTCGCGGGACAAAGTAGAGCAGGACCAATCCTGCAATGATCGCACCAGCGTAGACATACCAGGCGGTGAATCCCACCAGCGTATCTAGGCCCAGCACAGATCCTCCAATGCCCATAATGGCCGCAAGCATATAGGCAAGAATCAAAAGTCCGCCGAGGGTTTTACCGAATTTATATCCAAAACTTGTCGCCATGGATTTTGCATAAGATTTTTCGATGCAAAACACAAAGCATTCATGGGCGTAGCAGGTTTAATCTGTGCTTAACCAAATCCACCAGACTCAAACCAATTATCAACCATTCTCTGCTAGAAAACCCGCAACAATGGTGGAGACAAAAATGAAAATGCTGACCGATTGGACAGAGGAACATTCCCGACGGTTTCAGAAAGAAATTTTGACATTTGGTCATGATCTTGAAAGCACGGGTCTTTTTACGGACGAAGCCCTGATTAAATTGCTGGAAAAACATCCGTCAGAACAGCTGGATGTCTGTTCCATGTCGGAGAATTCTGATCCGCGATTTCCCAATGAATTTTTGACCGGAGATTTCCGGGGTGTGCCGGCGGAGGTCCTTATGGACGCCGCGAAAGCTGGACGTATCTGGATTAATGTCCGAAAGGCTATGAACCTGCACTCCGAATACCGCGAGGTTCTGGACGCCATGTATGGTGGTCTGGCAGACCAGGTCGGCGGTAAGACCTATAATGCCAATGGCGGCATATTGATCTCGTCACCGATTTCGCAAACGCCTTATCACTTTGATAAAACCGAGACTATTCTCTGGCATGTGCGGGGCGAAAAGCGAATTTATATCTATCCCCTGAATGAAAAGTTCATTGCGGACAAAGATTACGAAGCCATCATCACCAATGACCTGGTGGACGATTTGCCTTATGAGGCAGGTTTTGATGAAGAGGCTGTGATTATTGATCTCAAGCCTAATCAGGCTGCGACATGGCCGCTGAACTCACCTCACCGGGTTGATAATGGTTCATTTTGCGTTTCAGTAACGACAGAATATTCCACGCGCGAATCCGGTATTAAAAACGCCAATATGATCGCTAATGCAGCCCTGCGGGCGAAATTTGGTCGCACACCCCAATATGCGCGCGACGGCGAGATCAAGCGCTATATGAAGGCGGGTCTGGGCATTGCTTTGCGCAAATTTGGCTATGTTTCCAATACCAATGAGCTCGACATGGTTCGATTTAAGATCGATCCTAACGTAAAAGGATTTGTCGTCCCCACAGAGCCATTTGTAAGGACTTTCTAATTCCTTTCTTTGGCCTTGCCAGTCCTGTTTAGTCCATATTAAAAGCCGTTTCCAACAGGAAGGGTTTATATGTCCTACGAAATGATCGAGTTCACCCGCGATGCGGGTGTCGCCAAAATTCGCCTCAACCGGCCCAAGGCGCTGAATGCGCTCTGCAATGATATGATGGCAGAAGTGGCCCAGGTTTTGGGAGAGCTGGAAAGGGATGACGCCATAGGCTGCGTCATTCTCACCGGATCCGACAAGGCTTTTGCAGCCGGGGCGGACATCAAAGAGATGCAGGAAAACCAGTACCTCGATATCTATCAGAACGATCCGTTTAATACCTATCACGAAGCCATCGAACGCTTTCGCAAACCCATTATCGCTGCCGTTTCCGGTTACGCGCTTGGCGGTGGATGCGAGATCGCCATGATGTGCGATTTTATTATCGCCGCTGATAATGCCAAATTCGGCCAGCCGGAAATCACTTTGGCAGTGATGCCAGGTATTGGTGGAACTCAGCGGCTCACGCGGGCGGTGGGTAAGTCTCTCGCCATGGATTTATGTCTGACCGGTCGCATGATGGACGCCGAAGAAGCTCTGCGCAGCGGGCTGGTCGCGCGCGTTGTGCCCCTGGATGAGCTGCAGGATACGGTCGAAGAGGCCGCCCGCAAAATTGCCTCCATGAGTCTCCCGATTGCCATGATGACCAAGGAAACCATCAATGTAGCGTTTGAGACGACACTCACTCAAGGCATACGCTTTGAGCGTCGCCTGTTCCAAAGCATGTTCTCGACCGAGGACCAAAGCGAGGGCATGACGGCCTTTATCGAGAAAAGGCAGCCGCATTTTAAGAATAAGTAAGCGCTTGACGCTGCTATAAAGCTCGCCTATAGGGCGCGCTTACGAATTTAATGGCCCGCAGATATGTGTTTTGGGGGCTAATTTTTTGAGGAAATTATGGCAAATACAGCTTCTGCTAAAAAAGCCGTTCGCGTTCAGGCCCGCAAAACCGCCGTCAACAAGGCGCGCCGCTCACAGGTCAAAACCGCTATTCGCAAAGTCGACGACGCTATCGCAGCCGGCGATAAGACCGCCGCTCAGGCCGCTGTCAAAGCCGCTGAGCCGGTGATGATGCGCGCTGTCTCTCGTGGTGTTTATCACAAGAACACAGGCGCCCGGAAAGTCTCTCGCCTGAACAAAGCCGTCAAAGCGATGAAATAAGCGAACCGCTTCTAAAGAATTTAAAGAGCCGGGCCTTTGAGCCCGGTTTTTTTGTGGCTTGATCATTTGCAAAAAATGGTAATAATATTACATATGAATGGATTAAAGGTCGGCATCGTTTTCCTCGCTTGTTTTACAAACAGCGCAATTTCTCATGCCTGCTCCTGGACTCTACCATCGGGCAATATGAGCGAATGGGTTGAGAATACGACCATTTTCTGGGGTCGACCGGTAGAGACTAAATGGGATCGAAAGGTTACTGGGTCTTGGAATCCGGCGACCTATACAAATATTGAAATGATAGAGGTGCTAAAAGGCGCGCCTCCTAAACTGGTCAAAGTTCACCATCATACAAATATAGGGATGTGTGGTGTGAGTTTTCCGCTCGGCAGGATTGAAATTTTTGTTGTGACACGGCGAGAAAATGGCGAATTCTATTCTGATGAAATGCACATGATGCCCGTACATCCTTATATGCTTCATTGGTATTTTGAAACCGGTGAAGATTTTTCAATCAGGGAAATGAGTGATCGCGTTAGCCGGGTGCGTCGAGATGACGAAGCCTGTTTGTTTGAAGAAAACCCCACGCCTGAGAGATGTGATAATGCACGGTTCTTAATGAAAGCCAAAGAAAGTTATCAATCAAAACTCATGAAGCTTGATGAGAGGGATCGAGCTTCACACCGAAAACGTAATATGAGTTGGTGGGAGAAGTTTTTCGGATCCAAAAACTGACATGCCACTGAACACTGTCATTGTAATTTTTCTAGAGCTGCTTCTTGTGTATAGTCTAAAAAAAAACAAGGGAGCGCACGCTTGAATACATCCGCACTTATAAAAGGACTGGCTTGCAGCTTGGCAGCTTTGTTGTGGGCGAGCGAATCCCACGCCAAAACCTATGCCTGGCTGTCTGACTATAATCCCGACCGCGCTCTGCATAACCGCATTGCCACGCCCGAGGGCTATACGCGGACGGCTTGCGCAGATGGGTCCTATTGTGACTGGCTGCGCAATATCCCGCTCAAGCCCGAGGGCACGCCGGTGCACTATTTCAACGGCAAGATTAAACATCACGCCAGCCATTTTGCGGTGCTGGATCTGGATACCGGCAAGCGCGACTTACAGCAATGCGCTGACGCCGTCATGCGCCTCAAGGCGGAGTATCATTTTGCGCGCCAAGAATTTGGCAATATCCATTTCAATTATACCAGCGGTCACAAAGTCTCCTTTGATGATTGGCGCAATGGGCGCAAACCAGTGGTGAAAGGCAATAAAGTCAGCTTCACCCAACCCACAAATGAAACCGACAACTCCTACAGCAATTTCCGTAAATATATGACGCGAATATTTATGTATGCAGGGAGCCTGTCCTTATCCAAAGAGCTGGAAGACATCCCATTGAGCGATCTCAGCGTTGGTGATGTATTTATTATTGGCGGTTCGCCAGGGCATGCGGTCAAGGTGATGGATGTGGCGGAGAACGACGCCGGCCATAAAATGTTCCTCTTGGCCCAGAGCTATATGCCAGCACAGGATATGCACATTCTGACCAATCCGAACTCAAACGGTTCGGGGCCCTGGTATAATGCCGAGCAGTTGATTGTTTTAAATACGCCGGAATGGCAGTTTAGCGCGACGGACTTGATGCGGTTTAAAAATTAATCTCTTCACTGTTTTGTGATCCACAAATACAAACAAAGCTTTATGAAGCATTCGGAAGAGATCATGTTTAGTCGCGAGCGGTAATGAAAAACAAATTTAAAATAGCTTTGATTATAACCGCCGCCATTGGAACAGGATTTTTGAGTCACGCCGATGATCGAAGTGACATTCCCGTTTCTTATGCCGAGGCGGATTTGTACTTAAAATTCAAACCTCAAACGCAAACCAAAAATATCCGTTTGGATTATGATGTCTTCGATACAGCGCTAAATCACACGGTATTCAGAATGGGAATTTCAGCTCGAAAGCGAATGTCCCGCCCAGCACCTAGAGTCGGCTCACGCATGGTTAAAGGGCATGTTTCCCCTTACCGTTTAGAAGGTAGCAGGGTAACCTTTTCACTCTTGAATGAAAAATACTTTGAAGGACTAACGGAGTATCGCAAAGATCTAGAACGAATTGGGTCTGAAATCGATCTCGTTCGCCTGAACAAAAAGGAACAATTGGCGTTTTGGTTTAATCTTCACAATGTGGCTCTGATTGAACAAATCGCGGTCAACTATCCGAAGCGTTATCCACATCTCATCGAAGTTGTTGGACAACCCCTTGATGAGGCAAAATTTTTAACGGTTAAAGGTCAATCGCTCAGCCTGAAGGATATTCGAGAGAACATTGTATTTCCCAACTGGGACAACCCAGATGTAATCTATGGCTTCTTTCGGGGGAATATTGGATCGCCAGCGATTCAAAATTTTGCTTACACGGGAAAGAACGTCGATGACGTTTTGACTATGCAGGCACATGAGTTTGTCAATTCTTTGCGCGGCTTTAATCTACGACCCAACGCTAGAAATGTTTCTAAGCTATATGAGGAAGCAAAACCCTTTTATTTTCGAAACTGGGAAGCTGATATCACAAATCATTTAATTCAACATGCACGTCCAGAAGTAGCAGAAGAAATTTCCCGATCCAGGCCTATCAAGATTGACAACTATGATTATGTGATCGCTGATTTATTGGGTGGTGAGGGCCCTAGTATGGCGACCTCGTACGGTATAGACTCTTCTGGACGCGCTTTGAACGGAGGACGTTACCCCATCGAGATGGAACGGATAATGCGGGAGGTTCAAGATAAAATTAAGATCTTGAAACGTCGAGGCATGATAACCGAAGGCGAAGTTATCATTGAAGACGAATAAGCCTACTCATTCCGGTAGCGGCGCATGGATATGACATAACCCAGATAGACGCAGCCCCAGATCATAATCAACCCAATAAATGCCGGAAGGTTTTCCACAGCGGCGCTCCTTTAATATCCGCCGTGATCGGGCAGGAAAATCTCTCTTTTGCCGCCTGGTCCGCTTGGCCCGATCATGCCTTGTTCTTCCATTTGCTCGATCAGATTGGCCGCCCGGTTATAGCCAATGGATAAACGTCTTTGGATATAGCTAGTGGAGGCTTTACGGTCCTTGGCCACTATGGCGACGGCCTGATCGAATAGAGAATTGCCTTCACCGTCAGCAGAATCTCCGCCGCCCAGATCTTCTTCCGGCTCAGCTGTGATCTCTTCCAGATAGCTCGGCGTGCCTTGTGCCTTGGCGAAAGCCGCGATTTTCTCAACTTCGGCATCGGTAATGAATGGTCCGTGTAGTCGGCGTGGACGCCCCGTACCCATAAAGAGCATATCGCCATTGCCAAGGAGCTGCTCCGCGCCGGTCTCCCCGAGGATGGTGCGGCTATCGATAGAGGAGCCCACACGGAAGGCTACGCGAGTTGGGAAGTTAGCTTTAATCGTCCCCGTAATAACGTCCACAGACGGGCGCTGAGTGGCCATAATCATGTGGATACCGGCGGCCCGGGCCATTTGCGCCAGTCTCTGTACGGCGCCTTCAATATCCTTACCCGCGACCATCATCAGGTCGGCCATTTCGTCGATGATCACGACGATAAACGGCATGGGCTCAAAATCTAATTCTTCGGTTTCATAGGTCGGTTCGCCAGTCTCTTTATCGTAACCTGTCATGACGGTGCGGGTCATGATCTGGTTCTTGCGCTTGGCCTCCAGAACTTTTTCGTTATAGCCGGCCATATTCCGCACACCCATCTTGGCCATTTTGCGGTAGCGATCTTCCATTTCGCGGACGGTCCATTTCAGAGCCACCACGGCCTTTTTCGGCTCGGTCACCACGGGCGTCAGCAAATGCGGGATCCCGTCATAAACTGAGAGCTCGAGCATTTTCGGATCGATCATGATGAACTTACACTGTTCTGGCGTGAGCTTATACATGAGCGAAAGGATCATGGCATTGATGGCCACGGACTTACCAGAACCCGTGGTACCCGCCACCAGCAAGTGAGGCATTTTCGAGAGATCAGCCACATAGGCTGCACCGCCAATATCCTCACCCATAATCAAGGGGAGGCCAGCCTCGCTATTCACATAGGCATCAGACGCCAACATTGATTTCAGCCACACCGTTTCGCGGCGGCGGTTCGGCAATTCAACACCCATGGCATTACGGCCGGGCACGACCGCGATCCGGGCGCTCTCCGCGCTCATATTACGGGCAATATCAGGTGCTAGATTGATGACGCGTTGCGATTTCACACCCGCTGCTGGTTCAAACTCAAACAAAGTGACAACGGGACCAGGCCGTACGGCGCCCATATCGCCCTTAATGCCATAGTCTTCCATGACCCGGTGCAGATCCTCAGAAGCTCGGCGTAGGGCAACATCGTCGTGTAGCGCTTTGCGCGGAGGTGGCGTCTTTAACAGATCCACTTTGGGCAAGACATAATCAGCGCCCTCGGGGAAATGGAATTCCGGCTTTTTAGGTTTAATCGCCCGTTTGCGTTTCTTAGGGGTCGGTATAACGGGTTCAGGCTCTGCGTAAGACGGTTCAGGTGAAGGGCGAATGATCGGCGCTATCGTGCTTTGGCGCGATTGGGCAGGTGGTAGCTCATCGGGAATATCCCGGATCAGCGTCGCAATAGATCCGCGGTCTTCCACATCCGCCACGTAATTTCGAGCGAACGTTTCGCGTACCCATAATACGAGGCGATCAAACCAGACACGAATAGTGGCCCAGACCAAGAGCACGGCTTCCCAGACATCGAGGAAATCTTTGCCCACCACACCCGTAAACCGGGCCAGACACAGGGCCGCCATCAAGAACAGGAAAAACGTCGCTAGGAATCCCGAAATCGGAATATTGAACAATTCCAGACCGCTTTTTAGATTCAGAAAAATTCCGTCGCCGATCCAACCGCCCAGGCCTGTGGCCATAGGCCAGCTCTGCGGTATGGGAAAGCCGGATAAGGTGGCCGTGCCGAATATGGTCACGCCAAACGCCATGACAAACATTCGTATTCTGTCACCGCGGCGGGATTTCGACGGCCAAAATATGCCTTTGGCACCCGTATAGAGTGCAATGACCGCAATAATCAGTGTGCCATAGCCGATAAGCTGCAAGAAAAAATTAGCCAGTCCCGCACCTCGCGGGCCAAACATGTTTTCGATCTTTCCAAGACCCGCTGTATCACCTGTTGTATCATAAGGACTATAGCTAAATACGACCCCTAATAGCAGGATTCCCAAGCCCAAAAATAATAACGCCCTCATAGCCCGATGAAACAGGCCCGGCGCTGAATCCAGATCATCCATCAGGTTTTGAGCATATTGTGTGTCATATAGCTGATCTGAGCTCATGGATGTGGATGGCGGTGGCATAAAGTCTCGCGAAATATTTTCGTTAAGAGACTGTGAAGGAAAGGCGTAAATCGAGGGTTAAAATTGTGTGAAATTCTCAAGACTTCAAAGAGATTTGAAATGTTCACTTATACGTGAGGCCATGAACATAATGCAGTCTACCCTATGGACATCCTACCGCGCATTTCTAATGGTTGCCGAGACTAATGTGTCAACGGGGACAGCGACAGGGACGCAATTATGAAAACTTGTTATTTTATTCCCATATTTTTTTTGGGGATGACGGCATATGCCTGCAATCCCATTCAAAGCCATAAAGATCAGGACGGTCAAAAACATGAATCTGGCAAAGTGCTAGTGAGTCAAAACGGGTTTGACGGAACAGAAGCACGGTTACGCAAAGCCATTGCAGATCGAAATTTGGAAGTGTTTCATGTTGTCGATCATAGCCGAGCGGCTCAATCAGTCGGACAAAACCTCGAACACAATAAGCTGTTTTTGTTTGGCAGCCCAAAGGTTGGAACCGCGCTTATGCAACAAAATCCTTCGATGGGAATGGAACTGCCTATGCGGGCACTGATTTATAATCATAATGGAGAAATCCATGTCCGGGTCACAGATATCAAATCTCTTGCCACGGCTTATGGGTTAGACGTCGAAAGCGGAGCCGTTCCAAATGTAGCATTGGCTCTGGACATGATAGCCAGAGAAGCGACTCAATAAGCATCAATATTGGACTGCGGTTTCTCGGAATAGATTCCAACCCGTCAATCAGATCAGGAAATTAGCGCCGGCTGCGCGCCTTCCGCGCCGCGTATTTAGCATCACGGCGAGCTTTTTGAGCTTTCTTGAGTTCTTCTTCCGCTTTTATGCGGGCCTCTGCAGCGATCTTTTCTTTGCGCTCTTTTTCAGCCTTCTCAGCGGCGCGTTCTGCTTCACGCTTGGCTTTTTCTTCGGCCTTGGCCGCTTCGCGTTCCTCACGGCGTTTATTACGCTCGGCCCGCTCGGCCAGCTTTTGCTCCAGCTCTTCTTTGGTCGGCTTTTTCTTTTTCGCGCGCTCCAACATGGCCAATTTGGCCTCTTTTTGTGCTTTTAACCGGTCATTGAAATTATGGCCTGAGAAGCCTGACATGCGTTACCTCGTGTTCGGATTGGCGTTTGGGTCGCGCCTTTAAACATAATTTGGCGAAACTTTGAAGGGGGTTTGTGCTAAAACTTTGTGCGCAAGGTGACGCGGGCATTGAGAGGCGCTGCCGGGGTGATGTTATTATTATTGTGCGCGGCAGAGAAATAATCTTTGTCGAACAGGTTTTCCACATTGAGCTGAAGATCCAAATCCTCAGACACATGATAGAAAAGAGCGGCATCAACCCGGGTGAATTCTGGGAGCATGACCGTGCGAGACGACGACGCATATTGGCCGTCCTGATAGATCAAGCCCAGGCCCAGGCCCAGTTTTTTGCCAAGCTCATAACGGTTCCAGAGCGAAACCATATGTTCGGGCACCTGCCCCACATCCGGTGCGTCCAGATAGGAATAACCGGCGGAGACATTCCAGTTTTCGGTGATATGGCCCATAAGCTGAAATTCCAAACCCTTGGTTTCTGATGTAATCAACAGCGTGTCTTCCGGATTGGTCGGGTCGACAATGGTAGAGCGTTCGCGGTCAAGCTGAAACACAGCAGCTGTCATGGCCAAATCTGGATTGATATCCCATTTGGCGCCGAGCTCATAGTTCAGAAACTCTTCCGGGGCGAGGGCTTCGGTCGTCGGAGACAGGCTCAGGAATTGATCGCCCGAGCGCGGCAGGAAAGACTGGCTGTAACTGGCATAGATGGAGACATTCTCCTGCGGCTTGTAGATGAGCCCTAAGCGCGGGCTGATTTCATCATCCTGACGACTGAACTGCGCGCCGGCAATGATGTCGTCTACTTCAATATCGAAACTGTCGAAGCGCAGACCGCCAATGACTTTGACATGATCGCCAATATCCACCTGATTCTGGGCGTAGACAGAGAGCACGTTCACATCAGAGGCGCGGTTGCGGGTATAGGTCGGGAAGGAAAAGGCCGGAATGGCCAGCGGATCGGTGAAAGCAATGCTGATCTGATCGTCTGCACTATCCTCAAAGAACACATCCATGCGGCCGTTTTCTGTGGCCTGATCCGCATATTCCGCGCCCACCAAAATTGTGTGGTGAAGCCCGCCCATATCGAGCTCGGCAATCATATTGGCCTGGGCGATCAGGTTTTGACGGTCGGTCGTATCGCGGTAGCCATCAAGCGAGACCTGATCAGCCACCAAATCAATCCCGATAGGATAGATGTTCTGATAGAACTTGTCGTAATCTGCATATTGCAGCGTGCCATTGAGCGATAGGTTTTCCCCCAGTCGGTGATCCAAACGGGCTTTGGCGATATGGGCCTGTAGCGTGGTTTCATTGGCGTCCGGATCGCCGAAGAATGTATTGTTGAAACCGGTGAGCGGCGCGCCGTTCAAAGACGGTACACCCCGGTCAACTGTACGTCCATCATCCACGAACTCATAGGACAGATCCAGATGGGTATCGTTTGAGAGATCAAAGCGGGCGGTCGGATTGATAGCCAAGCGATTGCCCTCAAAAAAGTCCCGGTGGTTATCCAAAACTTCGTAAAAGGCATTCAGGCGCACAGCAGACCCATCGCCCAGAACGATATTATTATCCGTCGCGCCGTAAGCCGACCCGAAAGTATTGCCGCTGACCGTTAGCTCATTAAAGCTTTCATCAGTTGTGGCCTTTTTGGTCACACGGTTGATGACGCCTCCGCCACCGCCGCGGCCAAAAATCATGGCATTGGAACCGCGCAGAATTTCGATCTGGGCGATGTTATAAAGCGGGCGGAAATATTGCACATCGTCGCGTAGACCATCGAGGAAGAAGTCAGCGGTCGTGTTTTGTCCGCGAATGGTGAGCTGATCACGGTGGCCTTCACCCTGCCCCATGGAAACGCCCGGCGTATATTGAATGACATCAGCGACCGAGACAAAGCCCTGTTCTTCGATCAGCTCATCGGGAATGACCGACAGGCTTTGTGGGACATTGACAATCAGGGTCGGCGTTTTGGTAGCGGAAAACTTCTCATTAGCCAGGGTCCGGCCCGTAACGATAATTTCGTCATGGTCGTCGGCAAAGCTGGGCCCTGCGATCGAGATCGCCATAACACACAAACTGGCGCTTAGTTTCAAGATCGGGTTCATTATTATTGCAACTCATTCTCAATTAGGAAACGGCCTTTAGCGCGGCAACCATTTCGGCGCAAGTGAGAATTATTCGCAACAACAAAAAATCAGTGCGCGGATTGTCACAACCGGGCTTCAAACACGCTTGCCGGGCGAGCCCAAACGGCTTAGGGCACATCTCAGGAGTACAGGGATCATCATGGAAACTTTGGCTATTGCCCCGGCAACCTTCGCTTTGCTGATTGCGACGATCGTCGTCAGCGTGGCCGGGTTTTCCAATGAGGACATCAAAAACCAGAATCTGTTCTGGATTGGGCCTATGCGCCAAGCAAATCAATGGCACCGCATGCTGACCTCCGGCTTTCTCCATGCTGATGCCTCGCATTTATTCATGAATATGTTCGTGCTGTTTTCTTTCGGGTTAACCCTGGAAAGTTATATCGGTCTGGTACCGTTTCTCTTGATTTACTTTGCCTCCCTCTTGGGCGGCAGCGCCTTTTCCTATTTCAGCAACCGGAATAATATGAATTACCGGGCATTGGGCGCGTCCGGGGCCACGTCCGGGCTGTTGACCGCCTATAGCCTGCATTTCCCGTTTAATATGCTGCTCTTTCCGCCTGTACCCGCCATCCTATTTACGGTCGGATTCATTTGGGTCAGCTATGTGCTGGCGAAACGCCCGGGCAGTATTATTGGACATGACGCGCACCTTGGCGGGGCCGTGACCGGATTTATTGTCGCCATATTGTTGAACCCCGAAGCCGTCGGGAAACTTGGGCATCAGTTCTCTGAGCTTTTGGGTTAG
>JAHDBU010000054.1:0-12949 GCA_020630275.1 Hellea sp.
GGTGACAAAGACCGTTTGACGAACAGAACCGTACTAGCTTTGTCCACGTCCAAAATAGGCATGCCGGCAATGGGACTTTGCGGGTCCGTCTTGGCGGCCGGATTGGTGACGTCATTGGCCCCAATCACAAAAGCCACGTCGGCATTAGCAAATTCGGAATTGATATCTTCCAGCTCAAACACTTCGTCATAAGGCACGTTCGCTTCGGCCAACAATACGTTCATATGTCCAGGCATACGACCAGCCACCGGATGGATTGCGTAGGCCACGTCAACGCCTTCTTCCTTGAGAGCATCAACCATTTCGCGCGTTGCGTGTTGCGCCTGTGCCACCGCCAGGCCATAGCCCGGCACAATGATGACTTTGGAAGCGTTCTTCATAATAAAGGCAGCGTCCTCGGCAGAGCCGCGTTTGACCGGGCGTTCTTCGCGGTCGCCAGAGGTAACAGCCGCATCGCCGCCAAAACCACCCAGTATGACCGAGAAGAAATTCCGGTTCATGCCTTTACACATAATATAAGAGAGGATCGCGCCAGATGAACCGACCAAGGCTCCAACGATAATCAGAGCGAGATTTGAGAGGGTGAAACCCAAAGCCGCTGCCGCCCAACCGGAATACGAGTTCAGCATAGAGACGACGACGGGCATATCCGCTCCGCCGATTGGGATAATCAGCGTGATACCGAGGATCAGCGTGAGCGCGATAATGCCCCAGAGCAGCATATCATTGCTGCCACCGGACTTCATTAGCATGCCAATCAGAACCGCTACACCTAAACCCATCCCGATATTCAGGATATGCCGCCCCGGTAAAAGGATCGGCGCGCCCTTCATATTACCGTTGAGCTTGGCAAAGGCAATCACGGAGCCTGTAAAGGTAATGGCTCCGATACCGGCACCCAAAGCCAGCTCTAACAGGCTGTATCCTTTAATCGGATCTCCGACGCCCTCCGAAATACCAAAGGCGACCGGGCTTTTAAACGCGGCAACGGCCACTAAGACGGCAGCCAGACCCACAAGTGAGTGAAACGCCGCCACCAGCTGTGGCATATCCGTCATGGGGATTTTCCGAGCGATAATCGCGCCTGCAATCCCGCCAATGGCCAGACCTCCGAGAATAATAGGTAAGGCCATACTGCCGAGATTGACAGTCAATAGCGTCGTTCCGATGGCAATCGCCATGCCGATCATACCAAATAGATTACCTCGTCGGGATGTTTCCGGCGACGACAACCCACGAAGGGCCAGAATGAAGAGAACTGCGGAAACCGTATAAAGACCGGCCGCGAGATTAGCTGATAACGTCATTGTCCCGCTCCCTTCTTTTCTTTCTTCTTATACATAGCGAGCATGCGCTGGGTGACCAGGAAGCCACCAAATATGTTCACAGCACAAAGCGCCACGGCGAGCGCGCCTGTCCAGGTGGAAATACCGGACCCGCTGCCCACACCGGCTGCCACGGCCACCAGAGCGCCCACGATAATCACGGAAGAAATCGCATTGGTCACCGCCATGAGCGGTGTATGCAGAGCAGGGGTAACCGACCAGACAACATAATAACCAACGAATATCGCCAAGACAAAAATCGCCAATTGGAAAACAATAGGGCTCACACCGGATGCGCCCGCTAAAATCAACATAGATAACATGTCAGCCTCCTATTTCAGGCGTTCATGGACGACTTCGCCGTCCCGGGTCAGCGCGCAGCCCTTGATGATTTCATCATCCCAATTTGGCGCGTAGCTGCCGTCTTCAGCCGTTACCAGCGGCAGGAAATTTTTGAGGTTGCGGGCAAACATATTGGATGCATCCGCCGCCATACGGGATGGCCAATTCAAAAGACCCACAAGTTTAACGCCATTTTTCGTGGTGACGATCTCTCCGGCTTTGGATCCTTCAACGTTACCGCCGCGTTCCACCGCCATATCTACAATGACTGATCCGGCTTTCATCGTGTCGATCATCGCTTTATCGATCAGGCGCGGGGCCTGACGTCCTGGAATGAGCGCTGTGGTCACAACAATATCTTGTTTGGTGATATGGCTCGCGGTCAGCTCGGCTTGTAGTTTCTGGTATTCAGCGGACATTTGTTTGGCATAACCGCCAGCTGTCTCCGCCTCTTTGAATTCTTCGTTTTCAACAGCAATGAATTTTGCCCCTAACGAGGCCACTTGTTCTTTGGCCGCCGGACGCACATCCGTAGCTGTCGTCACAGCACCAAGACGTCTTGCGGTGGCGATGGCCTGCAAGCCTGCAACGCCCGCGCCCATTATAAAGACTTTGGCGGGCGCTACTGTTCCGGCTGCCGTCATCATCATGGGAAAGGCGCGTCCATATATAGAGCCGGCCTCAACAACCGCCCGGTATCCGGCGAGATTTGACTGGCTTGATAAGACATCCATGCTCTGAGCGCGGGAAATACGCGGGATATATTCGAGCGCGTAGGCAGTTACGCCCGCCTTAGCGCAAGCCTTTGCATAGTCGGGGTTATCCGTCGGATTCAGCAATCCGGTGATCCCAGCCCCTTTTTTGAGGCCAGACAGAAGTTTCTTGGTCCCGCCCGTAATCGACATGACCAAATCGGCGTCTATAGTCGCCGTTCCGTTGTCTTTAACGATCTTTGCGCCTGCATCCGTGTAGTTGGCATCGGAAAAATCCGCCGCCTTTCCGGCACCCTTGACGACAACAATAGAGTGCCCGGCATTAACATAGCCTTTGACAGTCTCTGGCGTGGCCGCCACGCGAGCTTCATTTCCGCCCGCATCATTCAATACAGCAATCTTCACCCGTTTTATCCTGTTATTGGGAGATTATATTGTCATGCGCTGTATGTTTTTTTGTTTTATCCTGCGAAAAGCCCCACAACTGCACATACAATAGCCGTGGCGATAGCCAAGCCTGTTATGGAAGCAAAATAAGTTCCATTGAGTTTCAGAGCAATTCCGACAACCACGCCAATAATAAGCGTAGTAATAAGTGCTGGTAGCCAGCTAAGGCCTACACCGCCAACCGTGAGGATTGCAAAGATCAGCATCAATGCAATCACGGTACCGCCGTAAACGGTAAAACCCATAAATCCATCAAAGGTATGTTTTTGCGCGCCGATTTTCATTTCGCCGCGTTTATAATCTGAAGGTACTCCGCCCATGATTAAATCCCTGTCAAACAAATCAGTTTAGTTGTCCTATCACGCCGGAATCGGGCCCTCAAGCGTCGTGCTGTCACATCACCGAAAAATATTTGACGCTTTAACAGCAAATTTACGGATTTGTCCCATATTGCGACGCTCAACGACTGGGGAAAACCCCGGCAAGGGCCAAAACGGCTCAAATATGGTGAATGAATTATGGGTAAAACGGTCCTCATCGTTGACGATGATCCGACACAAAGGCGCTTGATACAGGCAGTTGTCGAAAAAAGCGGATTCTCGACTTTACAAGCGGATAGCGGCGATTCTGCGCTTTCAATGATTTTTGGTGCGGACGGTCAAAACATCCACGTCGTTCTTTTGGACTTGGTTATGCCGGGTCTAGACGGGATGGATACACTTAAGGCCATTGCGGACAAACGTCGCGAACTTCCAGTTATTGTTTTGACTGGTAAAGGTAGCATCGACACAGTCGTCAACGCCATGCAAACCGGGGCCAGAGACTTTATCGTTAAGCCCGCCAGCCCCGAGCGAATTATCGTATCCATCCGTAACGCGCTTGAACTGAATACCCTCGTGGGCGAAGTGACGCGCCTCAAGAAAACGACTGAAGGCAGCCTGACTTTTGATGATCTTGTCGGGAGCGCCTCCTCCATGAGAACGGTCGTTGCCATGGGCGAACGCGGTGCTCGCGCCAATATTCCGATTCTGATCACAGGTGAGTCCGGCGTCGGTAAAGAAGTTATTGCTCGCGCTATTCAAGGTGCTTCAGAACGCTCAGACCGTCCTTTTGTCACAGTCAACTGCGGCGCCATCCCAGAAAATCTGGTTGAGAGTATTCTTTTCGGCCATGAAAAAGGATCCTTTACGGGCGCCAACGCCAAGCATTTAGGTAAATTCCAGGAAGCCGACACCGGGACGTTGTTCTTAGACGAAGTTGGGGAACTGCCTCTTGATATGCAGGTAAAACTCCTGCGGGTCTTACAGGAAGGTGAAGTCGATCCTGTCGGCTCAAAACGCCCCGTTCCTGTCAATGTCAGAATTATTTCCGCAACCAACCGTGATCTGGCGGAAAGTGTCAAACACGGATCATTCCGCGAAGACCTCTATTATCGCTTAAACGTATTTCCGATTCAGGTGCCGTCTTTACGCGAACGCCGAGAGGATATCCCCGCTCTGCTCAACCATTTCATCAAACGATTTAATGCACAAGAGCGCATGAGCATTAATGGCGCGGCCCACGAAACCGTGGACATGCTGAAAACCTATGACTGGCCGGGAAATGTTCGTCAGCTCGAGAACTCGATTTTCCGCGCCATGATCCTGTCAGATGGTCAATTATTACAACCTCAGGATTTCCCACAAATTTCAGGTGAATTGCCAAGCTTCTCTGTCAAAGGCGATGGAGGCTTCTCGGCACTTTTATCGAGCGCTAGCGCTCAAACGCCCGATGAAAAGGTGAAATTCCTCGACCGGGACGGCCACCTCAGAACACTTGAGGAAATCGAACGCGACCTCATCGAATTCGCCATAAATAATTATGGCGGCCACATGTCCGAAATCGCCCGTCGATTGGGGATCGGACGCTCAACTTTATACCGCAAGGTCAGGGAACACGGAGTGGACGTCGAAAACGTCCGCAGTGCATAGGAAGGGGACTACCAATGAAACTTCGCACAAAATTATCAATGTTTGCAGGAGCGGCTGTACTCGCCGTCGCATTGCCAGTCACGGCATCGCACAACGACTCCAATTTGCGCGGGTATTTCCCTGCTCAGTACGGATCAGCGGCTTCGCAATATGTCTATTCACAACCTGCACAGAGCCAAGGCTACACGGTCGCATCGCCAACACAGAGCTATCCTGTTGCAGCACCTAGCCAACCGGCTCAACATCAAACAGCTAGCATGCAACAGGCTCAACCTGTCTATTACCAAATGCCGGACGGAAGTTACACATATGTGTCTTCGGAAACAAACAGCCAGGGCCTACGTGGCCTCGCAGCCGCTCACGGGGTCACCTATAGCCGGGAAGCCGCAAACCGCTTCCATTCGGATATTGGTCGCCACATGAATGTAGGTGGCGTCACCATTCAGACAAACCCATTCCATACGGCAGATATGTTGGACTGGCAGGAAAATACCACGGGCAAAACACTGACCCTTTTGGTCAATCGCGCCACCGGCGTCCTGCCTGAAAACTCTTTGACACTGGGTGCCGGCGTTAAAGGTGGGTTTATGTGGCAGAAGACGTCAGCCCCGGGTCAATTCCCGATCCTGTCGCGCTTCCCTTTCCTATCGCCGAATACGGATACAGAGTCCGGTGTATTTGCGATTAACAATGCTGCGTTGTCTTTCACTGGCGCCTTTGGCGACTGGACAACCGTTTATATGCAGCCCGAGTATTCTGAAACTGAGTATCCGGGCGAGCAGGAAGAATTTCAAATGCGCAAGGCCTTTGTGGTCCTTGGTAATTTGAAGAAAATGCCCTTCTACGCCGCCTTCGGACGCAAAACGATCGATTTCGGTAATTTTGACGGGTATAATCCGTTCACTCATACCGAAGCCCAACATTATTTCTGGGCGGTCTCTGATCAGCCGGTTCTAGAACTGGGTTATTATAAGGATGGTTTGAAGATTACGGGTTCTGCCTTCTCTGGCGGGCGCCAATTGCGCGTGGCTTATGCTGAAGAAGAAAACAACATCCAGAACTATGCTTTCAATATTGAAAAAGAATTCTTGATGGATAAAGGTGCGTTTACCGTTGGTGCTGGTTACCTTCACGATTCTATCTACCGCAATAACTGGACGGCGCACACTTTCCGCGGCATTCAAACCGGAAATCCGCCTGCTAACTTTATTCAATATCGCAACAGTGTTGTGACGGCTTTTGCCGAATATAATAGCGACTTCTTTGATGCCATGGTCGAGTATTCAACAACGTTGGAGCCGTGGGCGGCGGCTATTCCGCAAACGCCCGACGGGACACCCTTGCCCCAATATTTGAACGACCCGACGGGCTCGACAACCGATTTGGAAAACATCAACTTTGATCAAAATCTGGAAGTCTTGGTCGCTCAGGCTCGCATCAAGCCAATGCTGCCAAATGGTAAACGATTGGCGATCTCTGCTGTTGGCTCCTGGGGTAATATCGGCGACGATTTCGAAGGCCGCAGTATTCTGGATCCAACAGGACAACGCGTCACAAGCTGGAAGAGCAATCAGCAGCATGTTCTGGGCATCGAATACCCAATATCACCTTATCTGGAGGTTGGTGCGGAATATGTTTACAATAAAGGTTTCATACCTTTTGTTAATCCGCAGAATGTATCAAATGAAGATACAGAAGCGCACGCGATCAATATTGGTTTGAAAGCCCGCTTCTAAAGGTAAATAAGGGTTAATAGATATTTCAACATATATTACCCGAGATTTACTATTTCAACGCATCAAGAGTGCGTTCACGCATTGAACAACAAAAAACCCGCGCCGACATCGGCGCGGGTTTTACCTTGAGTAAGAGGTCGAAATTAACTTTTCAGATCTTTATCCATTTCCTGACACTCGGCGATAAGCTTTTCAACCGCTGCCACAGACTTCATAAACATTTCCCGCTCATCAGTCTTAAGGCGGATGTTCATGACTTTTTCGACGCCTTTGGAACCGATCATGGCTGGAACGCCAACATAAAGACCGCGAACACCGGCAATCTGACCGGCGACTTTTACGGCGCAAGGCAAGATGCGCTTTTTATCCAGCAGGTAAGACTTTGCCATTTCAATGGCACTTTCTGCAGGCGCGTAAAAAGCTGACCCATTACCGAGAAGGCCAACGATTTCGCCGCCGCCTTTCCGGGTTCTGTCTACGATGGCATCGATACGGTCCTGCGTCGTCCATTTCATTTTGACCAGATCCGGAAGCGGAACACCATTGACGGTGGAGTAGCGTGTGAGGGGCACCATGCTGTCGCCGTGACCGCCCAAAACGGAGGCATGAACGTCTTCGACGGAAACCCCAAACTCTTCCGCCAGGAACCAACGGAAACGGGCACTGTCTAAAACACCTGCCATGCCGACGACCTTTTTAGGGTTCAATCCAGAGAATTTCTGAAGCGCCCAAACCATCGCATCCAGCGGGTTTGTGATACAGATCACAAAAGCTTTCGGAGCATATTTAGCAATACCTTCTGCGACCTGCTTGATGACACCGAGGTTTTTCGCAATCAGATCACCACGGTCCATACCCGGCTTTCGTGGGAAGCCAGCCGTAATAATGCAGACATCTGCGCCCGCAATATCAGCGTAATCGTTTGTACCTTTTAGGTAACTGTCCTTGCCAAAGACGGGTGAGGCTTCGCACAGATCGAGCGCTTTACCTTTGGCGGTGCCCTCAAAAATGTCAAAAAGTACCACATCACCTAACTCCTCT
Source organism: Hellea sp. (assembly GCA_020630275.1). Classification (GTDB taxonomy): domain Bacteria; phylum Pseudomonadota; class Alphaproteobacteria; order Caulobacterales; family Maricaulaceae; genus JACOMS01. The sequence goes on from JAHDBU010000054.1 coordinate 7,575, forward strand.
CGGGCGGCAATATGAGCGAGCGTTCCACCGATCATTCCGGCACCGATCATGGCGATTTTAGCGCGTGCCATAATATTCTCCTTATAGATAAAGCACTTATTTGCGCCCTCCATACGCCTTTGACGGTTGAGTCGCAATGGTCAGTATTGCGACGAAAATATACAACATTTAATTGAATTTTTTTGGTTTATCGGGCGTTCAGTTAACTATTGTTAAGGTTTCGGGGCTCGTATATCGTATTTAAGCAACAAATTAGGGGAGGAATCTTATGAAAAAAATGGTTGCGGAAATCATCGGCACAGCAGCGCTGGTGATATTTGGTTGTGGTGCCGCCGTATTGGCAGGTGCTGAAATTGGACATGCCGGTATTGCGGCAGCCTTTGGTCTGGCGATTGTCGCCATGGCTTACGGTATTGGCGCCATCTCCGGATGTCACATTAACCCAGCGGTTTCATTTGGTGCTTTTGTCGCCGGTCGAATGAGCGCAGGTGACATGATCCAATACTGGATCGCGCAATTTATTGGCGGTGTTTTAGGCGCTGGTATTGTTTACCTTATTGCAACAGGCAAAGCGGGTTATAGCGTTGCCGAAAATGGTCTTGGCCAGAATGGTTGGGGCGCCGGATATCTTGGCGAATATAGCATGCAGGCGGCCTTCATCTTTGAAGTCGTGGCAACATTCTTGTTCCTAGTCTGTATTCTGGGCGTAACCCACAAAAAGGGCGGTCATCCTGCAATTGCAGGTCTGGCGATTGGTTTGACACTATGGGTTATCCACCTGATGGGTATCCAAGTTACAGGTGTGTCTGTGAATCCAGCACGCTCTGCGGGCCCTGCTCTGTTCGCAGGCAGCGGCGCGATCTCACAGCTTTGGTTGTTCTTCGTTGCGCCCATGATCGGTGCTGGTCTGGCGGGCATTTTATTCCGTTCAGGTATGCTCGAAGATAACGACTAGTTTGATATCCATTTTTGGAATTGTGCGCAGGCCCCCGGGCCTGCGTTTCTTATGCGGGCAACCTTATTTCCGCAGAGGAAAATAAGCGAGTTCACCCACCATAGAGTCCGGATGGCTGTCGGTCTCTTGCTCTGCTCTTTCAGGATGATCTTTTAGAAATCGCTTTAAGAGACTATTTTGTTTTTTAACCCGGGCCACATTTCCCATTTTTTCATAAAGCCTAACCGACATGGCCAAATGAGGACCTAGATCTTCGCCGGCAGCCTCAGCCTTTTCGAAAGCGTCGACAGCTTTGACGGTCATAATGGGCGCATACAAAACAGCAACCTGACGAAACAAACGACCCGCCAAATCTGGAGAGCGCTCTGCAACAAACTCCAAGCCCCTTGCCACATCAAACAAATTGCCTTCCATTAAGGCCGGTTTCAAATCTGCATATATCGGGTCATCGCTATCGAGTAATGTGAAAACTAGCTTTTTGACGGCCTGAACGTCTGCCGGATGGCAACCGGACAAGCTCTCGGGAATGGCCGCGTTAAGCAGATATTTCGACCGATGAATATCCCGTTCGGAAATATCTACGAGGCCGCAAGTATAAGCTTTGTCCGAGAAATGCATAGGAACCCAGTTTTGAATTTCCAATGCCACATGAGCGTTACTGAAAGATTACGACGAAACTATTCGCCCGCATTCCCCTCAGTACGGCCACCGACAGCCTCATCTTCAACCGGCATGCCAATAGTCGGAACAGTAATACCTGCCGCAAGATTGCGCTCCGTCGTTAATTCCTGGATTAGGCCTGCATAATAATCCATGCGTCGGCGGTTTTTCTGATCATCGGGATCATCACTTCTTACCAAGAGCGGCTTGTAAGTTGCCCCCTTGTGGATTGCCAGCATAAAGGATTTCCATACATCTGCCGGCAAAAGGCCGCCTGTAACCTTATACATAGACGAATTATCATCGTTGCCCATCCAAACACCCGCCGTATAGTCGGACGTAAAGCCAATGAACCACCCATCGATGTAATCCTGAGATGTCCCGGTCTTACCAGCCACCTCCCGTTTACCAAGGGCTGCGCCCCGCCCAGTACCAGATCGAATAGTTTCACGCATCATTTCCACCATTTGATCCGAATATGCTTTGGCGTAAACCCTCTCCGGCGTTGCCGTCTTGCGTTTATAGAGAACCTCACCCGATGTGTTACGGATTTCAGTGATGAAATAAGGTCGTTTTTTGAGCCCACCATTAGCAAAAACTGTATAGGCTCCAGTCAACTCCAAGAGGTTGACCTCAGACGTTCCCAATGAAAGTGAGTAGGTGCTTTTCAAATTGCTCTTAATGCCAAACCGCTTGGACAATTTAACGATATTACTAGGTCCAATTTCCGCACCAACTTGTGCGGCGACCGTATTGATGGAATGCTTCAAGGCTTCGGCAATGGTCATGGGCCCCCGATATCGTTTGGTATAGTTTTCAGGCGACCAATTTTGATTTCCAATCACGACCCTTCTATCGTTGCGTTGGGTTCCAGGGGAAAATCCTTGTTCAAGTGCGGTTGCATAGACAAACACCTTAAAGGATGATCCCGGTTGACGCTGCGCCTGTATGGCCCTGTTGAAAAAGTTTGGATCGTAGTCCTTACCACCGACCATGGTTCGGATGGCTCCGCTTTCATTGTCGATCAGCAGGACAGCCCCATCGGAAACTTTTCGGTTTTTGCCTTGTTTATCCAGTACCTTCACCAAGCTTTCATGCGCAGCCTTTTGGAACGACGGATTGATTGTTGTCTGAATGATCAAATCCTTATGGTCATTGCCCACAAGCTCCTTGGCGCGCTTATCCGCAAAATCAAAGAAATGCCCAATCAAGTCCGGTGCGATTGCTAGCTGACTATCTTCGACAATCTTGGGCGGATTGGTTTCAGCTTCAGACAATTCCGTTATGGTAATCATCTTATTGGTATGCATGCTTTGCAAAACCAGTTTGGCACGCTGCCAAGCTTCATCGAAATTTTTAGTGGGCTCGTAACGTGACGGTGCCTTGGGCAAAGCCGCCAGCAAAGCTGACTCCGACAAATTCAGATCTCGGGAAGATTTGCCAAAATATTGTTTAGCCGCGGCCTCAACGCCAAATGTCCGGGCGCCCAATGGTATACGGTTGAGATAGAGCTCCAAAATCTCGGGCTTAGTCAGAACCTGCTCCATGTCATAGGCTAACCACATTTCTTGGAATTTGCGTTTGTATGTACGCTCAGGCGTCAAGAGCATATTCTTGACCAATTGCTGGGTTAGTGTTGAGCCGCCCTGCACTTTTGCGCCAGATTTAGTATTCTCGAAAAGCGCCCTGAGGATCGCTTTCCGGTCAATACCGGCATGATCGTAAAAACGCTCATCTTCGATCGCTAGAAAAGCATTGGGGAGATGTTTCGGCATTTCCGAGAGCTTCATTGGCCGATCAATATATGGTCCCCGATGACCCAGAACCTGACCGTCAGCGTCCAAAAGCGTAGAATTGGGCTGAAGGTTCAATTCCCACATGGTGGCCTTTGTGGGCAGGCTCGGCAGGCCATCAAAGAGATAGGCTTTGACCTTGATATAGGCCGTGACTCCAATGATCATCAGAGCCGCCAGGACGATGGCAGCAATACGCCAGCGTTTACGCGTATTATTGTCGTTCGCCGCTTCTAAATCTGCCCGAAACGTAGTCATAAGGATATAGCTAGCCCAGTTTGCATTCCTGCGCTAGAGGAGCTTTCATGAGCACAGTTAAAAAATTGCCGTTCTGGAAAGAAAAAAGCTTGAAGGATTTAACCCCTGAAGAGTGGGAAAGCCTGTGCGATGGCTGCGGTAAATGCTGTTGTATCCGTCTGGAAGACGAAGATACGGCGGAAATTTATATTACAGATGTCGTCTGCAAGCTCTTTGACGCACAGAAATGTCAATGCACAGATTACCCCAACCGCTCCAAACTTGTTCCGGATTGTGTGACCTTGACCCCGGATAATGTGCATCAACTGTCCTGGATGCCAAGAACCTGTGCCTATCGGCTAATTGCTGAAGGAAAAGACCTGCCGGATTACCATCACCTCATAAGCGGTGATAAAAATAGCATCCATGAAGCGGGAATGAGCGTACAAGACGCTGTGATAAGTGAAATTTTAATAGACGAAAACGACCTGGCACACCGCTTAGTCATCTGGCCAGGCGAACCGGACAATCTCGGCTGATGTCTATTGAACGTCTCGAAGGGTACTATCTGACATGGAGCTATTGGGCTCGAGTATACCTTTTGCCTGCAGCGCTTATATTAGTTAGCGTTTTACTGATCGCGCGATTCCTGGCTCAAGGACGGAGCGAATTGGATGAAATTGCCGTCATTGCCGGGTTTTTTGCTTTTTACTTTGTGGCCGTTCGAGGCGGACATATTTATATGATCCGGAATATGCACAATCAGTTGAAAAAAGACTATGCGGGCATTTACCCTAAAAGGGTTCAATCGCTTCCATCGAGAATGAAAATGCGCCAAATTGGCTTTGCGCTGGCCCGCATAAAGGCTGAACTCGCAAGGCGGTGATTGTCTTGACTCGCGCGTGTCAATAGGGCCATATCGGCCCCGCTAAACAATTGGGTGGGGGAAATGGCGACAATCCGGGAAAATATCGAGTCGTTACCGACAGGTGGTGACGAACTTACAAATACACATAACATTGAGTTCAAAGGCACAACCGAAGAATATTTCGGGATTTGGATTGTTAATGTACTCTTGAGCATCGTTACTTTGGGTGTGTACTCAGCCTGGGCCAAAGTCCGGAATAAGAAGTATTTTGCGGGTGTCACTTATATCGATGGACATAATTTTGATTACCATGCAACGGGCGTACAAATTCTGATCGGTCGACTTATTGTTTTAGGCTTTTACGCGGCACTGGTCGTCGCAAATTTATATTCCCCAGAGCTCTATTTCGTATTGTTGTTAATACTCTTTGCTGTCTTGGGATGGATCATCAGACAAGCGCTAAGATTTAATGCCCGAATGACCAGCTACAGGAACGTACGGTTTAACTTTGAAGGCTCCGCAGGAGGTGCCTGGCTGCGTTATGTATTACTCCCGCTTCTTGTTTATGTCGGATTTTTTCTTGGGGTTTTTGTAAGCGTGCTTGGTTCAAATGACTTAGGCGCTATTACGGGTCGAAAGCCCATCGACCCTTCAATAAAGTTAGTTCTTGGCATTATGGGCCTCATGATCACTCTCGCCTCTCTGATTACAATTCCTTACATTTCCAGAGCCATCAACCGATACAGCATCAACAATCACAGATATGGTGACAGGCGGTTCTGGTTTGACGCCCCAATCGGCCCTTACTACGTTGGATTTTTTAAGATGATTGGTCTTTTGATTCTTGTTCTATTTGGTTTTG
>JAHDBU010000054.1:13049-14555 GCA_020630275.1 Hellea sp.
AAGGGCAGCCTGGGAGGCTATACGAGCTCTGTTATTGAAACAAGTGGTGTCACCGCTGCTGAATATGCTGATATTGAAGGCTTTGATATCGATATTGGGATTGGTTTTTAATGGCTTTGCGCCGCATATCCGGTCGTTTATTTGAGCAACAGTCAAGCGACTATGAAGACTGTGAATTGGTTGTCGATGGAGATCGTGTCAGCGTCCTGTCGGGCGCAGACAAACAAAATGTTGGCGCGTTGTCGCAATTAAAAATACAAGCCCGGCTTGGGTCATTTGCTCAAAAAATTACATTGCCCGACGGCCGCGTATTCGAGACCGAAGACCTGGATGCTGTTGAACAATTACGCCCTGGCGGATTTTGGAACACCGTGGCAAAAACTGAAAAAACAGGTTGGCATTTACTACCTTTGGCAATCGCGACACCTTTTTTGGCATTTGGCCTTTATAAACTCATGATTCCAGTTCTCATTAACATGGGAATGAGCATTACCCCGGATAAAGGCCTTCATGCCCTAGACAAGAGCACGTTGAGAACACTCGACCGGATCATTTTGGATGACACTGAGCTTACCATTGAAAGACAGAATGAGCTCACAACGCTCTTTAACAAACTTTTAGAAGCCAAAGAAAAAACTGGGGCAAAAAGCGACCGGAATTTTAAATATAAACTTCTTTTTCGAGACGCTGGCCCTATTGGTCCAAATGCCTTTGCGTTGCCAGGGGGCACAATCGTCGTCACCGACGACCTCGTGCAGGAATTTGATGAGGATTATATTATAGCTGCGGTATTGGCGCACGAAATCGGTCACGTAGATAACGAGCATCAACTCAGACAGGTTTACCGGGCGCTGGGCATGTGGTTCATGATAACCATGATCGCTGGCGATGCCGGAGAAATTTTAGAAGACGCACTTCTCGAAGGATCTGCAGTCTTATCGCTCTCCTATTCTCGCAAACACGAAATGGGTGCGGATAATTATTCTTATGATCTGTTAAAAGCAGCTGACATGAGAACCGACGGTCTTGTCGGATTTTTTGATGGACTGCAGAAAAAATACCCCCTGCCGAAGAAGGGCGAATGGGCTATGAGCCATCCGGTAGCGGATAACCGCATTGAGAATATTATTGAACGGATTATCGCGGATGGCGGCACACCCCCCGACAGAGATTTAGATACGCCTTCAGATGACGAAGAGAGCAAAACGAAAGACGTGCCCGTTAAAGAAGAATAGTCAAAATATTTTGACTTTATGTCGGGCTGTGATAACCCGCCCTCATGTTGAAACCCGTATACATAATTATACGAATTCCGGCACGAATTAGCAGCCCGGTATGCCTATAGCGCATGCCGGGAGCGACGCCCTGATTTCAACATTATTTCGAGACTGACATGACCGAGACGAAACGCGATTACCGCGACACTTTATTTTTACCTCAAACCGATTTCCCCATGCGGGCGGGCCTGCCCAAGAAAGAGCCAGAGTGGCTGAATTTCTGGAACAA
>JAHDBU010000055.1 GCA_020630275.1 Hellea sp.
GAAGATTTTTTAAAAGGAAAATCTGATAATCTTCGAAATCGTCTCCAGGAGCAAATGCAAACGGCCTCCAGCGAAATGAACTATGAAAAGGCCGCAGAGTACCGGGATCGCCTTCAGGCTTTGGCTCATATCTCCGGCGGGTCTGGGAATGCCAGCAGCCGGACCTTCGCCAATGGCGACGTGATTTCGATATATTCAGGTGGCGGCCAGAGCTGTGTCCAGGTCTTCTTTTTTCGCGGCGGACAAAACTGGGGGAATAATGCCTACTATCCCCGTCATTCGAAAGATGATCCGCCGGAGCAAATTCTCGATACTTTTCTGGCACAATTTTATCTTAACAAACCCATCCCTAAAGAAGTTGTCGTCAATCAAGACCTACCTAATAAGGACCTACTGGAAGCGGCCCTGTCTGAACGATCAGGACGCAAGATCGCTATCATTCACCCCAAGCGAGGCGAGAAAGTATCGCTGGTCAATATGGCCTATAAGAACGCCGAAGAATCACTGGCCCGGAAATTAGCTGAAACTGCCTCTCAAACCCGGCTATTAAAACAAATGGCAGAAAGCTTTGATCTAGATGGTCCTCCTGACAGGATCGAAGTTTACGACAACAGCCACATTCAGGGCACGAATGCCATAGGCGCTTTTATCGTTGCGGGCCCGGAAGGTCTCGATAAAAAGGAATACCGGACTTTCAACATCAAGGATGCCGAGACCGAACCCGGAGATGATTATGCCATGATGCGAGAGGTCATGCGCCGCCGATTTACGCGACTACTCAAAGACGAGACCCTGGTTTGGCCAGATTTAGTGGTCATTGACGGCGGAAAAGGTCAATTGTCGGCTGTTTCAAACATTCTAGCCGAAATTGGGGCCCTGGAGCGCGTCACATTACTGGCCATTGCGAAAGGCCCCGACCGAAATGCCGGTCGCGAAGTATTTCACATGCCGGGCAAGCCTGAATTCATGTTGCCGCCCCGCACACCCGTTTTATACTACCTTCAACGCCTTAGGGACGAGGCGCACCGCTTTGCCATCGGCACGCACAGGGCGAGGCGCAAAAAACAGATGAAAACCAATCCACTTGATGCTATTCCGGGTGTAGGACCGGGTCGTAAAAAGGCCTTGCTGGCGCATTTCGGGTCGGCAAAGGCCGTCAAAGGAGCGACCCAGAAAGAGTTAGAACAAGTCGAGGGGGTCAGCCGGAAAATGGCTGAAGCAATATATGAATTCTTCAATGAATGATTCCGAAACAGGCGTAAATCGGATTGGTGGTGCCTTTGCAGACGGCCTCACATTAATCCGTGCTCTCTTAACCCCCGTTGTTATGTATCTAATCATTGCCAAGGGTTGGCCAAACCAAGGTATCGCTATACTTGTGTCAGTGCTATTCGCCATTGCTGCTCTTACCGATTTTTTTGACGACATCACAGGTGGGGCTGAACATTCAGTCTATCGAAAGTTTGGGTGGTTTGACGATATCGCTGATACCATTTTAATGATCGGAACACTCGTAGCGATGGCCTATGTCTTATCTTCCCCAACGGGTCCCAATCAATTTAATGGCGGTGCGCCAACATTATTCCTAGCGCCCGTAGCGATTATAGTTGCCCGCGAAGTTATGGTTGGCCTCGTAAAAGGGTTCGAACTCAGTCGTACAAGAATGTATGAAACCGGCCTGGGAAATTTGAAAACGGCTATGATTATGCTTGGCACCTGTATTTTACTGGCCTCTCCATGGATTTCACCCTGGTTGTCTTCGGTGTTTTCGAAAGGCGGAGACATTCCAAAAGGACCGGTCGATCTTTCAAATCCTAATATATCCGACCCCAGTGTTTTCGATGCCTACTCAAAAACTTGGGAACTCGTATGGAATACCGGTTTGGTTATTCTATGGATTGGCGCTGTCCTCGCGGTGATAACCGGTCTAGCGCTTTTAACGGCTAAATCCGGCGCAGCGAATGACGGATAGTCCAACCGTTACGGGGTTAAGGGCCCGATTGCCCAACATTCTGACGATCGGACGTATTGTCAGCATTCCGATTCTGGTCGCTGGGATTATTTGCCTGCAAACCACTCAAATGACTCAATGGCTCGCCCTGGGAACAATAGGCCTTTTCGCAATGGCCTGTATTACCGATTATCTGGATGGCTATTGGGCACGAAAATGGAATGTAACCTCTGATTTTGGCCGGATGATCGACCCTATCGCGGACAAATTGTTGGTCGCTGCATGCTTGATTGCAATTGCGATCTCAATGAATGGTCACTGGTCTGTATTGGTCCCCGGCCTTGCAATAATTGGCAGAGACATTTTGGTAAGCGGCGCGCGAGAACACGCTGCACTTAAATCCAGGGCCATGCCACCAACAAAACTTGCGAAATGGAAAACGGCATGTGAGATGTTAGCGATCGGGTTATTAATCGTTTATCTAGGACGTCACGCCTTAGGACTCGGAAATCACATCGATATTTTGCATTTGCTTGGACTAGCTATCCTTTGGCTAGCAGCGCTTCTTTCGGTTTACACGGGTAGTCTTTATCTTCGTGCCTCGCTTAGAGACTAAGTCATAAGAAGATTAAATCGAAATCTTTTCCCTGACCAGCTCATCATAATCAGATGCTAAAGCATGGCAAATCTCAGCAGGCACATATTTGATCCCTTCGATCTCACGCACCGGTGTCACTTCGGCTGCCGTCCCAACGACAAAACATTCGCTAAAATAAGGAAGTTCTGACGGATAAATATCGCGCTTATGGACCTTATAGCCGCGGCGTTCAGCCAGTTTGGCAACCGTATCGTGCGTAATGCCTTCTAATAAAATATCATTCGTCGGGGTATGCAATTCACCATCACGAGCAAAGAAAATATGTGCGCCCGTGCATTCGGCCACCCGCCCTTTGTAATCGACCATTAAGGCGTCATCATACCCCTTGGCCATCGCGGCATCTTTAGACATGGTACAAATCATATAGAGACCAGCGCCTTTAGACTTACACGGAATTGTATCTGGCGCCGGGCGCTTCCAGTCGGCCCAGCACAACCGAATACCCTTCATCTTATCTGAAAAATAATTACCCCAATGCCAGACCGCTACGGCCAGATGGATCTGGTTGTTTTTGGACGCCACCCCCATCATGTCCGAACCACGCCAGGCAATGGGACGGACATAGGCGTCCCCCAGCCCTGACTTGGCCAAGGTATCTTTACAGGCCTTGTCAATTTGCTCGACTGTATATGGGATGTCGTAGCCCATATGCTTAGCTGAATTCACCAGTCGTTTGGAATGATCCGTTAAGCGAAAGATTTTGCCCTCATATGCTCGATCTCCTTCGAATACTGCAGATCCATAATGAAGTGAGTGGGTCAGTATGTGTACTTTGGTTTCGCGCCAATCGACAAACTCGCCATCCATCCAAATATATCCGTCGCGGTCATGATAGGGTTTTTCAATCATCTTCTTTTCCGTACCTGCCAAAGGCCATGTTTATTTCTTTTCCCGCATTTTTGACTATGATAGGGTTAAGTCAACCTCGCAATTTGATTTATAGGGAAAAAAATTGAGCCTTGAATCTGATATTTTGGAACGTCACGAGATACATTTACTTCTCGTCGACGATGATGATCGAATCAGGGATTTGTTAAAAAAATACCTTAGTCGCGAGGGCTACCGAGTTTCGACCGCTAGCAATGCGGCAGACGCCAGGCGATTAATGGGCACGCTAACCTTTGATTTAATGATTCTCGACGTCATGATGCCCGGTGAGGATGGTTTTGCTTTGACAAAATCGCTGCGTGTGTCTGACGATATTCCAATTATTCTCCTCACTGCTAAGGGCGAACCGGCAGACCGGATAGAGGGCCTAAGATCAGGGGCTGATGATTATCTCGCCAAGCCGTTTGAACCGGAAGAACTCATCCTGCGCATAGAAGCCATTTTCCGCAGAATTGGAAATACGAAACCCAATGGTAAAGTTGTCTTCGGGCCTTGGGAATATGACCTACAACGGCTTGCTCTCACAAAACACGGCGACCGGGTTCGTCTCACTACCGGCGAAGAGGCCTTGTTGACTCTACTGGCAAAATGCGGTGGCGCTGCCGTTAGCCGTTATGCATTGTCAGAAAAAATCAGCGCCCAATCGGAGCGCGCCGTCGATGTACAAATGACCCGCCTACGCCGGAAAATTGAGGACAATCCGTCGGAACCTGTATTCATCGTGACGGTAAGGGGACATGGCTATCGTCTCATGACCGATAGTCAACATTGAAAAAATTGATCAATCGATATCTGCCAAAATCCCTTTTTGGACGCGCTCTTTTGATCATTGTTTTGCCTATCGCGATCATGCAAATCGTGGTCGCTTACATTTTCTTCAACGCTCATTGGTCGACGGTGACGGCCAGCCTGTCGGATAGTGTGGCGGCCGATATCAGCTTGGCAGTGGAACTTTTCAATCAAGCACCAAGTGCCGAACGGGCAGCCAAGCTAAATGAAATGATGCAGCCCCACATGGAGCTTTCCGTCGACTTACGGGACAATCACGACTTCCCCTCGGCTCAAAGACGGTCTTTCTTTTCTACATTGGATAAAACGCTTCAGCGGTCTTTGAACCAAAGTTTGCAAGCGCCTTTTTGGTTCGATACAACCCGTTATCCCAATCACATTGATATCCGGGTCAAAGTGGATGAAGGGACATTGACCTTTATAGCTGCCAAGGAACGGGTATTTGCCCGAACCGGTTTCGTATTTATTTTCTGGCTGGCCCTGGCTTCTTTGCTTTTGACCATGATCAGTATCTTGTTTATCCGCAATCAGGCCCGACCTATTTCAAGGCTGGCTGACGCTGCTGATGCTTTTGGTAAAGGGCAGGACATTGACGGGTTCAGGCCGTCCGGGGCCGCGGAAGTTCGTTTGGCTGGCCAGTCATTTTTGAAAATGCGCCAACGGATCAGGCGTTTCATGGATCAGAGAACAGATCTCTTGGCCGGTGTCAGCCATGATCTCAGGACACCACTCACCCGCTTGAAACTCCATTTTGCCATGTTAGAAAATACAGAAGAGAACCGGGCGGCCCGATCGGATTTGAATGAGATGGAAAAAATGTTGGATGGCTATCTAGATTTCGCTCGAGGCCAAACAGATGAAGACACGGTCGAAGTCAATCTCAATGCTTTTCTCAATGACATTGTCGAGAAATTTAAACCGACACCACAACTGGATTTAGACAAAGATCAGTCCATCCAAATCAAACCGGGCATGATGACCCGGGCTCTCACCAATGTCCTGTCCAATGCGATCAAGTATGGCGAAGCCGTCAAGCTTTCGTCTCGGACAGATAAGAACGCTGCCATAATTCAAGTGGACGATGACGGTCCGGGCATTCCAGAGGACAGTTTCGGTGAAGTCTTCAAACCTTTTTACCGACTTGACACAGCCCGCAATCAAAACATTGAAGGCACAGGACTCGGTCTATCCATCGCCCGCGACATTATTCGGAACCACGGTGGTTCAATCGCGTTAGGGCGTTCCGAACTGGGAGGGTTAAAAGTAGAGATTTCCCTACCAGTATAATTTCCTATTTTTTAAACTCTGACTTCAAACGATTTATTTGATCTGCAACAGAATTTCCGGCTTGGGCTTCGATCGTGCCATAAAGACTGCGATCCAAACGAGAAATGCGTTCATAGAGCTGCTCTGCTCGCGCACATAAATCCAGAAGCGTCGCCGGCAGAACCAGTGAAGCCTTCGCCAGGCCCTCAAATGACAATTTGTCTTCGGGCTTTTTATCGGACACGATCCGATATTTTGATTCACGGGCTTCGTGAAGCTCCATCTCATTTTCCTTGATAGCGCGTTGTACAAGCAACCAGCTGGCGACCTGCATGAGTTTTGTCGTCAGCCGCATACTTTGGGAGGCATAAACCAGAGCATCACCTCTTGATAATTTTCGGCTATCCGATCGGCCAGGCCCATCTAGATATGCAGCCGTTTCCTCAACGAGGTCCATCCCCTCACGAAAGGTTTTTTCGAAGAGCTCAGATTTGGCGAATTCGAGTAAGCGGCCCTCTGCCTGTGGAATCACCCTGTCGTTATTGTTCTCATTGTTATAGGCATTCATGGCTGCGCTGCTTTCTTTTCTTATGTCTCTCTTATGCCCGTTTGACGGGCCCCGTGCGACCCATAAATGCAAAGGAAAGGCCAAAGGCCCATCATTTCTTAAATAAGCTTTCAGCGGCGTTCCGCTCAGATTTTTTGTGTTTTAATTCTTCCTGCAAGCGAAATATTTCTGACTCCAAAGCCAAAATTCGCGTCTCAAGCTCCTCAATTGAAACACCGTATAGATCTTCGCCTATTTGGAACTCAACCTGTTTACGATTTTCCATTTTGTCTTCCCCAACAAAGAATCGCGTGTCCTGAATAAGAACAACCGCTAAATGGGCATTTTTCCCTTGTCAAACGGTCGAAAACCCCTATCTTTATCTTCGTCGCGGAAGACTCGAGTTTAAAACGACAAAGTAACCCGGCGGAGCCGGGTTTTTTTAATGCCTGAATTTACGGTTCTCAGGGAGCAAGCAAATGACACAGATTTTAATGCCCAAGGCCACCGCTGTATGGTTGATCGACAACACGGCTTTGACCTTTCAACAGATTTCGGATTTTTGCGGTCTGCATATTCTTGAAGTAGAAGGTATTGCGGACGGCGATGTTGCCGGCGGTATTCGAGGCGCTGACCCAATTGCCAATGGGCAGCTAGCCCGTGAGGAAATTGAACGCGGCGAAAAAGACGCTGACTATCAACTCAACGCAACTGTTTTTGAAAACGATTCTTTAGCCAAACGTAAAGGGCGCAAGAAAGGCCCGCGTTATACACCGCTGTCCCGCCGTCAGGATCGTCCAGACGCGATTGCTTGGTTGGTACGTAACCATCCGGAAATCCCAGATTCAAAGATCGCCAAGCTGATCGGGACTACCAAGCCTACAATTACGGCCATCCGCGAGCGGACACACTGGAAAATGAGTACAATCAATCCTACTGACCCTGTATCCCTAGGCCTTTGCTCACAAATCGATCTCGATGATGTCGTACGCAAAGCAGCCGATAAAAAGGCCCGTATGGACGCCAAAGCTGAAAAGGACGGCAGCGCGGCACTCAAGCCTATTGATGAGACGGTCCCAGAGCCCGCACCACAGCCGCAAGTCGAGCAAACGCTGGAAAGCCTGTTTAAATCATCTGGTGATAATAGCTAATCGTCTTCAGGCAGCGGCATGGTGTAGTTAAGCGCCAGCCGCCCGCCGTCCACATAAATCACCTGCCCTGTAATATAGCTGGCGTCTTTGGACGCCAGAAATGCGCAAACGCTGGCAATTTCTTCAGGGAGCGCAGGCCGGCCCAAGGGCGTACGGCTCCTGATTTTGTTCTCTGCCGTTTTATCTATGACGCTCGCCAACATTTCCGTCTTTACGCTGCCCGGGCCAATCGCGTTCACCCGAATCCCATAAGGTGCCAACTCAAGGGCCATAGACTTGGTCATTTGGCGCAAGCCGCCTTTAGATACGGAATAAGCCAGGTAATTGGGCAGGGAAACTTCATCGTTGATCGATGACATATTAATAATGCAATAGGGACGCTCGGAAAGACGGGATCGGTCCTCTCTATTCTCAATTTCCTCCAACATATGGTCGACAACGGCTTTCGAAGCCAGAAAGGCTCCGCGTAAATTCACCGCGAGCACCTGATCGAAAACACTTTCATCCATATCCGTTATACCGCCTTGAACGGCAATTCCGGCATTATTTACAAGAACATCGATTTGCCCGAATTGGCCAAGGGTATCGGCAACCAGGTTGTGAACTGATAATTTGTCTGAAACATCACAATCGAAATAGAAGACACGATCCTTTTCCGAATCAAATTCAGACATGGCGACTTCGCCGGCTCTTTCGTCCATATCGGCGATGACAACATGATAACCGTCATCCAGAAAACGACGGACGCAGGCCAAGCCGATACCTTTCGCCCCGCCGGTGACGATTGCCACACGTTTGTCCATGCCTAACTCCCCTCAGTTCAATGAACTCAGTAGGACATCCGGTCAGAAAAATATAGTCGTTTTGCTATCTTAAGCGCTTCGCTGTCAGACGTTAAGCAGATTTTGTGGCAATAATCTGATCTTTAATCTGAAGTTTCTTTCGTTTTAACATACTTATTCGGAGAGTGTCGGGCAGCGGGCTTTTCATTTCTTGTTTGATTTCTTGGTCGATTTTCAAGTGCTTATTTTGAAGCTCCAGTAAATGAGACTCTACTGCCATTCCTTCCTCCTCTATTTTTTGAGACTATAGCACAATTTTAGGCATAAGTCACTTCTGCGAAAACATGTCTTTGAGATATGGGAAATTTACAGTAAAACACAAACGACAGGGAGAAAACTACTTGTGACAGACACGCCTGATCAAGAGTTAGACGACAAGGCCGCTGAGGAAGCGGAGATGCATGCCTTGTTAACCAATCTCAAAGAAGAACATCGACGGGTTGATATCGAGATTAAAGCCTTGGAAGAGACTGGCGTCGTGGATGTTTTAAAGGTACGGCGGCTGAAGAAAATCAAGCTTTCAATGAAAGACCAAATCGTATTTCTTGAAAATCAGCTTACGCCAGATATTATTGCCTAAAGCAATCTAGGCCACACTACGTTGTTTGATCCGCTTGTTTTGGGCCAATTTTTCCCCGGCATTTGACATTATTCTTTCAGGTGTCATGCCACTGGCAACACGGGTTAAACCAAACGATACTTCGACAAATAACGAACTCGATGGCATATCGATACCAACTTTTTCCAACGCTGTTACTAACTCCGCAGCTTTCTCTCTGGCCTGTTCAACCTCACACTTAAACAAGAGAACGGCAAAATCGTCACTGCCAAGCCGAGCAACCAAATCACAATCTCTTATGTTGGTTTGCAAAACCTGACCGACCTGAACGAGTAGCTCGTCCCCCATGACCGGGCCATATCGGTCGTTAATCCGCTTGAACCCATCCAAATCGAAAAGAATAAGCGACGTCGGTATCCCATATCTCTGATGTACGGATTGTGCCTTCACAAGTTCTCGAAGAAACGCGCGGCGATTATAAACCGGTGCTAAAGCATCCGCATCTGCCGCCAGCTCTAGTTCTTTAACATAGGCCCGCAACCGGATGATTTCCGCCATCAAGGCTTCGCGGCTTTCGCCATTAATATTAATAGATCTGAATCGCCCCGGTTCAGAATTATCTAAATTTCTGACCGCATTTTCCATAGATTGTTTTCCTTCTTGGATTTCAACCTATCCACGGGACGTTAAAAAAGATTTTCCAAAATCTATTTTGGGTTTGACCTATCTGTGGAAAAGATTAAATTCCACGGCTTTCCTGAATGTTTAAACCTGATTGGGAAGACATGAGTCAAACACCTAAAGTCGCCATCGTAATGGGATCTAAGTCGGATTGGCCGACTATGGAACACGCTGCGGAAATACTGGATGCGTTAGGTATTTCTTACGAAGCCAAAGTGGTTTCAGCTCACAGAACCCCTCAGCGCCTTTATGACTTTGCAAAATCGGCTAAATCACTTGGTTTTCATGTCGTGATCGCGGGTGCGGGTGGAGCCGCGCATCTACCCGGTATGGTGGCATCTATGACGACTTTGCCAGTTTTGGGTGTGCCGGTTAAAAGCAAAGCTTTGTCAGGGCTGGACAGTCTCTTGTCCATAGCACAAATGCCTGGCGGCGTGCCTGTTGGCACCCTCGCCATAGGAAATTCAGGTGCAAAAAATGCCGCCCTGTTGGCGGCTTCAATCCTTGCCCTTCACGATAAGACTGTGGACAAAGCCTTAACTGTCTGGCGGGCCAAACAAACAGAAAGCGTCAAAGAAGACGTATCCTGATATGACGACCAGCCTTGTTTTGCCGCGTGGCGCGGTTATCGGTATTTTTGGTGGCGGGCAACTCGGTCGAATGCTGTCTTTGGCAGCAGCCAGACTTGGATTTAAAACCCATATATTCGCGCCGGATGAGGATTGCCCGGCCTCTCAGTTTGCTTGGAGACATACAAAAGCCGAATACGAAGATATGGCTGCGGTCAAAGCCTTTTCGAAATCCGTGGACGTTATCACCTATGAGTTTGAGAATATTCCAACAACAACGGTTATCGAAGCATCGCCAGGTGCGCCAGTTCTTCCGCCCATCGAGGCTTTGCATAATGGGCAGGACCGGCTGACCGAAAAAACCTTCATCTCTAAGACTGCAGGTGTGCCCGTCGCCCCCTTTTATCCCGTTAATAATGAGTATGACGCCAAGCGAGCCCTTAAAATGCTAGGCGGCAAATGTGTGATTAAGACACGAAGACTGGGTTATGACGGCAAAGGACAGGTCATCGCGTCCAGCGAGGCCGAAGCCATGGCAGGCACCAAATCTTTAGGTAATCTCCCCTGTATAGCGGAGGGCTTCATTCCGTTTAAGCGTGAGGTTTCTATTGTGTGCGCCCGAAACCGTCATGGTGACACGGCGGCTTATCCATTGATTGAGAATGAGCACAAGAATCACATCTTGCACAAATCCGTTTGCCCTGCCGCGGGGGATAACGGCAATGCGCGAGCACTCGCGTTCAAAATACTGGAAGCGCTAGATTATGTCGGTGTTCTGGCCGTTGAGTTTTTTGAACTCGAAGACGGATCACTCCTCGTTAATGAGATTGCGCCCAGGGTCCACAATTCCGGTCACTGGACTCAAGACGCCGGCTGTACAGATCAGTTTGAGCTGCATATTCGCGCCATCGCCGGATGGCCTTTAGGCGACACTCAACCAAAATTCCGGGTCGAAATGACGAATCTTCTGGGTGATGATGTGGACCGTATTCCGGAACTGTCAGCAGACCCGGCCATCAAATTTCATCTCTATGGAAAAGCTGAAGCGCGTAATGGTCGTAAGATGGGCCACATTAATCGTATTATTGCCTAGCGGTAACGCCGACGACGACGGCCATAACGCAACCGTCCAGCCACTTTGGCTGGATCGGGCCATTTCTCTCTTTGCTTGCGCAGGGAGAATTTGGCCTTTTCAAACTGCATAACATTTTCAATTCGGGCCTCGAGAAAGGCTCGGGCTTTGGATTTGTCATCCGTATCATCGGTGAGCCAAGCCATGATAGACGACCCTATTACGCCCGACAGGATTACCCGTTTTGAGTAATAATTCCCGTCCGTACTTGTATCGCCAATAGCCCGCCAGATCATATCAGCCGACTGCCATAGCTGGCCTGGTCCCTGCCCCAGTGCATCGGGCATGGCCAAACGTGACATGGCCCGCCTGGCGGCCTGCTCCTGACCCTCCATTTCGGATAAGCGAATCCAGACACACTCGGTGATCTTGTCGCGTATGCGCATATTGGACAGTCCGCGAGCATTGATCTTGGTCAGCGCAGCCTTATCGCCCTGTTCGGACCAATATGAAATCAGCTCCAGAGGACCACCCGGAAAGTAAAGTTCTTCGGACCCTTTCGGTAATTCCGTATCCGCCACGGCCGCGGCCAGGGTTTTGCCGGTCCAGCCATCAAATGGAATATGAGACAAAGCTGCTTTCAATATGTGCGCGCGGGCCGCCTGTGACGGATCATTTATTTCCGGTTCCATGATTTCAATATAAGGCGCGCGGAGCTTTATGTCACCTTTACGCCTTGCGACGTAAAACCACGCGTTTAAACCAGTCAGTGACGCCCTTCACGCCGGCGCCAGATAACACGCCAAATCGGAAGATGCGCCCGGCGATCCAGATCACAAGGAGCGACATCAAAAACAAGAAAGACGCTGATAAAAGCAGCTCCCACCAAGGTGGATCTAAGTGTAATCGGGCGATTGCCGCAAAGGGCGCGCTTAACGGAAACCAGGTGGCAAATGTTAGAAGCGGGCTATCCGGCGAGTTTAAACTGAGCGGAATCACCATAACGCAGGCGGACAGAACCAACATGATCGGTGTGGTTAGGGTCTGTGCGTCCTGCATGGACTCTGCCAGCGATCCCATGGCGATGAAGAGCGCGCCGTAAAACAGGTAGCCCAACACCAGAAATAGAATAAAGAAAAAGATCAGTTTAACTGTAATGGCCTGCATCACCGCTGCGCCCACACCCGACGCCAAAAAGAGAACCGATCCAGCCAACATCAACACAATATAAGGCAGCATAGCCGTTATAGTCAGCGCGGCGACACCAATAAGTTTGCCAATCATGATTTCCGACAACCGTGTCGTAGAAAGCATCATTTCCAAGAGTTTGTTTAACTTCTCTTCCAGCATGGACGTCAACAACATATAGGCGCCGGAAAAAATAGTGAGCCAAAGCAACATGGTAGCACAAACAGATACGAGATTAGGTATGCGGTCAATAAACGTAACCGCTTGGCCACCGTCGCCGGTTTTACCCGGATCAAATGCATTAACCTTGATCGCGTCTGAACGGGCGTCATTTAAACCGTCAGACGTCAGACCACCGGACTCTAAATACGCACCCTCGGCAATTTTACGAAAATACCGGCTGGACACATTTTTAAGTCGCTGATTATTGATATTGTCTGACCAATAATCCGCTTTTATGCCCGATGCTTCATTATAAATATGCAAGAGCGATGAGAGCTGAACAGGCTTGCCATCAACCTCAAATTTTTTCCGGCCCGTCAAATAAGCCTTAAGTTCGTCAATATTATCGGCTGGAGGATTAACATATATGTTTTTATCTCCTGGCATTTGTCCTTGTGGCAGTTCGATAGGAAGCACAGGCCTTTGCGCTTTATCATATTCCCGAATGGCTATTTCATGTTGGCCTGTTTCGTCCAAAATTGCCTCATATCTGACAGGGTCCACATTTATATCCAACCGGGCAGCAAAAAAGGCGACCGTAAACAGCACAAACGGCATCAGAAACGAAATCCAGAAACCCCAAGTCTTGATATATCCTAGGAAGTCCCGGCGGGCGATCAGATAGACCCTTCGCATGTTGAGTCGAGGTATCATCAGACCACTCCCTCGTGCATTTTCTCAGCTTCATCTTGCCCAACCAACGCGACGAAAGCTTCATGCAAAGATGCCGCCTTTGGTTCGAAACGGTTTAGTTTAATCTTGGCGTTGACGCACGTCTCGAGGATTGAATGATTGTCAGCATCTTTTTTGAGAACAACGTTTATCGCTCCGTCTTCGCGCATTTCTAGTGTTTCAGCGAAGGCTGAGACCTTCTCTTTCAATTGATCGCTATCCGAACTGATAACGAGCCTACGCGGCGCCTGTGATAAGGCCTCATCCGTCGAGCCGTCAAAAACCTTACGCCCTCTGGACATGAGTATAATCCGGTCACACAACCGCTCCGCATGTTCCATGACGTGGGTGGAAAAAATAATTGTCCGTCCACGGTCCGCAATTTCCCTGACCATGTTTTCCAGCACCTGTTGATTGACAGGATCAAGGCCCGAAAAAGGCTCGTCCAATACATAAAATTCCGGATCATGAGCGATGGCCGAAAGGAGTTGAACTTTCTGCGCCATGCCTTTGGACATGTCCTTATTCTTTTTTCGTTTGGCCTCACCCAAACCGTATTTATCCAAGAGCCGGTCCGCCAAGGGAAATGCTTCTTTGGCTTTCATACCATTAAGACGTGCCATATGGGCAATAGACTCCCGGGCTGTCTGTTTTTTGTAAAGACCACGTTCTTCCGGGAGAAAAGCAACTCGGCCAAAGGCATGAGAACTCGGTGTTTCGCCAAAAAGGTGGACCTGCCCCGAGTCAGGTTTGATTAGTCCCAATGCCATCCGAATGGTTGTTGTCTTGCCAGCACCATTGGGTCCTAAGAAACCAATAATCTCGCCGGGTTTTACATC
>JAHDBU010000056.1 GCA_020630275.1 Hellea sp.
TCATAAACTCTGAAGATACCGTAGAAAATTATGATCTAAAGCCGCGAGCGCGAATTCATCATTTGGACGTAACTGGAGAGGAACCGGTTGACATGCTGACGGGCCCAAGCCCGGCGACGAAGCCAGCTTTAACAAGGGCAGGGGTGACACCTGATGATATCGCTATTGCTGAATGTAACGAAGCTTTCGCACGAGTCCCTATGGCGAGGATGAAAGAGACGGGGTTTACCTATGAGCAAACCAATATGAACGGCGTGCGATTGCGCTGGGGCAGCCAATAGGCTCAACGAGGGCAAAGCTAATGACGACACTCCTGCACGTGCGTGAGCGACGCGGCGAAAGCTATGGTCTTCAGGCGATTTGCGAGGGTGGTGGCGTGGCCAATGTCACAATAGTTGAGCGGTCGGAGATTTAAGGCCTTTTAGCAAGGCCTCTCCAACTTTTCTCTGACATACAATCTGATCTTTCAAGGATAGGCACATGACTGGCATGCAAGTCTTGTTGACGTCGACAATGTAAATTTTGCCGTCGTGTTTATCGCGCATGATATCGACGGCCCCAAAGTCCAGTCTCATCTTTTGACAAAATTCTTTGATCGCCGCGATTTCCTTTGAACTGAAAACATCATCAGGGGCTAGAATATCAACACTCAAATAATCGGTGCCAAATCGATCATCGAGTGGTTTGTGTTTGTGATAAACGACAGCGATTTCTCCGAAAGCGTAGGTGATGCGCCAGTCCTCACTGGTTTTGCCTGAAAACGTGCTATCGACAAGTTTCTGATAAACCTGACCGGGTATGACTTCTTCAGAGGTGATAGGGCAGTCTATCACTTGACCGTCATGAAGACCGTTGTCATTTGATTTTTGAACAGCTTGACCAACATAGGTCGTCGGGTCGATGTGGAGATCATATCCGAAAACGGCCGAAAACACCTCCGAGACATGCTCTTTGGATATATCATTGATCTCTGCATTAATCATTGGAGACTGAAAATTATAGTGTTCGGTTTCTGACACAGTGGCGTCATCAAAGATGAAAACGTAATCCGCTTTTTTGGGATCAGTAATTGTCTGTAATCCTGCCAAGCGCGAGGCTTGCCAGATATTATACCATGGCCCCGGATTGTGTGGTACAAAAGCTAGGGATCCATTTCTTTGCGGTGATCTAAAAATATTTTTCAGGCGTCGGGCCGCGAAATAAGTAACGATTTTGCTAACGGCACCAACATCTTTGAGAAAAGATTTGTCAATCGGAATGGTAGTCTCTGTGTGTGGGAAGTACACATAAGTCGGGCGAATTTTGATCCCTTGGAAATATTTGAAAAACTTCAACATTAAAAATTCAATACCCGCATGACAAACGACACGCAATTAGCGGATCGGTATAGCAGCCTCAAGATAATTCGAGCCTCACACTTATATCCATCATAAACAATAATGTGTGTTGCTTTTGCGAGAGTGCGATGAGAGGTTTGGGCGATGGCTTATCAACTCACAGATAAATTCGGACGGGATATTACCTATCTTCGTTTGTCGGTTACCGACCGTTGCGATTTACGCTGCACCTATTGCATGGCGGAGAATATGACGTTCTTGCCGCGTAGAGATTTACTGAGCTTCGAAGAGCTTGATTTCCTATGTGAGGCTTTTGTTCAGCGCGGGGTCAGAAAAATCCGTTTGACCGGTGGCGAACCCTTGGTGCGAAAAGGCCTATTGCCATTCATCCAAAAACTGTCTCGGCATCTATCAACCGGTGCGCTGGATGAGATTACGCTGACAACTAATGCGACCCAGCTTCATCGCTTCGCGGGCCAACTGGTCGATGCGGGCGTACGGCGTATCAATGTGTCGCTCGACAGTCTTGATCGTGACGTCTTCAAGCATCTTTCTCGACGGGATGCCTTGGATCAAGTTCTGGGCGGTATTGAAGCAGGTCTTGAGGCGGGCTTAAAGATCAAGATCAACGCTGTCGCACTTAAAAACGGAAATGCGCAGGAGATTCCTGATATGATGCGCTGGGCCCATGGTTTGGGCATGGACATGACACTGATTGAAGTCATGCCCATGGGCGAAATTGCACAAGACCGGTTTGATCAATATTTGCCTTTATCAGAGGTCCGCGAGCAGTTGGAAGGCGAATTTACCCTGGTGGATACGCCGCTAAGGACTGGAGGACCGGCGCGCTATGTTAAAGTCGAACAGACGGGTGGTATTCTCGGTTTCATCACGCCGCTGACCAATAATTTCTGTGCAGGCTGTAACCGCGTTCGCGTAACCTGTACCGGCCAGATATATATGTGCCTGGGGCAGGATGACCGCGTTGATCTACGGGCGGCGATACGTAGTGAGGATCCTCTGTCGGCTTTGAATGCAGCTCTGGATAAAGCCATGATCAATAAGCCGGAAGCTCATGATTTTAATATAAAAAATCCGGGTTCGGCTCCGGCTGTGGCGCGCCACATGTCCGTTACCGGTGGATAGTGTCCTAACGATTTTTACGATTTTCGACCCGCCAAATATTGAAACAATAGACTTTCATTCCTAAGTCTATTGTATGTGGGGAATTTGATATTCCGATCCTGAAATAGACCGCGTTCAAATGCGAGCGCGCCTCATTATAGAGGAATGATCAGTGGTGTTCTCCACGCCAATACGCCTGCGATATGGGCAGGGAAGAATGAGGAGAGATTTATGTTTTTATATTCATTAGCTGCCGTCATAGGCGGAATAATTTTACTGGGGTTCTTGTTATCGGTCGCCTTGCGACGGGTCGTGCCCACCAATATGGTCAACATCGTACAATCCAAAAAGCGGACAACGTCTTATGGTTCGGGCTTGAAGGCCGGAAACGTATACTGGCACTGGCCGCGCTGGATGCCGGTTGTGGGTGTGAGTGTGATCAAACTGCCTGTATCCAACTTTGATTTGTCTCTGATTGGTTACGAGGCCTATGATAAAGACCGCGTACCCTTTGTGGTCGATGTGACGGCTTTTTTCCGGATCAGTGATACGGACCGGGCCGCTCAGCGCGTGACCGACATCGGTGAATTGCATGAGCAGTTAAACCAGATCGTACAGGGTGCCGTCCGGAAAGTCTTGGCCTCTGATATCATCGACCAGATCATGTTGCAGCGGGCCAAATTTGGTGAGCAATTTACCGACGAAGTCGGCGAACAGCTCCTGGAATGGGGTGTTGAGCCGGTGAAATCCATGGAGCTCATGGATATCCGAGATGGTGAGGATAGCAATGTCATTGCCAATATTATGGCCATGAAAACGTCCCATATTGATATGGAGAGCCGGACTGAAGTGGCTAAAAACCGCAAAGCGGCTGAAACGGCTGAAATTGAGGCTCAGCAAGAGATCGATATTCGGGCCCAGGAAGCCGAACAGCGTGTAGGCGAGCGGACAGCTGAGAAAACCAAGGCTGTGGGTATCGCTGACGAGCAGGCCCGCCAGGAAGTTCTCGAAGAAGAGCGTACGACCAAAGAAAAAGACATGGCCGTTAAAAAGGTCGAAGAAGTCCGTCAGGCTGAAATCGAGAAAGAAAAGCAGGTCGTTGCTGCTGAGCAGGAAAAGGAAACTACAATCCTGGTCGCGGAAGGCGACTTGGCTGCCGAGCAACGCAAAGCTGAAGGTATCCAGGCTGTCGGTGATGCTGAAGCGGCAGCCCGTAAAGCCATGGAACTGGCCCTTGTCGAGCCTCAGATTACGCTTGCCAAAGAGATCGGTGAGAATGACGGATACCAAGATTATCTTGTCCGCGTCGAACTGGTTGCGGCAAATAAAGAGGTTGGCGTAGCGCAGGCCACTGCACTCGAAAAGGCAGACGTCAAAGTCATAGCTAATCAAGGTGATGCGGTGACAGGCGCCACAACAGCCATGCAATTGTTTACGCCGCAGGGTGGAACGCAATTGGCCGGCATGTTGGAAGCCTTTGCGCAGACACCGGCCGGGCAGGCCGCGTTGGAAAAGCTTGGTGTGACCGCGCCTAAGAAGCCGGTCTCATCCCGGCCAAAAGCAAAAGCCAAGGCTACGGGTAGGTCGACTAAATCGGAGTCCACGACGCCTGTACTAAAGGCACCTCCGAAGCCAGACGCTAAGGCGTAGATTACGGCAAATACTCTAAACTTGAGGAAAGTCTATCGGCTTTCCTTTTTTGTTTGCCTATTCTCCTGATGGTTGAAAACTGTTGAACGCAATTCGCCTGACTGGTAGCGCGATATTTAAATAAGACTCGAGGTACACATGCGCGTATTTTTTATCTGTTTGGTTTGCTTATTGGCTGTGTTGACAGGGGTAAAGGCTGAAGCGAAAACCCTGACTGAGGCTGTTGGGGGCTTAGAAAAGCGGTCTGGCTTTTTTGATATTTATGTTGATAAGAAAACGAATAAAATCAAAGCATTAATACCTGTTTCTTCAGGCGAAACATTTCAGGCAATTTATACGCGCCGTCTACGTGCTGGGCTCGGTTCCAATCCAGTTGGGCTGGATCGTGGCTGGGGAGATCGCGGCGTTGTGATTTCCTTTGAGCACTATGGCGACAAGCTTGTCATCAAGCAGGAAAATCTGACCTACCGGGCAAACCCGGATAACCCGCTTGAGGCGTTGGCGGTCGATGAAAGCTTTGCTGATAGTTTCCTCGCAAGCCTGAAAGTTGAGGCGGAAAGCGACGGCAAAGTTCTGGTGGACATGACCGACTTTCTGACGCGGGACAGCTTGTCAATTGTTCAGCACCTGAAAGGACGCGGGCAGGGGTCATTCAGCGTTTCAAAAGATCGCTCATTCGTGGACATCGACAACGCACTGGCTTTCCCAGACAATATTGAGATTGACGCCTTCCTGACAATTTCATCCAACGACCCAGGAGAGGAAGTGGCGACCACGGCCGCGAATGGAAAAGACGCGACACTCATTCAGCACCACTCATTTGTACGTTTGCCAAAGCCTGGTTTTGAACCGCGTATTTCAGATCCGCGCATGGGGGCCATCGAAACCGTCTATATTGATTACAGCACACCTTTGGCTGCGCCTATTACTAAGCGCTTGGCTATTCGCCATCGCCTGGAAAAGGACGCAAGTGGTAACACGATCAACCCAATCGTCTTTTACATAGACAGCGGCGCGCCGGAGCCTGTCCGTTCGGCCTTGGTCGAAGGGGCGGAATGGTGGAAAGATGCCTTTGCAGCAGCAGGATACCCCGATGGGTATGAAGTGAAGCTCTTACCCGAAGATGTTCACCCGCTCGATGTCCGTTATAATGTGGTGCAATGGGTCCATAGACAGACCCGGGGCTGGTCCTATGGTGGGGGAGTCGTCGACCCGCGAACGGGTGAATTCCTAAAAGGTCATGTAAATCTGGGCTCATTGCGTGTGCGTCAAGACCGTATGATTTTCGAGGGATTGGCCGGAACGGCTAAAACCGGTACGGGTGCCGATGATGACCCCATCGAATTGGCGCTTGATCGTATCCGGCAACTATCCGCCCATGAAATCGGCCACTCTCTGGGGTTTGCCCACAATTTTGCTGCGAGTTCCTATGGCAAAGGGTCCGTGATGGACTATCCGGCGCCGGATGTGCGGATCAAAGACGGGCAGCTGGATTTCTCTCAAGCCTACGGTGTCGGCATTGGTGAGTGGGATAAATTCACCGCGAAAATGCTTTACGGAGATTTGGACAAAGAAGAGGCCGAGCAGGCTTATAAGGACGCCGAGGCGAATGGCCTGATATTCGTGGCTGATAGTGAAGGGCGCGGTATCGGCACCGGGCATCCACAGGGCGCGATCTGGGATAACGGCGAAGACCCGGTGGCAACCTTGAAAGAAACAATGGCCGTTCGCGCGCTTGCTCTGAAGAATTTCGATGAAACACGCATCCATAAAGGGCAGCCTCTATCGGATCTAAACAAGGTCATTGTGCCTATTTATCTCTATCACCGATACCAGACGGCCGCAGCTGGCAAATTATTAGGTGGTGTTTCCTTCGATTACGGCGTTGCAGGTCAAACCAAGCCGGGCATGAAGATTGTTCCTGCAGCTAAGCAAAAAGAAGCGTTGGAAGCCATCCTTGATACACTCGATCCTGAAACCCTAGATCTGTCCAATAAGGTGCTCGACCTGCTATCGCCATCGCTGAATAGTTGGACGTTTATCGATTCAGGCCGCGAATTATTCAAACGCACAGCCTATCCGGCCTTTGACACGACTGCCGCCGCCGATACTGCAGCCGGCTTGACTATGGATGTACTCTTAAACCCACAAAGGGCGGCCCGCATGGTGGAGCTTAAACGGCGTGACAGCCGAAATTTGGGCTTCTCCGATGTTCTAACGACCACCAAGCGACGCCTGATGTCCCAGCGTCCGACGGGTCGGCAAGCCGAAATATCACTTGCGGTCCAGAGACGGTTTGTCTTTGGCCTCATGGAATTAATGGATAGTGGTTCGGCTACGCCGACGGTCAAATCCCGGGCTCACAATATGCTTTTGCAGCTCAATCAGGATTTCGCGCGTCGCAGCGGAGCGCATGCTGGCTTCATCAAGTCTGAGATTGAGCGCTATCTGGCCCGCCCTGCGCCAGAGCAGTCAGCTGATACGGATGAACAGCGTTTGCCGCCGGGTAGCCCTATCGGACAGTTTGAAACCTGCTGGTTTTGTGATTAATATCCCGCCCTATGAGAACCTTAGCAATATTGATCGGTTTGTCCGGCGTCATGGCCCTTTCGTCGTGTGGTGAAAAAAAGCTCGAGCCAAAGCCGTCCACGCCGACCAATTGGTCGCTTCGTCAGTCATTGCAAAACGATGAAGGGATCGCTCCGCCTTATCTGGATAAATTGACCGCGGAATTCACCGATCAAATTGCGGGGCTCAGCGAACAGGAAGCCAAGAGTTGCCGGGTAGAGATCTATCTTTCCTCGCTCCACTACAAAAATAGATCTGAAGACAGTTTTGATGGCGATTTTCGCATGGCCGGTCGCAAGGCGGGGGAGGCCGCGAAATTTTCTATGGCTTATGAGGCTTTTCATCAAATTGTCAGGAAGAGGGAAAAAGAAAAAGCCGAAGAGGAGCTTTCAGGCGCGACCGCGTCTATTCGGCAGCAAGTTTTATCTCAGGGCAAGTTTTATTCGAGCGTTGCCCCACTGGCGACCTGCCGTTTCGAGGGTATTCCCCATGACGATATTGCCTTGCCATACTTTAACATACACTGCGAGGACGCCGAAACAGGTGCCGAACGCCTTGCTCAGCAAGAGCAATATCAAAAAACGAAAGAATTTTGCGTCCGTTTGCAGTCTGAATATCTAGATCACGGCGAGGTCGATGCAGCCATAATTAGCGAATCACCTTTACGGTAACAAAGGCGGCTGTTTTGTCGCCTTTTTCTATGATTTAGCCGTTGCAAATAGGGGGCAGTCTTTATAGGAAAGGCGCGAAATTGCGCCCGGAGGGGGTGTGAGTCCGTTCGAATCGAAGCATAAGCGCGCCCATGACTGAATTTCTACTAGGCTACCTACCGGTTCTGATCCTGCTCGGGATTGCCCTGGCGCTCAGTATCGCTTTCCTTTTGATACCCGCGATCGTGGCTCCGAAAGATCCCGATACAGAGAAACTATCCACATATGAATGTGGCTTTAACGCCTTTGACGACTCTCGCATGAAGTTCGACGTGCAGTTCTATCTGGTTGCAATACTCTTTATAATATTTGATCTGGAGGTCGCATTTTTGTTCCCCTACGCGGTGTCGGCTGGTCATCTTGGAACTTATGCTTGGGCCGTTGTCATGATTTTCCTATTCGAGCTGGGCATGGGCCTGGTCTACGCTTGGAAAAAAGGCGCGTTGGACTGGAACTAGGGTAGGAGAGCAGGATGAACGATCAAGCCCTAAAGGCCGGACAAGGCGCACGAGACCTGGGTATCCCGGCTTATGATCCGAAAAAACATGACCCGTTTTTCGATGGTCTTTCTGATCAGTTGGCGGATAAAGGGTTTCTCGTTGCATCAGCTGATGATCTGATTACTTGGGCTAGAACCGGTTCACTGATGTGGATGACCTTTGGTTTGGCTTGTTGCGCCGTTGAGATGATGCAAGCCTCCATGCCGCGCTATGATCTGGAGCGATTTGGGGTCGCGCCTCGGGCATCCCCCCGTCAAAGTGACGTGATGATCGTTGCGGGCACGCTGACCAATAAAATGGCTCCGGCCCTTCGTAAGGTTTACGATCAAATGCCGGCCCCGCGATATGTCATCTCTATGGGGTCCTGCGCCAATGGCGGTGGGTACTACCATTACTCATATGCGGTTGTTCGTGGCTGTGACCGGATTGTGCCTGTCGATATTTATGTGCCAGGGTGTCCTCCAACAGCTGAGGCCTTGGTTTACGGAATATTGCAACTGCAAAAGAAAATCCGCCGTGAAGGCAATATTGAAAGATAGTGCGTGATTGAGCTGAAAGAACATATCGAAACTGAACTGGGCGATGCCGTCAATTCTATCGATTTTGAAATGGATGAAATGACGGTCAACGCCCGCCGCGCTGCCGTGAAACAGGTCATTACATTCCTGAAAACTGATGCGCAGTGTAAGTTTGAAAGCCTGATTGACATTGCAGGTGTGGACTATCCGGCTCGGGAACGTCGCTTCGAGGTGGTCTATCATCTTTTGTCTATGGCTCACAATCAACGCATTCGTGTCAAGGTGACGACTGACGAGGATGAGCCGGTGCGTTCCATGGCGGAGATTTTTCCAAACGCAGATTGGTATGAGCGCGAAGCGTTCGACATGTATGGCATTATCTTCGATCAGCATCCAGATCTGCGCCGTCTTCTGACCGATTACGGATTTGAAGGCTATCCGTTGCGGAAGGACTTCCCGCTCTCCGGCTATGTGGAGGTTCGTTACGACGAGGAGCGTAAGGCTGTCGTATACGAGCCGGTCAACCTGCCACAGGAATATCGAAGTTTTGATTTCATGTCGCCTTGGGAGGGCGCGAAATACGTCCTGCCTGGGGATGAGAAGGAAGGGACTGAATAGGAGGAGCTTATGTGGAATAAAATTGTAAAATATACGGGTACGTTGGGATTTGCATTTGCGCTGCACCTATCTTCGGCAGCCCAAACACCTGTATTCGACGCGATTGCGTCAGATGTTGACGGGGAATATTCTCCTCAGAGAATTCAACAATGTTTGTTGTCAGCCCGTGTGGTTGAATATGCCGGTGCTAACACAAAGCTGATCGGTGCAGATGATAAGAAGACTGTCCGAGCTCAAGAGTCTGCGCCAAAACTCGAACTCTATATGAAAGACAAATTTCAGACTGAAGAAAATTTCAAGGCGGCCATCACGGAGGTGAAGGCAGACTATGATTATTTTAAAAGCGCTGAGAAGAATGAGCAAAAAGCTTTATTCAAATTGGCAAAGGGGATCAATAAGTCGTGTTGGAAACTTAACCGGACCCAGAAGATTCATCTGATCGGAAGGGATACGCGCAAAGCTCAAGCAGTTAGTTTTACATCATCGGATGATGCAGCCGTTTGCCATGAGATTGTCGTGAAGTCGTTTACATCTCGAGCTTCTATCATTGATAATTTTGGTCAGGCCTGGTTTTGGCAGCAAGTTTATAAGCAGTCCAAGCGCCGCGAGGATAATTCAGGCAGCACTCTGGTTGAATTCCCGAAAAAAGAAATGAGGGAGCCGTGGCAGACGATGCTTTCTGAAATGGACCCTGATACAGCGCTAGCAAAAAGGAAAACCTGTAAAGAGAAGTTTGAAGATGCGGCTTTTAAGGCGAATATCAAAGAGCCCAAAGCAGATACGTTCGAATTTAAAAGCGCTGTGAATTGGGACTAATCGCAGGCCCGTAGTTGAAAGACGTTTGATGACAACCGAAGCCATACTCGAAGGTGACGATCGTAACTTCACGATCAATTTCGGACCGCAGCACCCGGCGGCTCACGGCGTTTTGCGTCTTGTTCTCGAGCTTGAGGGCGAAATCGTTGAGCGCGTTGATCCGCATATCGGTCTTTTGCATCGCGGCACGGAAAAGCTGATCGAGCATAAGACTTATCTTCAGGCCATGCCTTATTTTGACCGCCTCGATTATGTGGCGCCGATGAACCAAGAGCATGCTTATTGTTTGGCGATTGAAAAGCTGGCCGGAATTGAAGTCCCGCGCCGCGCCGAATTTATCCGTGTGATCTTCTCAGAAATCGGTCGGATCTTGTCTCACATGTTGAATGTGACGACACAAGCCATGGATGTTGGCGCCTTGACGCCGCCGGTTTGGGGCTTTGAAGAGCGAGAAAAGCTCATGGTGTTTTATGAGCGCGCCTCAGGCTCTCGTATGCACGCAGCTTATTTTCGCCCGGGCGGCGTTCATCAGGACCTGCCGCCTGAACTGATTGCTGATATCGATGCCTGGTGTGATCAATTCCACGAAAAGCTCGACGATATCGAAACGCTTTTGACGGAAAACCGCATTTTCAAACAGCGCAATGTGGATATCGGTGTGGTGTCTAAGCAAGACGCTTATGACTGGGGTTTCTCGGGCGTCATGGTTCGGGGCTCCGGTATTCCGTGGGATCTACGTCGGGCACAGCCATATTCCGTTTATGAAGAGCTGGATTTCAAAATTCCACTGGGCAAAAACGGCGATTGCTATGACCGTTATCTTTGCCGCGTGGAAGAAATGCATGAGAGTGCCCACATTATCAAGCAGTGCATTGCCAAGATGGAAGCAGGGCCTGTCCTGTCTGAAAATAATAAGGTCACGCCGCCACGTCGCTCTGAGATGAAAACATCTATGGAAGCATTGATCCATCATTTCAAACTTTATACCGAAGGTTTCAAGGTCCCGGCTGGCGAGGTTTATACCTGCGTCGAAGCACCGAAGGGTGAGTTCGGTGTCTATCTGGTGTCAGATGGCTCCAATAAGCCTTACCGCTGCAAGATCCGCGCGCCGGGCTTCCCGCATCTGGCGGCTATGCACTATTTAAATAAAGGCCACATGCTGGCTGACGTTTCTGCGATCCTCGGATCTCTGGACATCGTGTTTGGGGAGATTGACCGATGAGCGCCCGTCGACTTGCCATTTCACAGCCGGACAGCTTTCAGCTGTCTGCGTCTGCTAAGAAAAAGATCCAGCATTGGATTAAGAAATATCCGAAGGATCGTCAGCGCTCGGCTCTGATCCCAGCGCTATGGATTGCGCAAAAGGATGCCGGTGGCTGGGTGCCAGAAGCGGCGCTGCGTGAAATAGGCGACATGCTCGGCATGGCCTATATCCGGGTCTATGAAGTCGTGACGTTCTACACCATGTTCAACCTTGAGCCGGTCGGAGAGCATCATATTCAGCTTTGCGGTACGACTCCTTGTTGGTTACGTGGATCAGATGATTTGATTGCTGTCCTCAAGCGACGGATCGGACCGCAAGGGTCTGTTTCCGAAGATGGGAAATTGTCCTGGGTTGAAGTCGAGTGTCTCGGCGCTTGTGCTAATGCGCCAATGGCTCAGATTTCCAACGCCAAAGACGACATGTATTATGAAGATTTGACAGCTGAGAGCTTTGAGGCACTGCTGGATAATCTGGTCGCTGGCAAAACAGTGGATTCCGGCCCGCAAAATTCGCGTCATACATCCGAACCCGAAGGCGGGAATATCGCGCTGACAGGTGAGGGGCCTTATCACGACACGGTTGTTTATCTGCCCAATGCGCCGAAGAAGACCAAGATGTCCGTGCATGGCGGCGCGCCGAAAGCCAAGCGCAAAGCACCCGCTAAGAAGGCTGCTCCAAAGACAGCAGCATCTAAGAAGGCTCCGGCCCAAAAAGCCCCTAAGCCAAAGGTCATCTATACAGATGGACCTACTGACGGCAAGCCTGATGATCTTAAGAAAATCAAAGGGATAGGGCCGAAATTTGAAGGCGATTTGAACGGCAAGGGTATCTATTACTACCGCCAGATTGCCAATTGGAAAGCGGCCGATGTGAAAATGGTCGAAGAGCTGATCGACTCTATTCCGGGGCGTATCAAACGCGACGAATGGGTCAAGCAGGCCAAAACTCTGGCGAAGAAGGGATAGCAATGGCACAGCTTCTTCAAGATAAAGACCGTATCTTTACCAATCTCTACGGGTTACATGATTGGGGGCTTGAAGCTGCCAAGAAACGCGGTGCCTGGCTTGGTACAAAAGAGATGATCGAGCAGGGCCATGACTGGGTCATTGACCAAGTCAAAGCGTCCGGCCTTCGTGGCCGCGGAGGTGCCGGTTTCCCAACAGGCCTGAAATGGTCATTTATGCCCAAAGAGGTCGGTAATCGGCCGCATTATCTTGTTGTGAATGCCGACGAATCCGAGCCTGGAACGTGTAAAGACCGGGAAATGATGCGCCACGATCCGCATCTGCTGATCGAAGGCTGTCTTATCGCGTCTTTCGCCATGAAGGCGCATGCTTGTTACATTTACTTGCGCGGTGAATACATCTTGGAGCGCCAACGCTTACAGGCGGCCATTGATGAAGCCTATGCGGCCGGACTGGTAGGGAAGAATGCCTGCGGATCCGGATGGGATTTCGACGTTTATGTTCATCACGGTGCGGGCGCCTATATTTGCGGCGAAGAAACAGCGCTACTGGAAAGCCTCGAAGGTAAAAAAGGTCAACCACGCCTCAAGCCGCCATTCCCTGCTGGTGCGGGTCTTTATGGATGCCCGACAACGGTCAACAATGTGGAAAGCATTGCTGTTGTGCCAACCATTTTACGCCGCGGTGTGGAATGGTGGACGCAATTTGGCCGTGACAATAATAAAGGCACGAAGGTCTTTTCGATCTCCGGCCACGTCAACAAGCCTTGTAACGTGGAAGAGGCTCTTTCGATTCCACTCAAGACTCTGATCGAAGAGCATTGTGGCGGTGTCCGTGGTGGTTGGGAAAATTTAAAGGCCATCATCCCAGGTGGTTCATCGGTGCCCCTCCTGCCGAAAGAAATTTGCGATACGGTCCTTATGGATTTCGACGCTCTGCGTGAGCATAAATCGGGCCTTGGGACTGCGGCTGTTATCGTCATGGATAAATCCACAGACGTGGTCAAAGCCATCGCGCGGCTATCTTACTTTTACAAACATGAAAGCTGCGGTCAGTGCACGCCTTGCCGTGAAGGCACAGGCTGGATGTGGCGCGTCATGGAGCGCATGGTGCGCGGCGAAAGCTCGACCGAAGAAATTGATACATTGTTGAACGTGACAAAGCAGGTTGAAGGCCACACGATTTGTGCCCTCGGTGATGCTGCGGCTTGGCCTATTCAGGGTCTAATTCGCCACTTCCGTCACGAGATCGAAGAGCGCATCGATAATTATCGGGCTGGTAAACCTGTATTCGTTCCAGCCATGGAGGCAGCGGAGTAGGACATGAGTGATCTTCGCAAAATCAATATTGACGGCACCGAATATGAAATGCCGGCCGAATATACGCTGATGCAGGCCTGTGAAGAGGCCGGGGCTGAAATTCCACGCTTCTGTTATCACGAGCGCCTGTCTGTGGCCGGTAACTGTCGGATGTGTCTGGTTGAGTGGGTCGGTGCGCCGAAACCGCAAGCCTCTTGTGCTTTGCAGGTGAAAGACATGCGTCCGAACCGGGACGGAACGCCAGCTAATATCCGCACAAATTCCGAAACGGTCAAAAAGGCCCGCGAAGGCGTGATGGAATTCCTATTGATCAACCACCCGCTGGATTGCCCGATTTGCGACCAGGGCGGAGAGTGCGATCTGCAAGACCAGGCCATGGCCTATGGCCGTGATCACACACGATTTGA
>JAHDBU010000181.1 GCA_020630275.1 Hellea sp.
CATTGATCTCTTCTTCAAAGCCAAAGTCTTTAATATCAATGAGTAAGCGGCAAGTATTATTGCGGTGTTTTGCGGCCGCTGCGAAAAGGGCGTCTGCCGCAGGCATATGGGCGAAGGTTCCTCCGAAATCCTTTAGGTCTTTGGCGAAAACTTCTGATAAATAACGTTTTTTGCCGTTTCTGTCCGGAGCATATTCATCGTGATAAATCAGGGGTGTTCCGCATGCCGTGACCCTGATATCAAACTCGATAATCTGCACGCCAAAATCCAGAGCGGCAATCATGCCTTCCAGCGTGTTTTCACGCTCAGCGAAACCTCGAAAGCGGTGAGTGATGAGTTTGTTAAAGCTGACCATATCGTCTTAGGTCAATCCGAGACTTTCACGCATATGACCTGCCAACTTCGCGAGTCCTTTCGTCCCATCTGGCGTCGGGAAGAACAAGATGAAATCGTGGCCATAGCCTTCATAGATATGGTGGGTATGGGCTTGCCCATTCGCCTTGAAGGCGGCTTCCAGATCGAGACTATCCTGGTAAAGCGGATCCTTATCAGCGGAGTAAATGTGAACCGGTGGCAAGTCCGTCAGGTCGCCATAGATTGGGCTGATAACGGGATCGGTTTTCGCGAAGTCCCCGATAAAACGATCGCGGACACCTTGCATATTCTCCTTCTTCAAGAGCGCCTCTTCTCTGTGATAGGGTTCATCGTCAAAAGGGCGGCTCATATCCACGACCGCGAATAGGGGAAAGATAGCAGAGACCGCTTCGCGCTCCTGTTTGGACAAAGCTTGGGTGAGTGTCATAGTCATATGCCCACCGGCACTATCACCTGAAATAATGATCGGGGAGTCAGGGTAGGTCTCGCGCACATTGCGGAAACACGCTAGGTTGAAATCCAGCAGACCCTGCGCATCTGTTTCCGGTGGCATTGGATAGTCGGCACAGATAACGGGAATGCCGACTTGTTTTTGTAAACGGCCAACGGCGTCATAATACTCTTTGAACATACCAGTAATAAACCCGCCGCCATGACAAAAATAGAGAATGGGTTCACCGTTTTTGGGTTTGTTAAACACAAAGACCGGCTGATCCCGAAAGGTCTTGATGGTCATCCCATGTTTCTTGATCTGCCCAGCCGAAGGGCTTTGCCGAATAACGATATTTTCCTTGAGACCGAGAGCCATAGGATCCGGGAGAACCTTTTTGGCGATGGATACAGAGATACGATGAATAAGGCCAACCATATTCTAACCTTGCCGTTCATTTGCCGCCTTGGCAATAGGTACATGATTATTCAAAATTGCAGAAAGGCCAAAAACTACGAGTTTTATTAGCTTGTCGGTTGATATGCATTTATTTTCATATAGAAGTTGGTCAAATTTCTAAGAGGTCGCTTCCATGGCACTGCCCCCAATTCTACAAAATCTACGTCTGCCGTTGATCGGTTCACCCATGTTTATTGTATCAGGGCCGGACTTAGTCATCGCACAGTGTAAAGCCGGTATTGTCGGGTCCTTTCCCGCGCTCAATGCTCGTCCGGAGCATGTTCTGCATGAATGGCTCGACCGGATTACGACAGAATTGGCGGAGTATGATGAGAAAAACCCAGACAGACCATCTGCGCCCTTTGCGGTTAATCAGATTGTTCACAAATCCAATAACCGACTGGAGCACGATGTCGAAGCCTGTGTGAAGTTTAAAGTACCAATTGTGATTACGTCACTGGGGGCGCGCGCGGACCTGAATGAGGCTATTCAGTCTTACGGTGGGATTACGCTACACGACGTTATCAACCTTTTCTTTGCGCGCAAGGCCCTTGAAAAGGGCGCAGACGGCTTGATCGCTGTTGCGTCTGGGGCTGGCGGGCATGCAGGTGGATTATCACCTTTTGCGCTGATCCAGGAAATTCGTGAGTTCTTTGATGGACCTCTCGCGTTATCAGGCTCTATGGCCCATGGTGGTGCCATCGCAGCCGCTCAGGCTATGGGCGCAGACCTCGCCTATATCGGTTCCGCTTTTATCGCCATGGACGAAGCCAATGCTGTGGACGGGTATAAAGACGCCATCGTCGAATACGGCGCCGAAGATATCGTTTACACAAATTTGTTTACCGGCGTGCACGGTAATTACCTCAAACCGTCTATCGAAGCGGCCGGACTTGATCCGGATAA
>JAHDBU010000057.1 GCA_020630275.1 Hellea sp.
TATTTCAATGTGGGGAGATTAGATTCATGTCAGTCATAGAACCGATCATTGATGCTCCCGGCATCGACCCTCAAGAATTCTCTAAAGATACACTGGGCTCAGGCGCCTGTCCTTGTCTCATTTTGAATGCAGACTATCAGCCCTTGTCTTATTTCCCCTTGTCACTATGGTCATGGCAGGACGCGGTGAAAGCCGTCTTCCTGGACCGTGTGAATGTGGTCGATCACTATGATCGCACAGTGCGCTCAGCCAATTTTGAGATGCTCTTACCCAGCGTTGTCGCGCTCAAGGACTATGTTGCCCAAAACCGAACGCCGGCCTTCACGCGCTTTAACCTGTTTTTGCGCGACGGGTTTCAGTGTGTCTATTGCAGCAGCCCGGACGAGCTGACCTTTGATCATGTTGTACCACGGCGATTGGGTGGCAAAACCAGCTGGACCAATATCTCGGCGGCTTGCTCGAAATGTAATCTGAAAAAAGGTGGCCGAACGCCCAAAGAGGCTGGTATGAATTTGAATTCAAAGCCGTACAAGCCGACCATGCATCAATTACAGGCTCAGGGACGAAAGTTTCCGCCTAACCATTTGCATGAAAGCTGGCTTGACTATCTGTATTGGGACGTAGAACTTAAGTCCTCGTAACAGTCTTGAGATTCGCTTTATGAATATCAGTTTTCAGTCCATGTCGCTGATCATTGGCAGTGTTGTTGGTGTCCTGGCTATCTTTACCATTCGGAACCCGGTGGTAAGCCTCATGACGGCCATTATTGCGGCCGTCCTGACAGAGGGTATTTTACGCCTGCAAAACGGTCAAAAATGAGACATTTATTTGCAATCGGCGCGTTTGCTCTCTTGGTCGGATGCGGCAGTGGAGAAACCTATCCAACGGCGGGCCCGGAATTTCTGGATGCGGGCTTAACTGTCGAAGTCGTCTTGGATACGGATCTCGGGCAGATCCATATGGAAGTCTTTCCAGAGAAAGCGCCGCGGTCGAGCGCGGACTTCCTCTATTATGTCGATAAAGGGCTTTACAATGATCAAGGGTTTTACCGTGTGGTAACACCAGACAATGACAATCAGAATATGGGCATGTCAATTGTTCAAGGCGGACGACTGGATTTGGTTGATCTGACACTGGTTGAACATGAGTCGACAAAAGATACAGGGCTCTCAAATATTGTCGGCTCTGTAGCTTTGGCCCGCGGCGAAGTCGGCACCGGGTCATCATCATTCTTCTTTATCAATTTGGGCGATAATAAAATGCTCAACCATGGGGGCGCCCGGAACCCAGACGGACAGGGTTACGCGGTTTTCGGTCGTGTCACCAAAGGGCTCGACATCGCCTATCGCATTCAAAAGCGGCCGTTATTCAAAAAAGGGGAAGCAGCTGATCAGCCGCCCGCATTCCAACTCATGGAAGAACAGCTACTGAAACGCCCTGTGTTTATTAAAAAAGCCTATCGAAAGTAGCCTAAGCCCGCGATAGCTTCTCAGCTAACCGCTCAATCCGCTCTGCCGCTTCGACCAAGCCACTCGCAGCTTGTTCTT
Source organism: Hellea sp. (assembly GCA_020630275.1). Taxonomy (GTDB): domain Bacteria; phylum Pseudomonadota; class Alphaproteobacteria; order Caulobacterales; family Maricaulaceae; genus JACOMS01. Next base: position 1,548 of record JAHDBU010000057.1, read on the forward strand.
GTTGACGTCGCGCCGCACTAACGGCATCTTCGCTGGCTTTGCGCACATCAGAGGCCAGACGTTCAGCCTTTTGCTCAACTAACTGATCTGTGTCTTCCAGTTCGTCCATCATGGTAATCCCGGCCATGACCAGCAGGCGCAAATCTCCGATCTGTCCAAATTGATTAGCCAAATCCTTGATACGTTTATCCAACTTTTGTCCCAAGACCATGAGTCGGTCTTCCTCACCATCATCGCATCCTAATGCATAACGGCGGCCATTGACCGTAATGTTCACTTTAGCCATTAGTCGCGCTCCAGAACACTTTGCACCTTGGCGATTACCTTATCGAGTTCGCCTGTGGTTTCATCAGCGAGACGTTGAAATTCAACCTCTCTATCTCGGAAATCAACTTCTCTCGCTTTCGCATCATCAAGCTGTTGCGCCAACTTCGCCCGGTCCGCGACGAAGTTTTCCGATTCGCCCTCGACCTTGCGCAAGCGGGCCAAATCATCCAGCATCGGGTCCAAAGCTGCCTCCAAATTAGCCAAGGCAGCGTTTAGTTTTTCGGCGGCGCCATTCATGTCAGCGCTGTCACTCATATTAATCCCCGTTCAAATCGCATTTTCCCTAGAATAGACTGTTTTTATGCCAGACAACAAGCCATAACTTGTTGACTAAGGAGGATGCCTTCGCCATGGGCTGCGCAAAGCACTCAGACACGTTTTTCAATCATTCGCATAAAGAATTTTAAGCTTTCAATTGTATATCTGGGCCCAAATGAACAGGTAAATCAGCCATGACAATTAAAATCGGCATTAACGGATTTGGCCGTATCGGTCGTCTCGTCGCCCGCGCCATCTCGGAATATGACATTCAGGATATAGAAGTCGTGGCTATAAACAGCCCAGGCAATATAGAAACCTCCGCCCATCTTTTGCGCTATGACAGTGTCCACGGGCGCTTCACACCAGAGGTCAAAATCGGTGACGGCTTTATCGAGTATGGCCGCGGCGATGTCCGAATGACCCATTTCCGCGATCCGTCAGAGGCCGACTGGGGTGCCTTGGATATTGACGTCGTTATGGAATGTTCAGGGGTTTTTCGTACCAAGGAAAAAGTCATGCCGCACCTGGAGGCTGGCGCCAAGAGCGTTCTGATTTCGGCGCCTGGTGACGGGGTCGACAAAACCATCGTATATGGCGTCAATCATCAGGATTTGACCAAAGACGATCTGGTTGTCTCTTGCGCATCCTGCACAACGAATTGCTTGGCCCCTCTGGCCCACGTCCTGATGGAAGCTGTTGGCATTCGACGAGGCTTTATGACGACGGTTCATGCCTACACCCAGGACCAGCGTATCCTTGATAATTCCCATAAAGATCTCTACCGCGCCCGAGCTGCCGGCCGAAATATGATTCCGACATCCACAGGCGCCGCCAAAGCCGTTGGTCTGGTCATCCCAGAATTATTGGGCAAACTCTCGGGCTCAGCTGTCCGGGTCCCCACTGCCAATGTCTCAATGGTTGATTTGGCCTTCCAACCAGAAGTGGCCACTACAGCCGAAGATTTAAATGCGGCGGTCAAAGCAGCCGCGAACGGAAAAATGAAAGGCGTGCTCGCCTATACAGAAGAGCCTCTTGTATCATCCGATCTGAACCACGATCCCCATTCTTCGATTTTCGCAGCCCCTTTGACCAAAGTCCTCGACGGCGATCTGGTTAAAGTTATCTCCTGGTATGACAATGAATGGGGTTTCGCCAACCGCATGATCGACGTGGCCCGAGTTATGGCCAATAATTTGAAAGGCTAGTTATGCATTTCCGACGTCTTGAAGACGCAGACCTCAACGGGAAAACGGTCCTTATTCGCGTAGATTTCAATGTCCCGCGAAGCGGCGATGGTTCAATTTCCGATGACACTCGTATTCAAGCGGCGCTCCCAACGATCAAAGCTGTACGCGAACGAGGTGGGAAGGTTGTTCTCCTGTCGCATTTTGGACGCCCCAAAGGCGAGGTCAAACCTGAGCTGTCGCTAGATTTTCTGCTACCGGTTCTGTCAGGTTTGTTGAACGAACCGGTTGGATTTACGGATGGAGCCGATGCATCGTCGATTTCCGAAAACGTGACCCTGGTTGAGAACACCCGTTTTCATGCCGGGGAAACCAAAGGTGATCAAGAACTGGCGAAAATGTGGGCCTCATTGGGCGATATTTATGTTCAGGATGCATTTTCAGCATCTCACCGTAACCATGTTTCTAGTGCTGGGATAGCTCAGTTTATGCCTGCCTTTGCCGGGCTCTCCATGGAGAGGGAACTGGATCATTTGGCGCAAGCTCTGGAAAGCCCGAAAACACCCGTACTGGGCGTCGTCGGTGGCGCAAAGGTATCAACCAAGATCGACTTGCTCTCTAACTTGGTTGAAAAGCTCGACATGCTGGCCATTGGTGGTGGAATGGCCAATACCTTCCTGGCGGCTCAGGGCTATGATGTGGGTAAATCTCTTTGCGAGCACGATTTGAAAGACACAGCCAAAGACATTATGAAAACGGCGGCGAATGAAAACTGTCGAATACTACTGCCCATTGATGTGGTTGCCGCCAAAGAATTCGCTGCCCATGCACCGCACCGGGTCTGTGGTCTGGAAGAGGTTGCCGCTGACGAAATGATCCTTGATGCTGGTCCCGAAACGGTTAATGGGCTTTTGGACGCTATAGACCGGGCCAAAACCCTCATCTGGAATGGTCCACTTGGTGCATTTGAACTCGCACCTTTTGATACCTCGACTGTTGAAGCTGCTGTATATGCCGGAAAAAGAGCCAAAGAACACGGCTTGATTGCTGTGGCAGGCGGCGGTGATACAGTCGCCGCGCTCAAGCACGCCGGAGCCGCCGACAATTTTACATTTATCTCAACCGCCGGAGGCGCCTTCCTGGAATGGATGGAAGGTAAAGCTCTGCCCGGTGTCGAAATTCTACGCAAGTAAAGGGGAAAGATATGAACCTCGATCAACTCAATAAAATTGCTATTAAAATGGTCACGCCCGGACAAGGTTTGCTCGCTGCCGACGAGTCCACAGGTACCATCAAGAAACGTTTTGACTCGATTAATACGACATCTACAGAAGACAAGCGACGCGATTGGCGCGAAATGCTATTCCGCACGGAATATGCGATGAAGAACCACATTTCCGGGGTTATCCTTTATGATGAGACTATTCGTCAAAAAGCTGCTGACGGAACACCTCTTGTGGATTTGATCACAAGCCACGATGCCATCCCGGGCATTAAAGTGGATATGGGTGCGAAGCCCCTGGCGGGTCGGCCCGGAGAAACCATTACAGAAGGCTTGGACGGCCTGAGGGATCGCTTGAATGAGTATTACGAACTTGGCGCCCGCTTTGCCAAATGGCGCGCGGTCATCGAGATTTCCAATCCGGATACAGCTGACGGGGTGACCCCGAGCTGGGGTGCGATTAAAGCCAACACCCACGCGCTCGCTCGTTACGCGGCCCTATGCCAAGAAGCCAATATTGTTCCCATCGTTGAGCCGGAAGTCCTTATGGGAGGCTATCATGGTATCCAGACCTGTCACGATGTGACTGAGAACGTGCTCAAGACGCTTTACTCTGATCTTTATGAGCAAGGCGTCAAACTGGAGGGCACTATCCTGAAGCCAAATATGGTTGTTGCCGGAAAAAAATGCCCGACGCAGCCATCCGTCGAAGAAGTCGCTGAGCGAACTGTCGACGTGCTAAAAGACTGTGTGCCGTCCATGGTTCCGGGGATTGCTTTCTTGTCAGGCGGACAGAGCAATGAAATCGCAACTGAGCACCTCAATGCCATGAACCAGATCGGTGGATTTCCATGGAATCTGACTTATTCATATGGTCGGGCGCTTCAACAATCTGCCCTCTTTGCCTGGGGCGGGGATAGTGCTAACTATGACGCCGCACAAAAAGCGTTTAACCACAGAGCCAAGATGAATGGTCTGGCCTCTATGGGAGAATGGACGTCGGAATTAGAAGCGGCAGGATAGTTGGAACTTGGTTTAAATCCACATCACAATGTTGAGGCTTTAGCCCGGAAGTATGCCGAAGACGGCATAGTTCGGGTCGAAAACTTATTCCCGCAGGAAACTGCTGAGGCAATCTATCAGCTATTGGCCAATCGAACCCCTTGGCATCTGGTACATTCAGATGCATCGGGGAAACACTGTTATTATCGGCCTGAAGAATGGGCTGAGAAACCTCAGCCAGAAAAAAAACGGATTCTCACTGACACTATGGAACGTGCCGTTGACGGGTTCGCCTATCTTTATTTGTGTTATCCGATGATAAGAGCCTATCTCGAGAAAAGAGATCAGGACTGGCCTCTTCATCAAATGACTGAATTCTTAAATACACCCGAAATGCTTGACTTCACGCGAACCATTACAGGTGAAAGCACAGTCATCAAACACGATGCCCAAGCAACGCTTTATGCGCGGGGGCATTTTCTAAATGTCCATGATGATACTGGCGATAGCGCGGAACGACGGGCCGCTTATGTTATGGGGTTTACAAAAAACTGGCGCTTGGATTGGGGCGGAAATTTATTGTTTCTGGACGATGGCGAAATCGGAAGGGGCTTTGTACCCAGTTTCAATACGTTGACACTCTTCAAAGTTCCGCGCCAACATATCGTCACCCAAGTTTCAAATTTTGCAGGTGCAGGTCGGTTTTCCATCACTGGCTGGCTGCGAGACGACCCGAAATAATCTTTACAATTGCCCCATAAGCGCCTAGCTAGCGGCGCGAAAATTGGAGTTTGATATGAAAAAGTTATTCTTACTTTCTATCGCCAGCCTTTCTTTGGCGGCTTGTACTAATTCGACCCCTAGCACAGAGGGTGGGGTGGACGTGAAAGCCTTACAAACTGAAATAACGGATCTGAAATCTCAAATCGATGGCGCCGTATTAGGAACCTGTGAAGGCGAAGGAATACTGGCCAATTCCGAGGCCTACGGAGATGTGATTGGCGGCTTGCCTGACGTCAAATTGGAAAGCGAGAAGTGGCACGCAGCCAATGCGGAACGTGACAACGTTATGGTCACCCAATCCGGCCTGCAATATACCGTTGTAAATCCCGGACAGAAGAACGGTGTGAAACCGGCAGAAACCGATCTCGTGAAAGTACACTACCACGGCATGTTCACAGACGGCACCAAGTTCGATAGCTCGTATGATCGAGGTGAGCCATCCGAATTCCCACGGAACGGTGTCATCAAAGGCTGGATCGAGGCATTAGGCGACATGCAACCTTGCGAAGCCCGTACACTCTACATCCCAGGTAAACTGGCCTATGGCGAACAAGGCCGTCCGGGCAGCATCCCACCTAATGCAACGTTGATCTTTAATGTCCAACTTTTGGATGTGCGCAAAATCGGCCTCAAAGAACAGTTGAAAAGCGTTCAAAAAGAAAACGGACAATTGCGTAATTTCATCGCTCAAATGCGCGCTCAACAAAAGCAACAACCGCAAAAATAAGAAAATCACATTTGAAAAAAGAAAAGCGGGGCCTGCCCCGCTTTTTTGTATTTAGAAATTTGCCGAAACCGAAAATCTGAAATTCCGTCCCGGCAAGGGGACCTGATCTTTCAAAAACGAGCTATGCTGCCGGGCCTCTTCATCGAATATGTTCAGCGCTGAAAGCTTGAATTTGACATTTTGTTCGCCCGGGAATTTCCAGGTCAGAAAGGCATTGGTCAGAAGATAGCTTTCCGTCGGCAGTTCATTCATGGATATGTTGTCTTGCGCGTCCGCATATTCCAGCTCGCCCCGCAAATTGATATTAGTAAATTCAATATCACCGCCCACCAAGAAGGATAATGGCGGGATACGCGGAAGATTGGACGTTTCCGTTTTGGCTCGCACATACTCGATCAAACCATCTACAGACACGAAGGCGCTACCTATATCGCCAAGCTCATATCCACCCTGGACTTCGAAACCATAGAACTCGGCATCTTCACCCATGAACTGAAAGACGTCTAACTCATCTTCTTCTTCGCCCGTCGGCATTTCGAAAATATAGTCCTTATAATCGGTGTAGAAGAAATTTGTGGTCAGGAACGAATTCTTGCCACGATAGCGCAAAGCCAATTCACCGCCCGTAGCCACCTCTTTATTCAAATCAGGGTCACCGATCTCAAAAGCATCTGTTGCGAGGTGCGGACCGTTTGAGAACAATTCCTCAGACGTCGGAGCCCGTTCGGTTCTGAAAACAGTAGCGCCAGCACGAACCGCTTCGGTGAAATGGTAATCAGCGCCCCCAGAGACACTCAGCAGATTAAAGTCGCGGGAGAAATCCGCATCTAAATTGGTCTGCTCTGTATGTTCATATCGCACAGCGCCTTCGATATGCAGGTCTTCAATCTGTTTTTCCTGGAAGGTATAAATTCCGATCTGACGGGTTTCGGCAGGCGGCACGAATGCCTCTGCACCGATCGCTGAGAAATCGCGGTTACGGAGCTGCAGCCCATAGGCCGCTTTCCAGCCATTTTTCTCCGCCTGAACGGCTTCGAGCCGGGTCTCCCAACCTTCATTGGCAAATACGGTTCCGATCTCGTCACCTTCTAGTTCAGTATGTTCATAATCGGCATAACCACCCACCCACTGAACGCGTTCAAAGAAACCATCCAGTTCAAGAGCGGCATTAAGATCAAACCGGGTCTGCTTCAGGTCAATCGAAATGGACTCTTCGCCCTCTTCCTCTTCACCATGCCCGTGCTCCTCTTCCTCATGATCATCTTCATCATCATGATGCTCTTCCTCTTCATGACCATGGCCGTGCCCGCCCGGGACTCCGTAAAGGCTTTCAAAACGCTGAACGGCGACCCCGATAAATCCGCGATTGCCAACATAAGAAAGTCCGCCTGTGATCGAATTGGATTCAACAAAGGAATTTTCGAGACGCCCAAATTGTTCCTCTGCTTCCTCGTCTTCATCGTGGTGATCTTCGTCTTCATCATGACCTTCCTCTTCGTCATGATGTTCCTCTTCTTCTTCGGCTTCGCGGAAGAGCTCACTTTCAGCGAAACCGGGAATGCGGAAGTCACTGGCGTTTCGCCAGGTGCCATCTAAGTGCAGAACGAGTTTTGGCGCGATTTCATGGTCCACTGCGCCAGCCAGTTCGAAACCCGTATCAACCGAAGACGCCGACATGCGAACCGTTGCCTCGACACCATCTGGTATGTCCTGCGGGATACGGCCGTCGATAACGTTCACCACGCCCCCCGCGCCCGAGGAGCCAAATCGTAAAATGGAAGCGCCGCGTAAAACTTCAATTTGCTCAGCCTGAGCCGGCTCGGCGGCAACCGCGTGGTCCGGAGAGGCGGAGGACGCATCAATCGAACCGATACCATTGGTCAGGACGCGAACACGGTCACCGCCCTGCCCGCGAATAATGGGACGGGAGGCACCAGCGCCAAAAAATGTGGAGGATACCCCCGGTTCCAGTTTGAGTGTTTCACCAATGGTAGGGGCCAGCCGATCATCTAACCGATCCTCGGAAAGGATAGATATGCCCGTAATGGCGTCGTCCACCGACCCTTCCAAAATGCGGGCGCCCGTGATGATAATTTCTTCGTCAATGCCTTGCATTTGGGCAAATGCGGGTGATGCGCTTAGTAATAAAACTGCACTCAAGGCAGCTTTCGATAATTTATAGTTATTTGTCATTTGTATTCTCGTTTAAACATGCAGACCCGTTTCATACAGGTCCGCAGATTGGATTATATTTTTCTTGAGGTTTAAACGTGTTGGGGAGGTGCCCTGGGCGGCGGGGCCCGACCATAGGGTATAGGTCTCCAAATATCGACAGGTCGCACCGAATAGATAGCAATCGGCGCTACTTCGTTATCAAATGTGACGTCTACAGCATCTAAAACAGCCTCAAACGCGCCATCTTCCTCACTAACGACCAAGCAATAAACACAATCATGTTCATGGGTGTCGCCAGCTTCGACAATGTGAGTCGCAGCATTTATCTGCAAAATCAGGAACAAACCCAGCAACAAAGCCGTCATAAGTCGATATGTCGAGCGGATATCCATAAAGCGTTATGTTATTAAATATATTAGCAATAGTGTCTAGTATATTATCACATGAATTCGATTTATGTGTCTCGCCGGCTTGTTAAGGCATCATACACCAAAACAGACAAATTCAATCCTAATTAACCCGATCTCTACTTCCCTGCTTTACAAGATGCAGGTGGACGGCAAAGGTGGTTTTTAGAATTGGGAATTTTCAAGAGATATTTATCCAATACGGATGGCAACTTTGCCATGACGACGGCTATGATGGCTATTCCATTGGCTGTTTGCACAGCTGGTGCTGTTGACCTAGCCAACCTGCAAAGAGCAAAATCGGCATTGCGAGATGCAGCGGAAACCGCGGCTGTCGCCAGCGCTAAAGCCAGCCAATCGACAGACGAAGCCCGCCGTGAACGGGCTTTTGCTGCCATGGGCGAAAACTTCGATCGTCAGACTTTTAATGCCAGAGACGTCGGGATGAATGTCAATTTGACCCCAACACGTTCTACCGTAACGGCGCAAACTGTTATGGACACACAGATCATGAAACTGTTTGGCAAGCCAAATTTGAATGTCGCTGTCGAAGTGGCTGCCGAAACAGTCTTGGAGCCGGCTTGCGTATTGGTGAACTCACCTAATCGTAGCTCCGCTATTCGCTTTCAAGGACACCCGACTATGAATACAGTGAATTGCTATATTCATGGCAATTCAGGGGCGGCACAAAGCGCCGTCGCCCAAGGAAATCCCTTACTGTCCGAAGCAGAAGTTTGTTTGAATGGCGGTTTCGCCGGAAAGAAATGGGTTCCGGGGCCGGAAGAAGGCTGCGGAACACGAAACGACCCCTATTTCGATATCGACGCGCCAGACCTGCCGCCTTGCGATTTCCCGAGAGCAAATACAAGGAGCCGTGGGCCCGTAACCTTACGACCTGGGCATTATTGCCGTGGTTTGAATTTTTCTGCCAATTCCCAGATCAATCTCGAACCCGGTATTTATCATGTTTCCGGCGGGGCGCTGGATATGGCCGCTAATGCCAATGTAACAGGTTCGGGTGTCATGTTCCACCTAAGCGGCGACAGAGCCAATTTTGAAATGCATTCTGGCGGAAACTGGAATGTCACGCCTCCGACCAGCGGCGAATATCGCGGTATCAGCATCTTCCAGGACCGAGATACCGCGCCACGACAGCCTAATATGATCACAGGCGGAGGAACCCTGAACCTAACGGGGATCGTATATGCCATCAGTGGGGAACTGAAACTTCAAGGCAGTCCACAGGTCTTTCTACGGGGCGCCGGAACGACCGTGCTAACGGATACGTTGACCTTGCAGGGTAGTCCGGAATTTATTGTAACCGCCGTTGAAGATCCCAATCTCAAGCCCAATGACCGCATCATCGGACGCGAGGCCTATGTGAGGGTCATCAAATAGGGTTGGACATGTGCCGGATTTATCGGCACTGTAAAGTCATGCGAATTTTATGGTTTTCCTTTTCAGCCCTTTTCATAGCCAGCTGCCTTCCGCAACAAGCCGAGCCGCCACAGGATTTTTTCAATAAACTGTCTGAGCTTTGTGGAAACTCATATGCAGGCAAAGTCATCTCCAGCGATCCACAAGATGCAGACTGGGCCAAGGAAACTCTGATTATGCATGTACGCGATTGCTCAGATAGCGAAATAAAAATTCCCTTGCATGTTGGCGAGAACCGTTCTCGGACCTGGATCGTGACACTCAAAGACAACCGCCTGACCCTCAAACATGACCATCGTCACGAAGACGGCAAGCCGGACGCGGTCACCATGTATGGCGGGACGACGAATGACCTGGGAACACATGCGCGACAAGCTTTCCCAGTAGATCAATTTTCCAAAGATATGTTCGTGCGCGAGGGGCTCGATGTATCGGTTGCCAATACCTGGTTTATAACCCTAGACGACGAGAAAACCTTCACCTACGCCCTATCCCGACCCAACCGGGATTTCCGTGCGCAGTTTGATCTGACCAAACCCGTCGATACCCCCCCACCTGTTTGGGGGCATGAGTAGCCAATTTAATCAGAGCCCTAATCCTCTTTTTCACACGCGATCTTATTCAGCATCGTCCGATACATGGCGTTGAGCTGGTCTGACGTTGGCAGGGTTGTTGACTCCGCGGATTGGCGTAAGTTTGAATTGAGGTTTGGGTCACATTCAGTACGAATCGACGGGTGATAGTTCAGATAGTCCGTGCCATCTTGCCCGACGGGCAGCTCTCGCTCTTCGGCCTCCAATTTCTTCAACAGCCAGTCCTCATAAATGGGTTTGTAGAGAGTCATCAGCTCTGGCGTGATAATATCTTCGGGTTTTTCGCCGCGCAGCATAGCGTAATAGACTTTGAAATTCATCTCCCCCATCCGAATGTGTTCGGCAATTTCCAACCATTCTTGTCGAGATTGGGGGACAGAGAGTTCCTCGGTGCTCGATAGGGCGAAAACTTGACTATATCCCGAGTTCGCATTGGACCGCGACAATCCAAAGACCTCGGAATATTCTGAAGTTTCCTTGCTATGAGGCGCGCGTTCGTTTTGCACTGGTGCAGTCTGCGCATACGCCGCCACCGTCAAAAACGGCGCAGTCACAAGAACGACAAATTTTGCCCAATTGAACATGTCTTTATTTTAGAGCCTTTTTGCCGCTCTGCAAAGCCCTTGCACAGCCTGAAAAAAGCAATACATACCACCCCATGTCACTCGACCAGAGCAAAATCCGGAATTTTTCCATTGTGGCCCATATTGACCACGGCAAGTCCACCTTGGCTGACCGCCTGATTCATTTCACCGGCGGGCTGACCGACCGTGAGATGTCAGAGCAGGTTCTCGACAATATGGATATCGAGAAAGAACGCGGGATCACCATCAAAGCCCAGACTGTGCGTCTGGATTATAAAGCGAAGAATGGTGAAACTTATGTCCTCAATCTAATGGATACGCCGGGCCATGTTGATTTTGCCTATGAGGTCTCCCGCTCGCTTTCCGCCTGTGAAGGGTCTATCCTTGTGGTTGATGCGTCGCAGGGCGTTGAGGCCCAGACGCTGGCCAATGTCTATCAAGCCATTGAGCATGACCACGAACTGGTGCCAGTCCTCAATAAAATCGATCTCCCCGCTGCTGATCCGGACCGAGTGAAAGACCAAATTGAAAATGTCATCGGCATTGATGCTTCGGGCGCCATTGAATGTTCGGCTAAAACCGGCGTTGGTATTGAGGACATTCTCGAGGCCATTGTCGCGGAACTCCCCGCCCCGGAATACGGGGACCCGAACGCACCCCTCAAAGCCATGTTGATCGACGCCTGGTACGATACCTATATGGGTGTTGTCGTGCTGTTCCGGGTTATGGAAGGCACGCTGAAAAAAGGCACACGCATCCGCACCATGAATACAGGCGCAAGCTACACGGTCGACAAGCTCGGTTGTTTCCGACCCAAACCTGAAGACCTCAAGGAAATTGGGCCTGGCGAAGTGGGCTTCCTGACGGCATCCATCAAAGAAGTGGCCGACGCCGCTGTGGGCGATACCATTACCGAAGATAAACGCCCGACAGAAACACCGTTGGAAGGTTTTAAGCCCGCGCAGCCTGTGGTCTTCTGCGGGATTTTCCCGGTGGATGCTGCCGACTTCGAAGACTTACGCGCGGCCATGGGACGCTTGCGTCTGAATGATGCGAGTTTTTCCTTTGAGATGGAAACGTCCGCCGCTCTCGGCTTTGGGTTCAGGTGTGGATTCTTGGGGCTCTTGCATCTTGAGATTATTCAAGAACGTCTTGAGCGTGAGTTTGATCTGGATCTCATCACCACGGCACCAAGCGTGGTTTACACACTCGCCATGAAAAAAGGCGACCCCATTGATCTCCATAACCCCGCCGACATGCCGGACGTCATGGCCATCGAACATATTGAAGAGCCGTGGATCAAAGCGACTATCATGACGCCCGACGAATATCTCGGCGGCATCCTCAAGCTGTGTCAGGATCGGCGCGGAGTTCAAACCAACCTCTCTTATGTGGGTAGCCGGGCTATGGTCGAATATGAGCTCCCGCTTAATGAAGTGGTGTTTGATTT
>JAHDBU010000182.1 GCA_020630275.1 Hellea sp.
ACCGGCATCGATGTTGAACTGATATATGTTGACCCAAAGTCTAAATAGCATCAAAAGCCTGCTCACATTCTGACTTAGGTTAAAGGCAGGGGATGCAGGCTGATTTTTCAATCAGATCAGAGAAATCGGTTGGGGCTCGCATAGCTTCGAATGCAGGTTTACTTATTGGCGCCAAGGCTCTTGGCGTCTTGCTTGGTCTTGCCACTCTTAAAATTGCGTCCATGGTTTTAAACCCCGTCCTGTTCGGGACCCTGGTTTTTATGCATGCCTATATGTTGTTTTTTGGTGAAGTCACGACCTTCAAAAACTGGCAATCTATCATTCGATTTGGGGCTGATGATGCCGAGAAGCAGGACGTTGAAGGATTTGCCCGTCTCATTAAATTTACAACCAAGCTCGATTTTTTGACGGTCATTCTGGCCTATATTCTGGCGGTATCATTGTTAGGTGTCGCCCTGTATATCTGGTCGACATTTCCAGATTTGCGGCCATCTGACCTTGATGTTGATCTGATCAAGACCTTTGTTCCGCTTTATTGCCTTGTGCTCTTCGTTAGACTGATCGGGACGTCATACGGCATATTGCGGTTGTTTGACCGTTTCAAGCTATTGGCCATTGAAGCCTTAACGCTACCGGTTTTGCGTCTGGCTGGTTCTGTTTATGTTTTGTTGAGCGGCGGCGGGTTCAAAGAGTTTCTTTTGGTTTGGTTTGCGGCTTCTGGCGTAAATTACCTCCTCGTGATGACCTTTGGGATTATGGAACTCAAAAGTCGTAACCTGCTAAAGCCGGTCATCAAAGCCAAACAGAGCCTCATTGGAACACGGAAAGGGCTTTGGCCATTCGCTGCAAAAGCCAATGTGGACAGTTCTATTGCTAGCGGGTTCATGCACCTTCCGATGATTTTGGTAACAGTTGTTTTTGGTCCGGCATGGGCAGGTGTCTATAAATATGCCGAGGAAGTCATGCGCCTTTTGACTGAAGGCTTTAAACTGTTGGATCAGGTCATTTATCCTGAACTGGCGAAATTTGTTTCTCAAGGTACACCCGATAAAATTTGGCCCGTGGTCAAACGGGCTTCCGGTTATATGCTGCTGTCCGGGGCTTTTGCCTCGCTTATTGTGTGGTGGGGAGCGCCGCCAACCATTGCTTATATTTTCGGTGAAGAATACAGACAGTCAGGCATTCTCGCGGCCATCCTCGTGCCGGGGGCAACATTATTGGGTATGGTAACACCCATCTACCCGATATTTTACGCGGCCAATAAACCGGAGCGGGCCATCTATGTTAGGGGCGCGGCCTTGATGATTTATGTGATTTCATTTTTTGTTCTGTCTCATCTTATCGGCAAAATGGCGCCCGCTTGGGCTATTGTGTGTGCCAATTTGTTTGCGGTGGCGCTGGCGCTGTTTGCGGCGAAGCGGACTTTGCGGAGCATGGTGTCATGAAGCTCGCCATATTTGATTTGGATTATACGATAACCAAAAACGGTACTTGGGGCCGATTTGTCTGGCAGGTTATCAAGGACCGTCCATGGCTGTGGATTCCGTTTCTCACGGCAGCCATCCGGGCACAGATCCGATATAAAAAAGGACTTATCCCACGGGTACAGGTCAAGGAAACCATGATTAAATGGTGCATGGTCGGCAAACCGCGGGCCGAAATGTTGGCCCACGCAAAGCGTTTTGCTGAGCGTGAAGTGCCAACCCGTTTGCGCCCCGGTGCGCTCAGGGCTCTGAGAGCACATAAAGCCGCCGGAGATGAGATCATCATTATCAGTGCTGCAGCAGATATTATCGTGAAGGAAATCGCCGAAAGACTTGATGTACAATATTTTCTGGCCAGCGATATGGGCTGGGATAACGAAGATCGGCTGAAAATCGAATTCGCGTCACCGAATTGCTATGGTGAGGAAAAGTGCGTGCGCTATGAAGCATTTCTCAAAGAACATCCAGAGTTAGCCAAAAATATCACAGAAACCGTTATGTATTCTGACAGCCATTCAGATGTTCCGCTGATGCGAAAATGCGATCAAGGCGTCGCTGTGCATCCCAGCAAAAAACTTCGGGCATTAGCCGATCAATATAATTTTACCATCGTAGACTGGAATTCCTGATCATTTTTATTTAAA
>JAHDBU010000002.1:0-18607 GCA_020630275.1 Hellea sp.
ACCAAATCCCTCGACGGGAAAAGCATGACAGAGATTGGCCTGATGAGCGAGGCCGGTGCCGTCATGTTCTCCAATGGCAACGAGACCGTATCAGACGGCATGATCATGCGACGCCTGCTCTCTTACAGCGCCCGGTTTAACGCGCTCATTGCTAACCGGCCCAAGGAACCTTCGCTCACGCAGGGGGCCGTCGCCCATGAAAGTGATTTCTCTTCTCGCCTTGGGCTTAAAGGCGAACCGGCCATTTCCGAACGGATCATGATTGAGCGCGACGCGGCTCTTGCTGAGATCACCGGCGGACGTCTTTTGATAGATCTGGTCTCTTCGGCCGAAGGCGTTCAAGCCTTGCGACGTGCCAAGTCTCGAGAGTTGGATATAGCGGCCTCTGTCAGCATTAATCACTTGGCCCTGAACGAGATCGACATTGGCGATTACCGCACATTCGCTAAGCTGGATCCGCCTTTACGCGAAGAATCCGATCGGCTCGCTCTGTTGGATGGTGTGAATGATGGCACGATCGATGTGATCGTCTCCGCCCATGACCCGCGGACGGCCGGACAAAAACGCCTGCCCTTTGCCGAAGCCGCCAGTGGTGCAGTGGGGCTTGAGCTGCTGTTAGCTGCAGGATTGTCACAAGTGGCTGATGGTAAGCTGGATCTGATGAAATTCCTCGCGACCATTACGATTAATCCGGCTAGATTGCTCGATCTGCCATCAGGGCGACTGGTCGAAGGTGCGCCCGCTGATATTGTGCTGTTTGATCCCGAACGACCTTGGGTCTGTGACAGCGATCAGCTCCTGTCCAAATCCAATAACACACCCTTTGACGACCGCCGAATGACGGGTCAGGTCATGGCAACGATTATCGACGGCCGCGTGGTATTTGAGCGCTTGGGATAACGGGCAAACAAGATTCCAATTTACCTGTTCTTTAGCCTGTGGCATTGAGGCCTATGGTCAAGCTCCGCCATATCGCCCTGTCCGTGATGCTATGTTCTGGTTGTACCGCCGACACTGTTGAACCTCTAAACGCATCAAACCCGGACATAAAACAAATCGAGGCCCAAGCCAAAGCCACCTCCGGACCCGGCATTCCTGCCCTGTGGATGGGATCGGACGCGGATACAAAAATCTTTATATTCGGAACGGTTCATAACCTGCGGGCGGACAACCAATGGATGACCGATCAGATTGCCTCTGCCTTGAAGGCTTCTCAAACGCTCTATCTTGAAACAGACCTGTCATCACAGGCAGCCCGAAAGGCGATCGACGATTTTCATTTACGCCACGGCGAGCTTCCGACCGGTGAGTCACTTTATCATCATCTGGATACAGGCGATGCGTACCGCTTAAAACATGTTCTCAAAAACCTTGGCGAAGACCCTGAATCGATGACGCATTTACAGCCTTGGCTCGCGGCTCTGAGGGTTAGCCAACTTCGCATGGAAAGGGCCGGATATTTGGCCGGACAAGGAGTCGATTCTGCATTGGAACAACAAGCCCGAGACACCGAAAAGGTTATTGCCTATTTGGAACCCGTGCAGGAGCAGTTAAACCTGTTTGATAAGGCCGCCATGGGCGCACAAATAAAAAGTCTCAATCAGATCACGCGGGATATGGACCGAACTCTGGAGTATATGGATCTTATTGCCTCTGAATGGTTGGACGGCGATATCGAGGGTCTAGGGTTGCTCGTGGCGAACCCGGATTGGGGCTATGGTGAAGACGACTACGCGGTCATTTTAAGCGACCGCAATCAAAAATGGGCCGACAAGATCAATACTCTGATGGATCAACCAGGCACATATTTTCTGGCCGTTGGAGCCGCCCATTTGGCCGGGCCGGATAGTCTGATTTTTATGCTCAAAGATAAAAATATAAGAATGGAGAGAGTTCAATGAGAACGCTATTTTTAAGTGGCTGCGCGGCGGTGATCTTCTTGGCCGCTTGCCAGCAACCTACATCCGAAGCCAAGCCCGACGATTATACTGCCAAAGGCGCTATCACGCTCTCTATTCCAGAAATGAAAACGAAGATGGAGGACGGCAATCTGACGGCTGAAAAACTGGTGTCTGATTATATTGATAGGATCAAAACCGTGGACTGGGCCGGACCGCAAATCCAAAGTGTACTAACCTTGAACCCTAATGCCATTTCCGAGGCCCGTCGACTGGATCAGATGCGGGCTGATGGCAACATCCTCGGTCCTCTGCATGGTGTCCCGATCCTGCTTAAGGATAATATTGAGACCACGGATAACATGCCGACGACTGCGGGCGCCTATGCCCTCAAAGACAATCTCACAAAGCGCGACTCGCCGCTGGCTGCCGGATTGCGGTCTCAAGGTGCCATCATTCTGGGCAAAACCAATCTGTCACAATGGGCCAACTTTCGCTCTAACGACTCCATGAGCGGGTGGAGTGCTCTGGGTGGGCAGACTAAAAACCCGCATTATCTGGATCGCAATCCTTGCGGCTCCAGCTCAGGGTCTGGGGCCGGCATTGCTGCCTTTATGGGCGCAGGGGCTGTCGGCACAGAAACCAATGGCTCCATTATTTGCCCGTCCAACGCCAACGGCATTGTCGGGTTTAAGCCCACGGTCGGCCTGGTGTCACAGCAATATATCGTTCCTATTTCTTCATCCCAGGACACGGCAGGTCCAATGACCCGTTCGGTCATGGGGGCAGCACTTATGCTGGACGCCATGGACAACCAAACAACAGATTACGCCGCGCAGCTGGACGAAGCCTTTATCGCCGGCAAGCGTATTGGCGTTATGCGGTTCGCCCAAGGTTCGAACGGCGATATTCAGGCGCGCTTTAAGGCTGCGACAGAAAAGCTGGAAGAAATGGGCGCCGTCCTGGTGGAAATTGAAACATTTGAGCCCGACACCGAAAATTTTTGGGGCAAGAGTTTCGATGTGTTGAAATATGAGTTTAAAGCGACACTCAATGACTATCTGGCCGATACACCAGAGACTGTCACCGCGCGATCCTTATCCGCTGTGATCTCGTTTAACCAAGACGTCGCCGATAAGGAACTATCCCTCTTTGGACAAGACATACTCGAAACCTCTGATGAGATGGGGCCTTTGACGGATCAGGATTACATCACCAAACGCGGCGACATTCAGCGGGCGTCTGGGCCTCTGGGCATCGACAAGCTCATGGCAGAAAACAATGTGGACGTGCTGATTTCGCCATCAGGGCCAGTGGCCGGACGGGTCGACCCCATCAATGGCGATGTCTGGCCGAGCTGGGCTGGTGCTGGCTACCTGGCGGCTGTAGCGGGCTATCCCCATATCACAGTCCCCATGGGGCAAATTGACGGCATGCCCATCGGTTTGTCATTCATGGCAGGCAAAGGCGAAGACGCGAAAGTACTGTCCTATGGCTACGCCTATGAGCAAGCGACCAACCATATCAAAGCGCCGGAATACTTCCCGAGTGCTGAAAGCAACGATGGGATTGCGAGAGCCATGGCGAGGAAAAAGGATTAAAATTTGTGAGCGCCTTCGGTCACGACATTTAGTTCCACCTTGCCATTCGCCGGGACTTCGAGCTCCCATTCGAGCCTGTTGGCGTCGACGGGGTCGATATTGGAAGAAATCAATTCGACCGCATGTTTGGACACGGCTTTTGTGACCGCTGGGATCATCCGGCCATTATCCATAAAGGCTTCCTGCACCACGACCGTTTCGTATTTTGCATCTTTCTGGTAGGAAAACCGGAGTGTCGTCGGGCGGTCAAACGCATTTGTGAATGTAAAGGTTTCGTCGAGCCGTGTGAGTGTGACGTTGTCCTTTTCAACGTCTTCGCGTTGATTGAGCTGCGCTTTTAAGGTGCCGTGGGTCAACACATTACCATTCAGAAAATGATCAATATTAATGCGTCGCCCATTCTCACCGGCAAGCCAAGTTTCGGCGGTATTCACCTCGCGTTCGTATGCTTCTTTCTTATCATAATTACGAGTGTTGTGACGGAATGTAGGTCGCTTGATAACCTTGAGGCTGACCAGGAATTCTTCCTTCGACTCCGGATCTACGTCTACCCAATATGTTGGAATGATTTCGCCCTCTCGGCGCTCATGCGATTCATCACTGAGATCAGCATATCGGATCGTTTCAATATTAATCTCTACTTCGGTCCGAATGGGCGTGGACGTCGCGTTCATAATGTCAGCCCGAATTTTGAGATCAAAAACACCATCTGACCCTGTGATATCTGTAAACATCTTGCCCATAACACCCACACTATCGGAAACGTAGATTTCAACAGGCAGATCGATGGCCAGATTTCTGATCGAGTCTTCTCCCAGAAGTGCGGTCCGGCCATTATCTCGTCGTGTCATGACTCGAACCGTTCCCTTTGGCAAAGGCTTACCGAGATTACCGTCCTTGCTATTGTCGACCTCATATTCAACACGAAGGGGAAGCGGATCGGCTCCATAATACCTAATCGCGTCATCGATTTTAAATTTATAGATCCGATCATATTCGGCATCATCGATACCGATAAAGGCAATCTGTTTCGTCTGCATGGCAGCGACGGTCACAGGTTTCGGTGTGCGATAGAGTTTATAGTCACCTAGCTCTTCTTGTTGGGCCATTCTCCCTCTAAAACTTACAGGCTCTGGCGAAGGTTCAATCGTGTAGGCTAACGGCTGCGGCGGCACATCGGCCATACTGTCGTAAACGCCGCCGTCCCAACCATAGACTTTGCCACCCCCGCCAGCAGGCTGAATATATTTGTACAGAGCCGCATTGACCCGGGTGCCGCGCTTGGTCGACCCAACTGTCCAGCAACCCGGCGTAAAGGTCTTTTGAACTTTGACATCGGGTTTTGTATTCCCTGTCATATTGAGATCCCCGGCCACAATCGCTGTCGGCGCGTCTTTAAAAGATTTGGCGGTGTTATTAGTGACGGTCAGCCAACCTGTCAGAGCCCCCTCGCCTTTTTGGTCTTGCCCCACATCCAGGCGGTAATCGGCTTGCCAGCCAATACCCCGGCTCAGATAAGAGAGAAAGACTTCCCGTTCCCCAGCCGTTTCCGCGTTGACCTCCATAGATAAAACAGGCTTGGCACTCAAACCTTTGGGCAGGCTGTTAAAAATCAATGCCTCGGACAGACCCGAACATTCTAATGTTTCGATACCATCCTGAGTTTCCAATACGATGCCTTGAATGACTTCATTGCGATTGGCTGCGGAAACCAGTCTCCCTTTGAGCAGGCTCTTTTCGCCGGTTTTGGGATTCATTCGCCGGACCGTCAGTGTTTCGCCGATGGCTTTATCCAGCAGCGCACCGCGCGTGATCAAATCACCATCAAAATTGCTCTCAAGAGTGAAGCCTTCGAACGATTGCAGCACTGAGGTCTGCGGCACAATCTGATCACTCACGCCCATAAAGCGGATAGTCGACGGACCTGCCGGCACATCAATCACACGACGCTCTACGATCATGGCCAGATTATCCGGATATATCGTCAGCCAGGTTTCATCTGCCGCCTTGGAAGTGACGGTTGTCTGAGCCCAGCTGATACAGTGAACAGCTAGAGCGAGTATGGCGGCGATGAGCGCGCGCACAGAGCTTACCAGGGCCGGGTTTCGCGGATTTTATAGATCAGGTCGGTTTCGCCCTCGCTCGGCACATCGACCGTCCAAAGCAAGGTCGAAGCATCTTTGCGAGTCGAATCGAGCGTCTCTTCCAAGACTTCATAATCCGACCAGTATTGGGCTAGGTTCTGATAGATATTGACCTTCACATCTTTGCGGCTGGCATTGCGGACTTCCAGCAGCATTTCGTATTCCGAAACGAAATTAGAGATCTTGTTGTTTTTAATGAGCGTCGGCTTAACCGTGATGTCAAAAGCATTGCCGATCTTCATGGAGATGTCGGACCCGGCCGCGATGTGTCCAATATTATTCTCTCCGATAAATTGCGCCTTGCCGTTTTTGTCTTCGGTGTAGACCCGCACTGTGCCTGCTGGCAGGGCCTCCCCCATGCCAGCATCAGAGCTGTTGGAAAACGCAATCCGAGACTCTACATTTACCGGGTTGTTGTTCGAGGCATAGCCGCTATTGCGATATTCGTAGACTTTCTCAGCTTTGATAGCGTCCGCGTCCACAAAGCTGATCTGCTTTTTCTGCTTGCTCGCCAAAGTGGTCTGGCCGGGCAAAGAATAGATGTAATTGTCACCAATCCGATCCGCGCTGCCAGCTTCAATTCCGCCGCGGCGCTGATTATAATTGTGGCGGTTGTTATTGTAGCGATTATGACCAGACACCTTGTTGACATGCCCGGCCACGACCGCGATTTCGGCGTCGTGAAAAGTCGTATTGGTAGTATTATCAATCGTGGCCCACCCCTGCAGGCTCATCTCTTTGGCAGCCTCGTCAAAAACGACGACATAGTCCGTCTTCCAGGTCAGCCCGCTGCTGATATAAGTCATATTGGCTTCGCGCGTGCCTGCACTCGCATCGACACGCAAAGACAATGTCGGGCTGGCGCGCAGATTTTCCGGCACTTTGGGGAAAATCACCCGCGTCGGAATTTTATCATCCCGCAAAACCTCAATACGGTCGCCCACCTGAATGACGACGCCATTATTGACCGAGAGGACTTTGGCCGTCTCGCGTATTTCGCGCCCTGTTGCCGGATTGGTTTTGACGATCTCGACAAACTCACCCACGGCCTTTTCCATGAGCTTTTCCGGGGTCAGCAGATCAAAATCGAAATTCTGCTCAATGATTTCCATATTCGCCGCTTTGATGGTCACGCTTTGCGGGAGGATGGCTGAAGAAACACCCGGCAGTTCGATAACCTCTTCGCCGCCTGAGAAGCGAATATCACGGACATCCTCAACAAGGGCCCGCTTGTCGCCGTAAATGGTTAGAGACAACTCTTTGGATACATCTGGATGGGCGTCTGCCGGATCACTCGCCTGGGCAGATCCCAGAACGGCTGACGCACTCAAAAGTGCTGTAAAAAACAAACGATAAGACATGGCATTCTCCCCAATTCTCGCCAATTTCCTCACGGCCATTAACCATGATTTGGGCGAAATTAGGGCAAGTCTGCCCAAATAGGAAGGTATTTAAAGGCGTTTACGCAGCACCACGCACTGCTGTGTCAGGGCTTGCCGGCTTTTCATCCAGTAATTTACGGGCCTTGGCATAGTTACGCTTGAGATTTTGACGCATTTTCTCATCTCCAATCAGAGACGCGAGCGTAATAGCGCTGCGATAGGCTTCGATGGAGTGTTCCAAGGCTTCCTGGTCATCCTGCGCCTTACCCAAGGTAAACAGGGTTTCGGCCAGAGCCTGACGAATTTCAGCCACTTCACGAGGGGGCGTTTCAGTTGTGAATAACTCCTCGGCTTTCCGAAGTGCGTCAACGGCACCTATCAAAGGAGCGGTATCACCGGTTTGCGAAGCCAATAAAATCATCTTGGCCGCCAGATCACGGTTTAGCTCTGCTAATTGTTGTGTCGCTTTACGGTATTCGCGCTTTAATTCCAATTTCTTACGAATAGGCACCGGGCTCTCCCCATAATTGTCGTCAAAATGTGCCATATCATAGTTAATCAGCCCTTAAACAAAGTGGAAAAAGGGTAAATGAACGTTAACCTACAAATACACCCGGTGGTTGAATTTGAAATTAAAAAGCTATGCGACATCTGGGCGAGAAATAGATTCGCTTTGCGGGTCATAATTGGTTAAAGAGGCGAAAGTTGTAGATTCTGTGCAAGGCGCGAGCATTCTGCCGCGCCTTTAGTATGAGGGGTATAATATGGCCAATGTGGTCGTCGTAGGCTCGCAATGGGGTGACGAGGGTAAAGGCAAGATCGTAGACTGGCTGTCCAGTCGGGCCGATGTCGTGGTCCGGTTCCAAGGCGGCCATAACGCGGGACATACGCTGGTTGTGGACGGTGAGACTTACAAGCTCAGCCTGTTGCCGTCTGGTATCGTCCGAGGCGGTAAACTGTCCGTCATCGGTAATGGCGTCGTTTTTAATCCCTGGGCTTTTTTGGATGAGGTGGACCGCATCAAGAAACAGGGCGTAAAGATCAATGCAGACAATCTGAAAATATCCGAGTCCACATGTTTGATCATGCCCATTCATTCTGAACTCGATGGTATCCGCGAAAATAGAGCTGATGGCATCAAGATCGGCACCACTAAGCGCGGTATCGGACCGGCCTATGAGGACAAAGTCGCCCGCCGCGCCATCCGTATTTGCGACCTCGCTGACGAAGACAACCTGATGGCGCGGGTAAAAAACCTACTACATCATCATAACGCCCTGCGTCAGGGCCTGGGACATCCACCCTACGATGCCCAGGAACTCTATGACTCCTTAATTGAAGTTGCCCCGAAAATCCTCCCATTCATGGCGCCGGTTTGGAAAACACTGGACGAGGCCGTTCAATCGGAAAAACGGATTTTATTCGAGGGCGCCCAAGGCGCCATGCTGGATATTGATCACGGTACGTATCCCTTCGTCACCAGCTCCAACACGATTTCAGGGCAGGCCGCCGCCGGGACAGGATTAGGGCCGCGCGCGCTGAATTACGTTCTTGGCATTACCAAAGCCTACACCACCCGTGTCGGTGAGGGGCCCTTCCCCACAGAATTGACGGACGACATTGGTCGTCGCCTTGGCGAGCGGGGTCATGAATTCGGGACGGTCACGGGGCGTCAAAGACGCTGTGGTTGGTTTGATGCCTGTATGGTGAAACAGGCTATTACGACAGGCGGCATTGACGGCATTGCTCTGACGAAACTGGACGTATTGGACGGCTTGGAGGAAATTAAGATCTGCACGGCCTACAGACTCAACGGAAAAATCGTTCGTTACCTGCCAGCTGGTATTTCCAGCCAGGCCAATGTTGAACCTATTTATGAGAGCATGCCCGGGTGGTCTGGCTCCACACGCGGAGCCCGAAGCTGGGCTGACCTGCCCGCCGAAGCCGTCAAATATGTCCGCCACGTCGAAGAGTTGATCGGTTGTCCCGTAGCAATGGTATCAACAAGCCCGGAACGTGAAGACGTTATCCTAATGCGGGATCCTTTCAAAGCGTAAGCTATTATGCAAAACTGGAAACTGGATACCAAACGATTGCCGGCAGGCGCGGTGCTGATCGTTGGTGCTGGTCTGGCTGGATTGTACACCGCCCTTAAGTTGGCGCCGCGTCCGGTTTTCGTACTAACCTCTCGGCGTTCAGAAAAAGGCGCCGCATCCGCTTGGGCTCAAGGAGGTATCGCGGCTGCCCTACACCCTGATGATAGCCCTGCGTCTCATGCTGCGGACACGATCGCGGCAGGCGACGGCCTTGTCGACAAAGATATCGCTCATATTCTCGCCACTGAAGGCCCCGCGCGTGTCAGGGACTTAGCCGAATTAGGCGTTCCATTTGACCGGAAAGACGATGGCAGCCTCTATCTTTCACTGGAAGCGGCCCATTCTATGCCCCGCGTCGCCCGCGTTAAGGGTGATACCGCTGGACGCGAAATTATCAAAGTCATGCTCAAACATGCGCAAGCCGCTGATCATATCACGCCATTAATTGGCTGGCGTGCCGAAAGCTTGTTATCGGATGGCTATGGCGGCATAGCTGGGGCTTTGGCCCGACAGGATGACGGTTCATTATTGGGTGTTGAAGCCGACGTTACTATTCTGGCAACAGGAGGGGTTGGTGGCCTGTTTGCGGTGACGACCAACCCGAAAACGGCGCGAGGTGACGCGCTGGGTATGGCAGCAGTTATGGGTGCGCGCATGCGGGATATGGAGTTCGTGCAGTTCCATCCAACGGCCATCGATATTGGGCGCGACCCGGCTCCATTGGCAACTGAAGCCCTACGTGGCGACGGGGCAACTCTGATAAACGCGACGGGTGGTCGCTTCATGAAGACCTATCATCCGGACGGCGAATTGGCACCGCGGGATGATGTAGCGCGGGCGATTTTCGCCGAAATCGAAGCTGGGCGTTCGCCGAAACTCGATTGCCGCGAGGCTGTTGGCGAACACTTCCCGGATCATTTTCCGACCGTATTCGAAGCCTGTATGAGCGGCGGAATTGATCCCCGTAAACAAGCTATCCCGGTCGCCCCAGCCGTGCATTACCATATGGGCGGCGTGGCTACAGACAGCTATGGACGATCATCTCTTAATGGTCTTTTAGCGATTGGCGAATGTGCAGCTACTGGCTTACATGGTGCTAATCGCTTGGCCAGTAATTCTCTGCTCGAGGCTATTGTATTTGGTGGACGGGCCGCAAGCATGTTGTTGGAGAGTGAGATCGAAGCTAAAACAGCTGACAAAATCCGTTCTCAGCCCTGGCTCGCTATGACAGAACAGGTTTCAACCCGTCTGCGCATCGGCATGACTCAACTTTGTGGGGTCCGCCGCAAAGCAGAAGGGTTAAATGATTTGATCGGGACGATTGATGAGCTGATAGAACAAGTTGGACGCGCCAATCCATTGATCGCGGCACGTTTGATCGCGGCCTCAGCGCTCGCTCGAGAAGAAAGCCGCGGTGGACATTTCCGCGATGACTTCCCGGATATGGTCAAACCGAGCGGATCATCCTATATATCCTATGAAATGCTGGATTAATTCGAAAATGAAACCACTACCGCCCCTCCCACCAACAGTTATCGAGCCAATCATCCGTTTGGCCCTTATCGAAGACTTCGGAACAGCCGGGGACGTCACAGCAAATTTACTCATCCCGGAGACGGACCATGGGCATTTGTTTTTTCGCTCCAGAGCCAACGGCTTTATCTCCGGGATGCAGGCCGCCCAAATGACCTTTGCAATGGTCGACCCAACCGTCGATTTTGAGGTGATCAAAGGCAATGGCAGCGCCGTGAAGACAGGTGATATCATTGCCGAAGTGAAGGGCCCGACACGATCGCTCCTAATGGCTGAACGTACGGCATTAAATTTCCTCGGCCGTATGTCTGGAATCGCAACCCTGACATCTGAATATGTGGCCTTGGTCAAACACACGAAAGCCCGCATCGCCGCAACACGCAAAACGACGCCAGGCCTGCGCGCTCTGGAAAAGCGCGCGGTTTTAGCTGGCGGCGGCGCCACTCACCGGCAGTCGCTGTCAGACGCTATTATGATCAAAGACAACCATATTGCTATGGGAGGCGGCATCGAAGCCGTTCTGTCCAATGTCATGAAGAATGCTGATCATATGGTCCGGGTTAGTGTTGAAGTGGATACGCTTGAACAGCTGGAAAAAGCCCTGCCCTTTAATCCTCACGTCATCCTCCTGGATAATATGGGCCCTGATAAATTGCGAAACGCTGTCAAAATCGTTGATCGATTCGCTGTAATTCGACCTGTGCTCGAAGCCTCGGGTGGTGTTAATTTAGAGACCGTGAAAGCCATTGCTGAAAGCGGAATTGATATTATTTCAATCGGTGGATTAACGCATTCGGCTACCAACTTTGATATCGGACTGGACGCGGAATAGTCATTAATCTAGGCAACTTATCCATTTTGTAACTTTGAGAATCTGTTTCCCTCACGTAATAAAATATCATGCGGTTCCTGGCCATCCCGTTCGCTCTCATATTGACCCCCCAGATCGGGATGGCCGGAACTCCAGAATATGAACCTCCACCTGGCACTTATCAAACATTCAACGCCTCTTCGATTGATGAATGCAGAGAAGCATGTTTCGGTACAACGGGTTGTAAAGGTGTTTTCACCTTGCAGCCGGATACAACTATCGAGACTTATGTTTGTTATTTGAACAATGGGCTCGAAGCCGGATCTCCTTTTGAAATTCTGCCTCCCGAGCCTCTTGATGTACAGATGGCCGTGACCCAACTCAATATTTACCGGGCAAAGAATAACCTCGCCCCCGTGACATTGGACAAGCAACTCATACTAGCCTCAGAGGTTCATGCCAAAGATATGGCTGATCACGGCATGGTCTCTCATACAGGTACAGACGGCTCGGCCCACACAGACAGGATGCTCCGGACTGGATATAAGTATTCCTATGCCGGAGAAAATGTCGCCTCCGGACAGAATAGCTGGGGTAAAGTGTTCGAGGCTTGGCAGAAAAGCCCCGGACATAATGAAAATTTACTCATGCCCGAGGCAACCAATTTCGGAATCGCATTAGTGTACGATCGCACATCCCAATATCACTATTACTGGGCGATGATCATGGCCTCACCTATGGACCAAGCACTGATTGACGCGGGCCTAGTCTCTTACGAGTAGCTGTCCAAAACAGCTTTGGTTAACCAAACGCTAACACCTCTTTCGAATAGTCAGATCAGACGAATCGGTAGTCTTTGAGGACATTATGGCATTACGACTAATCGCCTTGCTCAGCGCAGGACTTATCCCGCTAACGGCTATGGCCTCTGATTATGGGACCTACCGGGCCGGGGGAACCTATATGAGTGTCCCCGCTACGAGCCCTGACCAGTGCATTTCCCAATGTCAGGGTGACGCTCAATGCAAAGGCTGGAACTTTGTTCAAATCAGCCCTGACCGAATGATTTGTGAGTTCAATGCCCGTAGAGTCCCGCCCATAGCGAGCAATATTTCGATCAGCGGCGACAATGGTTCGAATATTGACAATCACCGGCTTGTCCCTGGCGAACACAGAACTACGCGTGTTGGGCAAATGCCACGCATGGTTCAGCGACCGGGGTCTGTCACCCGCGTGGGAAGTGTTCCGTCACCTCGGGTCGGGACGGTCCCAGCACCACGTTCGGCCATAATCCCTCCGCAACAATCTCAGATGGCCTACGCCGCACCCCGTCGACAAACGGCCTATCAAGCGCAACCCTTACCACAGTCTCAGCCGATAAAGGCAACAACACGCCGAACGGCCCGCCGCAGCCAAACAGGATCGAGACGCGCACCTGTTTTGCCTCAACTCCCCTATGTGAAACCGATACCGCAGGCGCAGCACCAGGCTGCAAACTTTCAATCGACGCCTTCTGCTCCGCTATACAGACCGCAATTGGATACAGCCCAGCAGAGTCCAGCTTACGAACAGGCTTATGCGACGCAGCACGGCACCCCTCCGGGATATCAGCCACAATTGGACGTTATGATGCCTCCACCTGAAATGGCCCCGAAAGCCAGCATGGCTCAGCCCTCAATGGCTCAATCCCAGGCTCAGCCACCTGCAATAGATCCGTACGCCTATGCCGGACCACCCATATCTGAAGCCTCAGAATATTACGATCCGCCCGTCATTCGTGCTGAGGATGTACCAGGCATGATCCGTCCGCCGGCTATGCCTGATCCCTCGATGGATCTAGCAGGTGGACCGATTGCCGGCACCCTTCCACCCGGTAATTCTTTATATGGCTCGCTTTATGATGACGTGAGGGCACCCCGGACATTGGGACCGAAAGATATCCCGTCCGACCCCGATGCACCGATTTCGACGGTACAGTCGGTACCAATCCAGTAATTATACTTTTGCTGGCTTGGCGGCCTTTTTAATGCCAAACAAGATCGCGGCCCCGACGAGACGGAACCAGGCAAACATGACGAACCCAATATAAGCGGTCATTAGCCCGCCCAATATGGCAATATCATAGGGCTCAATCGTAAAACCGGCGAGCTTAAAAACCTCAAAACTTCCGGACGCCAGAACAATTAGAGCCAAGAGATACCAGAACCCGCACCAATAAAAACGGACGAGATCTGTTCCAAATTTAAGACGCGTTGGGACAAACAACAGCGTAACAGCTATAAGTGTGATAGTGCTCATGATCATGACTGGCGCGATCTGTCCCATTTTAACGTCTCCGTTGACTTTTCTCTCTTCTCGGGATCAATCCACGCAAAGGTTGGGCCAAGTTTTCAGTTATAATTGGATTAACCAAAACAAAGTGGATTCTGTCCCAAATTGCGACATATTTTAAAGTCTATGTCTCTATAAAAGCCTCTTGCATTTTACGAGGTCATTCTGTAATGAGCGCGCTGAATTTGAGGGAATCTCAAAAAAGCCGCCCAAAAAGACTGTCGGGCGGTCATTTTTTTAAGAGAATAGCTCGTTTATACGTCCCGGCAATGGCCGGAGAATATGATCAAGAAGGACAAGACCATGAGTGGTATCTGTTTGGACGTCGTTGTTAGAGAAGAAACAGGCACAGGCCCAGCCCGTGCTTCACGCCGGAACGGCGAAGTTCCCGGTGTATTATATGGCGGTGAGCTAGGCCCTGTAGCGGTTGCCCTGCGCCAGAATGAAGTGCTGAAAGCCCTGAACTCAGGTCAGTTCTTAGCGAATATGATTGAGATTTCTCATAAAGGCGAAAAGCAAACGGTCATCACGAAAGATGTGCAATTTCACCCGCTAACGGACCTGCCCGTACATGTTGATCTCTATCGTGTGGACGAAAACACGATGATCGACGTTGAAGTTAATGTGACCTTCCAAGGCGATGAAGTTTCCCCAGGCATTAAGCGCGGCGGTATTTTGAATGTCGTCCGCCACGCAATCGAAGTGTCTTGTCCAGCAGGTAGCATCCCGGACACGATCGTAGTTGACATTTCTGAAATGGAAATCGGCGACAGCAAACACATCAGCGAAGTGACCTTGCCGGAAAATGTTAAGCCGTCGATCGACCGTGACTTCACAATTGCGACGATTGTCAGCTCACGCGCATCTAAACAGGCCGACTCCGGCGAAGACGCAAACGCTGATGGTGCAG
Source organism: Hellea sp. (assembly GCA_020630275.1). Classification (GTDB taxonomy): domain Bacteria; phylum Pseudomonadota; class Alphaproteobacteria; order Caulobacterales; family Maricaulaceae; genus JACOMS01. The sequence continues at coordinate 14,707 of JAHDBU010000002.1, forward strand.
AAGGCGCAGATGCCGAAGGCGGAGACGAGTAATTCTCGCCCTTTTGCAACGTCTCTTTTCCAGGCAGAGTGCTAAAGAGACGAAGGCCGAAAACATGTTACTTTGGGTAGGATTAGGTAATCCCGGTGATAAATACGCCGGGAACCGGCATAATATTGGTTTTATGGCCATGGATGCCATCGCCAGCATGCATGGCTTCTCTCCTGAGAAAGCCAAATTCAAAGGGCTTGTTCGCGAAGGAACGGTCACTGCGGATAGCCGCCCGGTCAAAATTCTCGTGTTAAAACCCATGACATTCATGAATGAATCCGGTCGGGCTGTTCAACAGGCCATGCAGTTTTATAAAATACCTTTGGACAAAGTCGTCGTTTTCCATGACGAGCTGGATCTGGCACCCGGAAAATTCCGAATGAAATTCGGTGGCGGCATTGCCGGACATAATGGATTACGTTCTATTCGCCAACATGTGGGCGAGAATTTCCATCGGGCGCGCCTTGGGATAGGCCATCCTGGCGCGAAAAATAAAGTGCATTCCTATGTACTTTCTGATTTCGCGAAAGACGAGCAGAATTGGGTCGATGATTTTACAGATGCATTGGCCCGAGCTGCAGATTTGCTGGCGATGCAGGAATCTGACAAGTATCAAACAAAGGTCGATCTTTTGGCGCCGCCTCCGGACGCAAAACCTCGAAGGAATAGTTAGATGGGATTTAAATGTGGTATCGTTGGTTTGCCCAATGTCGGCAAGTCCACCTTGTTCAATGCCCTAACCGAAACGGCCAATGCTGAAGCGGCTAATTATCCGTTTTGCACAATTGAGCCAAACGTCGGGGATGTGGCTGTCCCAGAACCACGACTCGATCATATTGCGGAAATCGCGCAATCAGCCCAACGCATCCCGGCGCGAATGAACTTTGTCGATATTGCCGGGCTGGTCCGCGGCGCGTCAAAAGGCGAAGGCTTGGGCAATCAGTTTCTAGCCAATATCCGCGAGACCGATGCCATTCTTTATGTTCTGCGGTGTTTCGACAATGATGACATCACACATGTGGACGGCAAGATTGATCCGCTAGCAGATCTTGAAACCGTACAAACCGAGCTTATGCTGGCTGATCTAGAGAGCCTAGAGAAACGGCGCCCAGCTCTCGAAAAACGCACTAAGCAAAATGACAAAGAGGCGAAGGTTACACTAGAATTAGTAGACCGTGCGATCGCTATTCTCTCCGATGGTAGACCTGCCCGTTACGCTGAAATTGACGCGGACGAAGAAAAACCCTGGCGTATGTTACAACTCTTGACCGCCAAAAAAGTCATGTATGTCTGCAATGTGGACGAAGATAGTGCCGCAACAGGAAACCCCTATTCTGAGCGGGTTAAAGCGCACGCAGACGCCGAAGGCTCCGAAGCTGTTATTATTTCCGCTCAGATCGAAAGCGAGCTTGCTCTTTTGGACGGCGAGGAGCGGGAAGAATTCCTCGAAACACTGGGATTAAATGAGCCTGGACTTAACCGTTTGATACGAGCGGGGTATTCCCTTTTGGGGTTGCAAACCTATTTCACGGCAGGACCAAAAGAGTCCCGCGCCTGGACATTTCAATCCGGCTGGACAGCACCTCGCTGCGCCGGTGTGATTCATACGGATTTCGAAAAAGGTTTTATTCGCGCTGAAACCATCGCTTATGCCGACTATGTCGAGTATGGCGGTGAGCAACCCGCCAAAGAAGCAGGAAAAGTTCGTCAGGAAGGCAAAGACTATATTGTTCAAGACGGTGATGTTATGCTGTTTAAGTTCAATGTTTAATGGGTCGGAGTTTTCTTATGAAAAAAATCGTAATCACCGTCTTGTCATCTTTAGCACTAGCGGCTTGCAACTCTCAAACTCCAACAGAAACACTTACAAATAAATGCGTCGAAGATGGACTAAATCTAGCGGGGTGTACTTGCATGGTGGCAATGATGGAAAAATATCTGCCGCCTGACGACATCAAGGACTTGGCCAAAGTCGCTAAAACTCAATCTTCACCGGACTCAGAAGCGCAAATGAATGAACTAATGGACGCGGTGGAGCGAAAAATGAAAGCCCATTTGGAGAGTTTGCCCATGAAAGAACGGATTAAGAAAGGCGCTGCCGCGGCCGTTGACACCGCTGAGTGTACGCCGAAATTTTTCTGAACTATTCAGCCAGTTTATAGCTCTTAATCGTCCGGTATATCTCGTCCTCTGAAAGCCCAAGCTCTTTGCCGACCCTTACAATTCGTCGGATGAAATCCATGTCGAATTTCTGGGAAATGGCAACAGTTTTACAAACGGATTGAAAAACACGGTAGCGCTCGCTGTGTGGTTTCCGCATGAGCGGTTTGATTATTTCACCCAAGACAGCGCGTTGTTCCGAGACCTTCGCGATCATTCGGCGTACATTGCGTCGGTGGGGCGCACTGACCCCAAGCGATTTTTCCAAGGCGGTGATCATATTTCGATCCAACGTGTGAAAAATGAAGTAAATCAGCTTAACCGTCGTTTGCGTATGCAGGTCCAAATCGCTGTCTTCTAACACTGCCGTTGCAGCCCCAAGAGCAAACCGCTTGGCACCTTCATCTTCCCGGTTTATTTTTCTGAAAATCATTTTCATGGACGCGTATTAACGAACAAAAATAAAAATTTTCATAAACTCAGGCGGTAATATAATTAACTGTGATTTCGTAAATTCTAACTGGTCACATCCCCTCTATTAGGTATATCCTTACGCGAATTGGTTCTAATGGAGGGATTTATGAAGAAACTAATTTTACTGACAGCATCACTGGCGCTTATTGCCGGTGGGTGCGGAGCTAAGGACAAAGTTGACACCAGCAAGGTAGAAAACGCTGCGGAGAAAGTCGCTGAAAAAGCGGGCGATGCCAAAGAAGCCGTGGCTGAAAAGGCCGGTGCTGCAAAAGATGCCATGACAGATAAGATGGCTGATGCAAAGGAATCCTATGGCTCCGGTGAAAAGGAAGAGTCTCATGGCTCAGACTCGGCTCACATGGATTTAACACAAGCTGACCGTGACTTGATGGTCAAGTCATGTGAAGACGACGGTCAAATGTCCGCCGAAGGTTGTGCCTGTTCTGTCAAAGTAATGGAAGATGGTCTTAGCAAAGAGACGCTTATGGTTGTTGTTAATGCTACCAAAGTTGCCGCCAAAGATGGCGATGCTGCGGGCGAAAAATACATGATGGATAACATGTCTCAAGCTCAAGGCATGGAGTTCTTCGGTGTCATGCCAAAGCTTATGGAATGTGATCCTAAAATGGCTGACATGATGAATCAGCAATAGTCTGATAATTGAAATCAATTTTACAGCCCCGCCAATGGCGGGGTTTTTTAATGCCCTTCGAACTCGACCAACGTTGTGACAGGCACGCCCATATTTTCAATTTTCTCTCGACCGCCTAAGTCAGGTAAATCAATAACAAAAGCCGCCCCAATGACCTCGGCTCCGGCTTGTCTTAGAACTTTAATGGCAGCCTCCGCTGTCCCCCCTGTCGCGATGAGATCATCAATCAGCAAAACTTTTTCTGCTTTGCGAACCGCGTCTGCGTGCATCTCGAGAATATCTGTCCCGTATTCCAACTCATAATCTTGTTCATAGGTATCAAAAGGCAGCTTCCCTTTTTTGCGGATTGGTACGAAACCAGCATTAAGTTCATAAGCGACAGCAGCCCCAAACACAAAGCCCCTCGCCTCAATCCCGACCACATTATCAATAAAAGCATCCTGATAGGGAGCAGACAATTTTATAACTGCTTCCGAAAACCCGCGCCGATTGGTCATCAAGGTTGTAATATCCCGAAACATGATCCCAGGCTTGGGAAAATCAGGAATGGTTCTAATTGTGTCTTTCAGGTTCAATTGAAATACC